>NZ_CP035033.1:1200000-1500000 GCF_004028275.1 Hydrogenovibrio thermophilus
CGAAAGAAGCTAAACCGCATGGGCATCGTTTGAAAATCGCAACCAAATACATTCAATCGGCCAAAGCCTATTACGCGGAAAAAGGCCAGCAGGTGGACTTGATTAAATTGTACGGTTCCATGGAAATTGCGCCGTTAATCGATTTGGCGGATAAGATTGTCGATTTGGTCGATACCGGTAATACACTGAAAGCAAATGGTCTGGTGCCGGAAGAGCACATTGCCGATATCAGCTCGCGCTTGATTGTGAACGAGCATGCTTATAAAACCAAATTCAATCAAATTAACGATATTGTTGAGAAATTTAAATCGGCGATTGAATAATCGCCTGACGGTTTGAAGCCGATGGATGAACGGCTTCCTGAAAAGATGGAAATGAAAATGTTGAAAGTTCGAAAACTATTTGCAAACGATGAAGGGTTTAAAGCCGAATTGGAAGCTTTGTTGGCTTGGGAAACGGTTTCCAATGATTCGGTGAATCAGATTGTTAAGGACGTTTTGCGCAATGTCCGTGAAAAGGGTGATGCGGCGCTGCTGGAATACACGGAAAAGTTTGACCGTTTGGCCTTATCGGCCGGCGCGGATTTGGAAATTCCGAAAGCGGAGTTGAAAGCGGCACTGGAGCGCATTCCAGCCGATCAGCGTGACGGTTTGGAATTGTCTGCCAAACGCGTGCGTGACTACCATGAGAAACAAGTGGGTAAATCCTGGTCTTATACCGAAGACGACGGCACCTTGCTGGGGCAGCAAGTCACGGCATTGGATAAGGTCGGCCTCTATGTGCCGGGCGGCAAGGCCGCGTACCCGTCTTCTGTAATCATGAATGCCATCCCGGCGAAAGTGGCCGGTGTGCCGGAGCTGATTATGGTTGTGCCGACGCCGGATGGAGACGTCAATGACATGGTGCTGGCGGCTGCGGAAATCTGCGGCGTGGATCGCGTATTCAAATTGGGCGGCGCCCAAGCGGTGGCGGCCTTGGCGTATGGCACCGAAACCGTTCCGCCTGTGGATAAAATTGTCGGGCCGGGGAATATTTTCGTGGCGACGGCCAAGCGTGAAGTGTTCGGTACCGTCGGCATTGATATGATTGCCGGGCCCTCGGAAATTTTGGTGTACTGCGACGGTCAAACCAACCCGGACTGGATTGCGATGGACTTGTTCTCACAAGCGGAGCATGATGAAGACGCACAATCAATTTTGGTGACGCAGGATGCGGAATTTGCCGAGAAGGTCTATGAAAGCATGAACCGTCTAGTGAAAACCTTACCGCGTGAAGAAATCATTACCAAAGCCATTACCGACCGTGGTGCCATCATTGTGGTGGACGACGAAGATCAAGCCGTGGAGATGATCAATTACATCGCACCGGAGCATTTGGAGTTGTCGATTGAAGACCCGCAGGCTTTGTTGCCAAAAATTCGCCACGCCGGTGCGATTTTCATGGGCCGTTACACGGCCGAGGCGTTAGGCGATTACTGTGCCGGGCCGAACCATGTGCTGCCGACGTCGCGTACCGCGCGTTTCTCGTCGCCATTGGGCGTTTACGACTTCCAGAAGCGTTCCAGCTTGATTATGTGTTCCGCGGAAGGTGCCAATGTGTTGGGTCAAGTGGCCGGCGTCCTAGCCGATGGCGAAGGGTTGCAAGCGCACGCCGCTTCGGCACGTTATCGTGTGAAAGACTGATTCGTGTTCGATTCATAAAAAATGACCAGGCCTGGTCATTTTTTTTGTCCGCAATATACGCAACCGCTGGGTTGCAGGGGAGAAGCAATGCACATTCACGAACTGACCGAATATTTGGATACCTATCTGCAAGTCGCGGATTTTAAAGATTATGCGCCGAACGGATTGCAAGTGTCCGGTAAAACGGAAATCGCTAAAATCGTCACCGGTGTCACGGCGTGTCAGGCGTTGATCGATGCCGCCATTGAACAGGAAGCGGATGCAATTTTAGTGCATCACGGCTATTTCTGGAAAAATGAACCGGTGACCCTAACGGGCATGAAACAAAAGCGTATCCGCAGTTTGCTGATGAATGACATCAATCTATTGGGCTATCACCTGCCATTGGATGCGCACCCGGTTGTCGGGAATAATGCGATGCTCGGCCAACTGTGGGAACTGGAGGACATCACGCCGGATGCAAAAAGCTTGGTTCGACTGGGGCGTTTGGCCTCTCCGAAGCCGATCAGCGAGTTTATCCAGACGATGGAAACCACTCTGGATCGCACGCCGTTACATTTACTGGGCGGTCCGGAAGCGGTTGAAACGGTGGCCTGGTGCAGCGGCGGGGCGCAAGGCTATATCCAGCAAGCCATTGACTGGCAGGCGGATGTGTTTATCAGTGGCGAAGTATCGGAACAAACCACGCATCAAGCGCTTGAAAGTGGGGTGCATTACTTAGCGGCCGGGCATCATGCTACCGAGCGTGTTGGGGTCAAGGCGCTGGGTGAAAAGTTAGCGCAAGAATTTGATTTGGAAGTAATTTTTGTGGATATTCCTAACCCGGTTTGAGTAAAAACCGACTTGAATGGTCGGTTTATGAACAATTTTTTTTATGTCTGTGATTAGTTTTATTTATAAAAATATTTTTAATGGTCATAAATAGATATTGATGTAAGGATTAATTTTGCTTTGGTAAAATAGCCAGCCGCTTTGATTATTTTTAAGGTTTATTCGGGCTTGCCATGGGCTTTGCCGCGAGAAAATTTAAAAATACGATCAACGTATAACGATTAAGAAAATGGACAAAAGAGGAAGTCTCTATGTCGTCAAAAGAGCAGACTGAGAACAAAAACCTGACGCGTCGTAAAGTATTAACGGCTGCGACGGGTGTTTTAGGGGCGGCAGGCGCTACCTTTGTAGCGGTTCCTTTCGTGAGCTCCTGGCAGCCGAGCGAAAAAGCCAAGGCCGCCGGGGCTCCTGTGGATGCAGATTTGAGTTTGTTGTCACCTGGGCAAATGTTGACGGTTTCCTGGCGTGGTAAACCGGTTTGGGTCGTCAGACGGACGACAGAAATGTTGAGCATTCTGCCGACATTGGACAATGAGTTGCGTGATCCGAACTCCGATAACTCGGTGCAACCGGAATATTGTAAAAACGAAGTCCGAGCCTTGAATGAGGAATACTTGGTCGTCGTCGGTGTCTGTACCCACTTGGGGTGTGCGCCGATGTATCGCCCGGCGGTCGATTCACCGGATATGGCGAAGGGTTGGAAAGGCGGCTTCTTCTGTCCGTGTCACGGTTCCAGTTTTGATTTGGCGGGCCGTGTTTTCCAAGGCGTTCCGGCGCCGACCAACCTGGAAATTCCACCTTATCGTTATGTTTCCGATTCGGTCATTAGAGTGGGTGAAAACCCTGAAGAAGGAGTGGTTTGATGCAAACAGAACACAAGAAACCTCAAAACTCTCTACTGGCCTGGTTGGATGCGCGTTATCCGCTTGTCAGCACATGGAACGAGCATGTGGCCGAGTATTACGCGCCTAAGAATTTCAACTTCTGGTATTTCTTCGGTTCACTGGCGCTGTTGGTGCTGGTCAACCAATTCGTCACCGGTATCTGGCTGACGATGAGCTTCAAGCCGAGTGCGGCGGAAGCGTTCAATTCCGTTGAATACATTATGCGCGATGTTGAGTGGGGCTGGCTGATTCGTTACATGCATTCCACTGGGGCGTCGGCCTTCTTCATTGTGATTTACTTCCATATGATGCGGGGGCTGCTCTATGGCTCCTATAAGAACCCGCGCGAGCTGGTGTGGATACTGGGGATGTTGATCTTCCTGGTGTTGATGGCGGAAGCCTTTATGGGGTATTTGTTGCCTTGGGGACAAATGTCTTACTGGGGCGCACAGGTCATCATTTCCCTATTTGGAGCTATACCCGTTGTGGGACCGGATTTAGCGGTATGGGTGCGGGGTGATTTCGTCATCTCCGATGCCACTTTGAACCGCTTCTTCGCATTGCACGTCATTGCCTTGCCGTTGGTGTTGGTGATTCTGGTGTTCATGCACATTGTGGCGCTGCATAAGGTCGGGTCCAACAACCCGGACGGCGTGGAAATCAAAAAGTATAAAAACGAAAAAGGTTTGCCGATCGACGGCATTCCGTTTCATCCTTACTATACGGTTAAGGATTTGTTCGGCGCGTCCGTCTTCATGTTGCTGTTCGCCATTGTGGTGTTTTATTTCCCGGAAGGCGGCGGCTACTTCATCGAACCACCGAACTTTGAACCGGCGAACCCGTTGAAGACACCGGAGCACATTGCCCCTGTCTGGTATTTCACGCCATACTATGCGGTTTTGAGAGCGGTGCCGGATAAACTGCTGGGCGTTATCGCCATGGGCGCGGCGATTGCAGTGCTCTTCGCCATGCCGTGGCTGGACCGTTGTAAAGTGAAGTCCATCCGTTATCGCGGGGCGTCTTTTAAAGTATTGCTGACCATGTTTGTTGTGAGCTTCTTAGTACTTGGCTGGCTCGGAACGCAGCCGGCGACACCGGAACTGACGAAATTGGCGCGCGTTTTCACCGCGACCTATTTCCTGTTCTTCATTATCTTGCCATTCACATCGGTGAGTGAGAAAACCAAGCCAATTCCGGAGAGGGTCAGTTAACATGAGAAAAATCAGTTCAATTTTCATTTTATGCATGCTTTTCCCGCTGGCCGGTTTCGCCGCCGGCGGTCCGGCATTGGATTTGGAAAAGGCCGATAACAGCCTGGAAGACAAGGACTCGCTGAAACGCGGTGCGGTATTGTTCTCAAACTACTGCATGGCATGCCACTCGGTGAAATACCTGCGTTATAACCGTATCGCCCGTGATTTCGGTTGGACCGATGAAGAAGTGGTCGAAGCGATGACTTACGGTCAGAACCGATCGGTGGACAATGTCACCACACGTATGTTGCCGGGCGTTGATGAAGAAGTGCTTGGTACCAAAGTTCCGGATTTGTCGCTGATGGCGCGTTTGAAAGGCTCCGATTACATCTACAGTTTCATGCGAGGTTATGAGTTGGACGAGAAAACCGGTGAATGGGATAACCGCCTGTTGCACGGCACGGTCATGCCGCATGTCTTGGAAGGTATGCAGCGTCACATGTCGGCCGAAGAGTTTAAGCAGGCCACGCGCGATATCACCAACTTTTTGGAGTATGCGGGTGAGCCGGCTAAACTGCAACGTCACGATTTGGGTTGGAAGGTCATTCTCTTCCTATTGGTCCTGATTCTGTTGACCTATTTATTGAAAAAAGAATACTGGCGAGACATCAAGCATTGATCGCTGTTTTCGAAAGCCCGCTTTGCGGGCTTTTTTGTTTAGGTAATGTCTGAAATGGCTAAAAAAGTGAAACTGGCGTATGTCTGCACCGAGTGTGGTGCGGATTACGCGCAATGGCAAGGACAATGTACGGCCTGTGGTGAATGGAATTCCTTGAAGGAGTTCAAGGTCTCCGCCTCCAAAACCAAAGCCTCCGGACGGGCGCAAACCGTCGGTTATGCCGGCGCATCCGAACAAACCGTGATGTCGGTCAATGAAGTCGAGTTGTCGGAAGTCCCTCGTATTGATTCCAGCCTGTCCGAGCTGGACCGAGTGCTGGGTGGCGGTATTGTACCGGGATCGGTGGTGTTAATTGGTGGCGACCCGGGCGTCGGCAAGTCGTCCTTGCTGCTGCAGGTTTGCTGTCAATTAAGCCAGAGCCAAAAAGTGCTCTATGTCACCGGTGAAGAATCTTTGCAGCAGGTGGCCATGCGCGCCAAACGCATGAGTCTGCCGGAAGATAAACTGCGCTTGCTGACGGAAACCGATGTGGAAGCCATTACCATGGCGGCGCAAACCGAACAGCCTAAAGTGATGGTGGTCGATTCGATTCAAACCATGCAGTTGGGCGATGTCAGCAGTGCGGCGGGTGGCGTGTCACAAGTGCGCGAATCGGCCGCGTACCTGACGCGTTTCGCCAAACAAAATCAGATCATGGTTTTCTTGGTCGGGCATGTAACCAAGTCCGGTGAAGTGGCCGGGCCTCGAGTCTTGGAACACATCGTCGATACGGTGCTGTTTTTGGAAGGGCAGTCCGATAGCCGCTTTCGAACGTTACGCGCCATCAAAAACCGTTTTGGCGCCGTCAATGAATTGGGCGTGTTCGCCATGACCGATAAGGGCATGAAGCAAATCAAAAACCCGTCGGCGATTTTTTTGTCTCGCGCGGAAGAACCGTCGCCCGGTTCGGCGGTGATGGTGCTTTGGGAAGGTTCTCGGCCGTTGTTGGTGGAAATTCAAGCCTTGGTGGACGAATCTCCCTACGGCGCGCCGAAACGGGTAACGGTCGGCCTGGAGTACAATCGTCTCTCGATGTTGCTGGCCGTGTTGCACCGCCATGCCGGGGTGCAGGCCGGGGATCAGGATGTTTACGTCAATGTGGTTGGCGGCGTGAAGGTCAGTGAGACCAGCGCGGACCTGGCCGTATTGTGTGCGATTGTCTCCAGCTTAAAAAACAAAGTATTGCCTCAGGATTTAATCGTGTTTGGTGAGGTGGGGCTGTCCGGCGAAATTCGGCCGGTTTCCAGTGGGCAGGAACGCATTCTCGAAGCCGCCAAGCACGGTTTTAAAAAAGCCATTGTGCCGAATGCCAATATTCCGAAAGGCGGTGTGCCCGGTATGGAAGTCATCGGCGTCTCGACGCTTCAGCAGGCGTTGGCGCAAACTTAGGCCACGTCTACGGAGTTTTACCCCGTTCTATTGCAGGGGATTTCATGTAGAATAGCCCTATATCTTCCCAATCACGGCAGGTGATATCAGGCTATGACACATGAATCCACCGGGCTGGACGCCATTCACCTTGGAGACGTTGAACTCGCTTCGGCCGTGGTGCAGTCTCGCGGCGAAGCGGAATGGTGGATTGAGTCGCAAAATGACGCTGCCCTAGCCATCTGGGGCGATTACGACATCTCGCAGGACATCTCCTTGCGCTTATCGCTGTTGGAAGCCGACAAAAAGCGCATTCCCAGCAGTTTTCTGCATAAAATCCCCGGCAATATCCAGTCGTTACGTTTCATTGTGACACCGTACCAAGGTCGTTTGCTGGTACAGTTTTTTCCCGATTTTTCCGAACACCATTCCGAAGACGACGGTATTTTCGATTTCTATGAAACCGTTCTGGAAGCTTCCCATAATGGCGTGTTCGATTTTAACTTGACCGACGAAACGGTCAAATACAGTCGTAATGTCCATGAAATCTGTGGCGTCACCGTATCCGATTTGGGGCGAACCAAATCCGATTTCTTTAAACGCATCCACCCGGATGATATCGAGGCGGTGGACGAAGCGCTGGAAATGCATCTGGAAACCGCTTGGCCGTTTGAAGTGGAGTTTCGTTTCAAAACAGCGATGGGCATTTACATCTGGTTGCAAAGTTGTGGTAAGGCAATCAAAGATACCGAAGACGATGAAGCGGTGCGTTTTGTCGGCAATCTGGTCAATATTTCCGAACGAAAATTTGTCGAAGACATGGTGAAGCAACGTGAGCAACTGGTCGAACAAATCATCGACAGCTTGCCGATTAGCATTTACGTAAAAGATGACAAAGGCTGTTTCCGCTTTTTCAGCGAGCAAACCGAAAAAGATACCGGCATCGATCGCGCCATGGCCATCGGTAAAACCGATTATGAAATTTTCCCGATTGAGCAGGCCAGACAATCGGCCTTGCAAGATCAGCAGGTGGTCGAATCCAGACGCTTGATGGTCACCGAAGAACCGGTGCAATTGCCGAACGGTGAATGCCGTTGGTTAATGCAGGGGAAAGGTCCGATTACCATTTACGAAGACGATTCGGTTAAAAACTGGCTACTCGGTTTCTCGCTCGACATTACCGAGCGTAAATTGGCGGAAGACTTACAGCGTGATGCGAAAATTGCCGCGGAAGAAGCGGTACAAACCAAGTCCGAGTTTTTATCGGTGATGAGTCATGAAATCCGTACACCGTTGAACTCGGTGATCGGGACCGCGCAACTGTTGCAGGATATGGTGCTGGAAGACGAACAAAAGCATTATGTCGATATGATTCGCCACTCCGGTGAGCACCTGTTGCAGTTGATTAACGATATTCTTGATTTCAACAAGCTGGAAGCCAATAAGGTGGAGCTGGAATCGGCGGCGTTTGACTTGTCGACGTTGGTCGGCAGCATTCTGGATATGAATCGTCTGTTGGCGGATAAAAAGGGTCTCAAGCTTTCAGAACACTATTCGGATGGCTTGTCGGCGTTTTACCTCGGTGATGCGGCACGCGTACGACAGATCCTTTTGAACCTGGTCGGCAATGCGTTGAAATTCACCTCGGAAGGGGAAATATCGATTCGGGTTCGGCCGACCGAGAACAAACGTGTGCGCTTTGAGGTGACGGATTCCGGTATTGGCATTCGTCCTGAGCAAATCGATAAATTGTTTTCCGCATTTACGCAAGCCGATGCGTCCACCACGCGTCAATTCGGCGGCACCGGGTTGGGCTTGTCCATCTGTAAAAAGCTGGTGGACATGATGGGCGGTGACATCGGCATTGACAGTGAATATGGCCAAGGCAGCACCTTCTGGTTCGAATTGCCTCTGGTACCGGCCAAAGCGCCGGAAAAACCGGTGGAGGTGTCACCGGAAGTGGAAACGGCACCGTTGAATATTCTGGTGGCGGAAGACAATTTGCCGAATCAGTTATTGGTGAAAGCCATTTTGTCCAAACTCGGGCATCAGGTGTTGGTGGTCGGTAACGGGCTGGAAGCGGTTCAGTCCGTGGAAATGGCCGAGTCACCCTTTGATGTGGTACTGATGGATATGCAGATGCCGGAAATGGACGGGCTGACAGCCACTCAGCATATTCGGGAATTACCGTCCAGCCGGGCGAGTGTGCCGATCATCGCCTTGACCGCCAATGCGCTCAGCGGAGATCGTGAAAAGGTTTTGGACGCCGGTATGAATGATTACCTGACCAAACCGATAGATGTATCGCAGTTGAAGCGGTTATTGAATGTTTGGGGTACGGCCAATCAGCGATTGCCGGGGTTTGAGTAAAAACGCCCAGGCCTGGGCGTTTTCGGCATTCAGTCGGCGTGTTGATAATCCTGCAAGATTTGAAACCAGTCGTCGAATAGCGCCGGTGTGGTTCCGGCCACAGCGGAACGCTTGACCACTTCCGACACCAGAACGGTTTCGCCCGTCAAGGTGGCGCTTTTGCCGCCGGCTTCATTCAAAATCAGCCAGCCGGCGGCGTAATCCCAGATGTTTTGAGCGCCGTGGCAATAAAGTTGACCGCGTCCTGCTGCGACCCAACACCAGTCCAACGCCACGGAGCCGATACTGCGCTGTGATGCATAAGGCGGTTTCAATACCAGCTCGGTTGACAACGGCGCCTGCAATCGTTTGAAATCGACGAGTCCGATGCACTTCTTCAATTCCGTTTTGGCGGTTTGCGCGATAAGCGCGCGGTCGTTCAATTCAGCTCCTTGGCCTTTGCGTGCAGCAAACAGCTCGTCACGGTCCGGGTCGTACACCATACCCAATTTGACATCGCCTTGGATAATCAAGGCCAGCGAGACGCTGTAAACCGGAATGTCGCTGGCGAAGTTGCTGGTGCCATCGACCGGGTCGAGAATCCAGCAACCGTTATCGGAGGCGAGGGCGTCTTTTTGCTCTTGAGCCGAAGATTCCTCGCCTAAAAAGGTGAATTGCGGCCAGTGTTCGTTCAGGAAGGCTTCGGTGGCTTTCTGCATTTCGGTATCGGCTTCGGTCAACACCGAACCGTCGGCTTTGGTGGACGCATCCACATGACGGAAACGCGGCAGCACTTCTTGTTGGGCCAGTTGTTTAATGCCGTTTTTCAGTTTCAGCCAGGCCTGGTCGTTTTCGAAAATAAAAGACATAACTTTCCTTGGTTATTTGAAGCGCAGTGTCGGGTCGACCTGCGTCAGTTTGACTTTTTCGATGGCGTGCTTAGAGGTTTCGGTCACTTCCAGAATGTAGTTGTCGACCTTCAAGCAGGTGCCGACTTCCGGCAAAGTCTCCAATTCTTCCTGAATCAGGCCGTTCAGCGTTTTCGGGCCATCGGTCGGTAACTCGAACTGGTAAGTTTTATTCAGGTCACGAATGAATTCCGATGCATCGAAGGTGATGGAACCGTCCTGGTGCATCGCCACTTTGGTAAAGGCTTTTTCACGGGTGTCGGTGCTGAATTTCCCGACGATTTCTTCCAGCAAATCTTCCAGCGTCAGCAGGCCTTGCAGGTTGCCGTATTCGTCCACAATCAGCGCCATATGGCGTTTGTGTTTGTTGAAGCTGGATAGCTGGATGTTCAGCGTCGTGGTTTCCGGAATGAAATAGCCCGGACGCGTCGCCTTGATGATGTCCTTCAGTGACAAATCGGGTTTGGTCAATAACGGCAGCGCTTTACGCAGGTTGATGACGCCCAGTAAATCCTCGTCCATGTTTTCGCGGTACACCGGAATGCGTGTGAACGGCGATTTGAGGATGGTTTTAACGATTTCTTCCATTGGTTGGCTGACGTCGATGGCGTAAATATCCTGTTTCGGAATCATCACGTCTTCCACGGTGATGCTTTCCAATTGCATGATGCCGTTGAGCATGGTGCGGTATTGTTTCGGCAAACGCCCAGTGGCTTCGTTGATCAGGGTTTGCAGTTCTTCGCGGCTCAACGCATGATCGTCGTCTTCTCGGTCGGACACTTTAACGCCGAACAGGCGCAGGAAATTGTTGGCGAAAAAATTCACCATCCAGACCAGCGGCGACAGCACTTTCAATAACGGTTCTAGAAAATAGGCCGCTGGATAGGCGATTTTTTCCGGGTAAAGTGCGGCCAGAGTTTTCGGGGCCACTTCGGAAAAGACCAGAATGACCAATGTCAGTAGCCCGGCGGCCAAAGCAATACCGGCTTCGCCGATCAAGCGCATCGCGATGATGGTGGCGACGGACGACGCGAAAATGTTTACGAAGTTGTTGCCGAGCAAAATGACGCCCAGCAGGCGATCTGGCGATTCGAGCAAACGCTGAACCTTGATGGCGCCTTTATGGCCTTCTTTGACTTTGTGTTTCAGGCGGTATTTGTTCAGCGCCATCATTCCGGTTTCGGAACTTGAAAAGAGCGCGGACAGAATGATGAGTAAGATTAGGATCCCGAAGAGGACCGAAATGGGAATACTGTTCAAGATGATTCTTTTGGGTAGTTAATCGAAAGGAAATTATAGCGATTCTGAAAGGGATTCGCCATGACATTTTTGCGACAGGGATGCGTGATGTTTTTGCGGCTCGAAAGCCGGGTTTCTCCCGGCTGAAAACGGTTCAGCCTTTGGCGTGCATCATGAAGTTCAGAACGATTTCCGTGCCGATGTAACTTAGAATGAGCAGGAAATACGCCCAGATGGTGTAATAAGCCGCTTTCTGGCCGCGCCAACCGAACTGGAAGTGGCCGAAAATTAACAGGCCGTAGGTCAGCCAGGCCAGGATGGCGAAGAAGGTTTTGTGCACCAGATGTTGCGCGAAAATGTCTTCCATAAAGAAGACGCCGCTCAAAAGCGCGAAGCTCAAGAAAATGAATCCGATAATGACCAGCTGAATCAAGGTTTTTTCCATGATTTGCAGCGGGGGCAGGTTTTTAAAGACAATGCTCAATTGGCGTTTTTGGAACCGTCTTTCCTGAATGGCGTACAAGGTGGCTTGCGCCGCCGCCAGTCCCATGATGCTGTAAGCGGTGATGGAAATCAGGATGTGGCTGCCCAGTGCCAACGGCAATGGCTGGAGCGTGGTGCCGGTGAACGGGAGTAGGGTTGTCAATGCCGCCAACGGGAAGATGAAAATGCCGAGGTTTTCGGTGGCTTTATTGATATTGGTGATCAGCAAAATCACCACGGCAATCCATGAAATCAACGATAATCCGGTACCGAAGCGGAACATCAGCATGCCGTCGCTGAACAAGTGGCCGGAGAAGGAAATCAAGTGCACGACGGCAGCCAAGGCGGCGATCAGCAATAGCTTGTGACGGTTGAAGTTCGCCGCTTCGCTCTCGTCACTTTTAAAGCGCTGCCATAGAATATGGGTGGCATACAGATAGAGCAGACTGGAAAAAAGTGCGATGAAAACGCTGATGGCCATTCTAATCCTTCCGGTTTTGAACGATAGCCGGGTAGCGGTTTTGGCTGAAAAAATCCAATGAAAATCCCGTGCTATCTTAGATATTTGGTGACTAAAGCCGTATAATATCGAAAATCAGAATTAAATGAAACGAAATTCCGCACAATTCCTTAAAGCACAACGCCTTCGAATGCATCGGGGCGGGCGAATGGAATCCGGTTGGCGCGAACTTCGTATAGGGAATGACTATGTTTGATAATCTATCGGATCGTCTGGCCAAATCGTTTAAAGCGATTACCGGTCAGGGACGTTTAACGGAATCCAATATCAAGGACGCATTGCGTGATGTGCGTCGTGCCTTGTTGGAAGCGGATGTCGCCTTGCCGGTGGTGAAAAGTTTCATCGACAAGGTTCAGGAAAGAGCCATCGGTCAGGAAGTGTCCACCAGCCTGAATCCGGGCCAGGCGTTCATCAAAATCGTTCGTGAACAACTGACCGAAGTCATGGGGCAGGAAGCCGCGCCGCTGAACTTCAATGTCGAACCGCCGGCGGTCATTATGATGGCCGGTTTGCAAGGGGCGGGTAAAACCACCTCGGTCGGCAAGCTGGCGCGCTGGTTGAAAGAGCGTGAGAAGAAAAAGGTCATGGTGGTGTCGGCCGACGTGTACCGTCCCGCGGCCATCAAGCAGCTGGAAACACTGGCGGAACAAATTGATGTAATTTTCTATCCGTCTTCCGCCGATCAGGATCCGGTCGATATCGCCAATAATGCTCGTGCGGAAGCGCGTAAACAATTTGTGGATGTATTGATTCTGGATACCGCCGGTCGCTTGCACATCGACAACGACATGATGCAGGAAATCCAGCGTTTGCATTCGGCGGTCAAGCCGGTGGAAACCCTGTTTGTGGTCGATGCGATGACCGGTCAGGATGCCGCTAACACGGCCAAAGCCTTTGATGATGCGTTGCCGTTGACCGGTGTGATTCTGACCAAAACTGACGGGGATGCCCGTGGTGGTGCGGCGCTGTCGATTCGTGAAATCACCGGCAAGCCGATTAAATTCATCGGGGCCGGTGAAAAGACCGAGGCGTTGGAGCCGTTCCACCCGGATCGTATGGCCGGGCGGATTCTTGGCATGGGCGATGTGCTCAGCTTGATCGAAGAAGCCGAAACCAAAATCGATCAGAAAAAAGCCGCCAAGTTTGCCAAAAAAATCCAGAAGTCGGGCCAATTCGATTTGGAAGACTTTCTGGAACAATTGCAGCAAATCAACAAAATGGGTGGTGTTGGCGGTTTGATGGGCAAGTTGCCGGGCATGGGGCAGTTGAAGGATCAAATCAACGATCAGGCGATGGAAAAGGACTTCAAGCGTCTGGAAGCGATTATCTTCTCCATGACGCCGCAGGAGCGTGCGCACCCGGCCATCATCAAAGGCTCGCGTAAGAAGCGTATTGCCTCCGGTTCCGGTACCACGGTGCAGGACATCAATAAGTTGATGAAGCAGTTCACGCAAATGCAGAAGATGATGAAAAAAGTCTCCAAAGGCGGCATGAAAAACATGATGCGCGGCATGGCCGGTAAAATGCCGCCGGGCATGGGCGGAATGTTGCCACCGGGCATGCGTTAAGCCTTTTTCGGAGGTTGTGACACCAATATATAAAAAAACCGCCAGGCCTGGCGGTTTTTTTATGTCTGAAACGTCGCCTAGGGTTTAACCGGTTTGCTTGGACTGTTTTCGAGCGTGCTTGACGGCGTACATTTTTTCGTCGGCGGCGTTCAGCAAGCTGTCTGCGTCATGGCCGTCTTCACCGTAACAGCTGTAACCGACACTGGCGCGAACCTCAATACGGTTCTGTTTGATCTGCATCGGTTTTTCAATCACTTCTTCGATGCGCTGGATGATGTGTTCAATGTCGGCACGGGTCAATTGCCCGCTGAGTAAAATGGCGAATTCGTCGCCTCCCAATCGGAACAGCACGTCATTGGATCGCAGCAGGTGCTGAACGCGCTTGACGATGATTTTCAAGACTTCGTCTCCGGTCTGGTGTCCGTATTCATCATTAATGGGTTTGAACCCGTCCAAGTCGATGAAGATGAACGCCGCGTCCTGATTGTGTTTGAAGGCTTCTTTGGTGATATTGTCCAGCGAGGTACGGTTGTAAGCGCCGGTGAGTTGGTCGAAATAAGCCTGGGATAAGAGCGCTTGTCGCTGTTTGTAGCGATTCAAGGTGTTCTGGTACATCAGGAACAGGCTGACGGCGCTCAATATGATTAGCAGCCCGGCAATCAATACATAACGGGCGCGTATGGAACCGATGGCTTCATTCATGGTGTCTTTGGGAAGATAGGTCACCAGTTTCCAGTTATTGAATTCCGGCGTGAATGCGGTCAGGGAAAAGGTTTGATTGAGTTTTTCGTTGGCGTGTTTGATGCTCTCGAAATCAATCGTTTCATAATTGAAGATGCCTTCCGAGTGTTCTAGGCGGCCACTTTTTTGATTAGAGATCAATTCCCAGACGTCTGGAAAGGATTTGCTGAAATTGGTGTCTTTGCGTTCCGGGAACATAAAGCCCCATTCCAGGTCGGGGCGGGGAGCCTTAATCCAGTAACCAGCATGGTTCAACAGCATCAGCTGGACATTGCCTTCGCTGTACTTGCTGAGGACATTGATCAGTTCCTGTGCGAGGTAATTGACGATGATGACGGACGTAATCTGGTTGTTGTGATCGTAAACCGGCGTGGCAAAACGCATCATGGGTTTGTACGGACGTTCGATTTGGCCGTGCTCGATATTGAGGTCAATCGGGCTGATGTAAACATGACCTTTCGGCACCTCCAGCGCTTCCTGGTAATAATAACGATGCCGTTTGTCCTGCAATTGGTTTTGCGGCACGGCATAAGGGCCTTCTTCGGTGTGGTTGATGCGGATTTGCTCCATGCCGGTGGGGCCGAGCACGCGAAGTTGGTCGTAAATCGGTTTGATGGAGGAAATGTTTTCCAGAAGTTGCTTGGTTTGCAGCATGGCCACGCCCGGCGAATTTTCCAGATAGGCTTGATGCATTTTTGCAATGAATAAGGTGTCTTGAATAACGTCACTGACCAAGTAAACCAATTCTTCCAAAATCACGTCCAGCTTGGATGGTGAGATGGATTCGGTGGAGTGGATGAAAACCTGTCTGTCTTTTTGGTAATAATGCCAGGACAAGCTTGTGATGGCGATGACCAACGCGGCCATGCCGAGCAACAGGCCGCGTTGGATGCGTCGCAGGTTGCTTTGTTCGGCTTTGGTTTGCCGTGAAATGATGAGATGAGATTTCATACGAAAATATACGTGCAACCGATTGTTTTATTGTTGTTTTTTTTTGTGTCTATCAAGTTTTATTATACCGCCGAACCGGTGCGGTGGTTTGGGTATTTCCGGCCAGGCCTGGTGGTTATTGATCTTTCAGGCTGATAATCGGCCAGTTGCGCTCTTGAGCGTAAGACGCCAAGGTCTCGTCGCAATCCACCGCCACCGGATTTTCCACAATGTCCAGCAGTGGGATGTCGTTTTGCGAATCGGAATAGAAGAAGCTACCGGATAGGTCATGGTGGTTGCAAATCAACCACTCGTTCAAACGGGTGACTTTGCCGCTCTGGAAAGACGGCGTGCCCGCCACTTCGCCAGTGTAGCGATTGTCTTTCATCTCCGGGTCGGTGCCGATCAGGTTTTCAATGCCGTAGAGTTCGGCAATCGGCCGGGTCACGAAACTGTTGGTCGCGGTGATGATGAGCAAGGTGTCGCCTTTGGCGCGGTGCTCGTCCACCAGAGATTGGGCTTTAGGTTGATAGATCGGACGGATGAAACTCTCCATAAATTCGTCGTGCCAGGCATTTAAGGTCGTCATATCATGCTTTGAAAGCGGTTCCAGCGAAAAATGCTGATAGGCCATGATATCGAGGGTGCCGTTTTTATAATCCTCATAGAACTGGTCGTTCCGGGTTTCGTAATAGGTTTTGTCCACCACGCCTTTTTCGACCAGAAATTTTCCCCAAAGATAGTCGCTGTCGCCATTGATGAGTGTGTGATCCAGGTCAAAGATTGCTAAAGCCATAATTTTATTCAGTTTATTTCGATTAAAAAAGAAGCGCCATTTTAGCCTATTTAGGCGTTTATTCCGAAGAAAAACACGATTCATTTTATGAAAAAACGCTTTCGTTCAGCATGGGATTGGGGTGTGCCTGGACGTCTTTTCGACATTTTACGGACAAAGCTTTGTGAAAAGAGATTGAAACAAAAGGCGTTTTCTTGCAATAATTAACGGTATTGTATATTGAAAAATAAAAAGAATACCAAAGGGTCAACCGTGATTGATGAAGAGGGATACCGCTTAAATGTAGGTATCATTATCGTAAATAAGGAAGGGAAGCTGTTTTGGGGAAAACGCATGCACCAGGAGGCTTGGCAGTTTCCGCAGGGCGGCGTGCGTGAGCACGAAACGCCGCAACAAGCCGTTTTCCGTGAATTGAAAGAAGAGGTCGGTCTGGAACCGTCCGATGTCCGTGTATTGGGACGCACGCAGGATTGGTTGTCGTACGATTTACCGAAACACCTGATTCGTCATTACAGCCAACCGGTGTGTATCGGCCAAAAGCAAATCTGGTTTTTGCTCGGCATGCTGAGCGAAGAAGAGAAAATCGATTTGAACACTCATGAAACGCCGGAGTTCGAAGGCTGGAGTTGGGTGGATTATTGGTTGCCGGTTCAGAATGTGGTGGAATTCAAACAGTCGGTTTATCAGCAGGCGCTGACCGAATTGGAAGAACACCTCAATAAATTCTGGATTAAAGAACACGCCTGATTCCGAATCGGCGCCTCCAATCGCGTCGATTTTCCCGCCTTTTTGTTCCTGTCCCGGGAAGATTGCCATTACGTTTTCGCATTTTAAATCAAAATATTAACGACATTTCATCAACCGATAAGTGGCGAAAGGGCGCTTAAAGCGCATCCTTCGTTAGGAAAACTAGGTAAAAAATGTTATGATGCCAGCGCATTTAATTTGAACTTGCAGGGAGACGTACGTCCCCAAACCTGAAAAGTTCAGACGTTTTGGAAATACTAAGTAGCTGGAAACCAAAATGGATTTGTTGGCGGTAGACGTAAGAACTACGCTCTACTGAATGGCTTCAGGAAAACCCAGCCCCTGAAGCAGGTTTGAACCAACCAAAGAGGTTAATTTTTTATGAACGATAAGTTCGTTGATCAAGATCCACAAGAAACACAAGAGTGGATCGATGCATTAGAGGCGGTCGTCTCTTTCGAAGGCTCCGACAAGGCGCAACACATTATTGGCTCCTTGATCGAGAAAGCCCGTGTCCACGGAATCGACATTCCTTATTCCGCAAACACCCCTTACATCAACACCATTGCACCGGAAGAGCAAAGCAACTACCCGGGTGACGTTGGCCTGGAACGTAAACTCCGCGCCTTATTGCGCTGGAATGCCATGGCAATGGTGACGCGTGCGAACAAAACCACCAGTGTCGGGGGGCATATCGCGTCTTATGCATCCAGCTGTACTTTGTATGAAGTCGGGATGAACCACTTCTTCAAAGGGCCAAAACACGAACAAGGTGCCGATATGGTGTTCTTCCAAGGGCACACCGCACCGGGGATGTACGCACGTTCCTTTATGGAAGGGCGTCTGGATGTGGATCAACTGCATAACTTCCGTCAGGAAGTCGACGGCAACGGCTTATCGTCTTACCCTCACCCTTGG
The DNA here is from genome assembly GCF_004028275.1 of Hydrogenovibrio thermophilus. Taxonomy (NCBI): domain Bacteria; kingdom Pseudomonadati; phylum Pseudomonadota; class Gammaproteobacteria; order Thiotrichales; family Piscirickettsiaceae; genus Hydrogenovibrio; species Hydrogenovibrio thermophilus. The sequence goes on from NZ_CP035033.1 coordinate 1,217,876, forward strand.
TTGATGCAGGATTACTGGCAGTTCCCAACCGTTTCCATGGGCTTGGGGCCTTTGATGGCCATTTACCAAGCGCGTTTCATGAAATACATGCAAGCACGCGGCTTGTCCGAAACCCAAGGTCGTAAAGTCTGGGCGTTCCTGGGCGACGGTGAAATGGATGAACCGGAATCCCGTGGTGCTTTGCAGTTGGCCAAGCGTGAGAAGCTGGACAACTTAATTTTCGTCATCAACTGTAACCTACAGCGTTTGGATGGCCCGGTTCGTGGTAATGACAAAATCATTCAGGAACTAGAAGGCGTTTTCCGTGGCGCCGGTTGGAACGTCATCAAAGTGATTTGGGGCTCCGGCTGGGATCGTTTGCTGGCAAAAGACACCACCGGTAAACTGATCGAGCGTATGGGCGAAGTCGTGGACGGTGAGTACCAGGCTTACAAAGCCAAAGATGGTGCTTTCGTGCGCGAACACTTCTTCGGTAAATATCCGGAAACCGCCGAACTGGTCAAAGACATGACCGACGACGAAATCTTCCGTCTGACGCGCGGTGGTCATTCGCCACGTAAGATTTACAACGCTTACAAGCGCGCCACCGAAACACAAGGACAACCAACGGTCATCCTGGCGAAAACCATCAAAGGTTACGGGATGGGCAAATACGGTGAAGCGGCCAACACCGCTCACCAACAGAAAAAACTGGATTTGGAAGGGCTGAAATACTTCCGTGACCGTTTCTCGGTGCCGGTTTCCGACGAAGAACTGGAAAAAGACATTCCGTTCCACCGTCCGGACGAAAACTCCGACATCATCAAATACATGAAAGAACGCCGTGAAGCCTTAGGCGGTGAATTGCCAGCGCGTCAAGACAATGCCGAGCCTTTACTGGTTCCGGAATTGTCGGCGTTCAAAATGCTGACCGAAGGCACCGAAGATCGTGAAATGTCCACGACCATGGCGTTTGTTCGTATCATCTCCATCCTGTTGCGTGACAAGAAAATCGGGCCACGTTGTGTGCCGATTATTCCGGATGAAGCACGTACTTTCGGGATGGAAGGTCTGTTCCGTCAAGTCGGTATCTACGATCCGGCAGGGCAGCTTTACGAGCCAATGGATTCCGACCAATTGATGTGGTACAAGGAAGCCGCCAACGGGCAAGTGTTCCAAGAAGGGATTAACGAAGCCGGCGCCATGTCCAACTGGATTGCGGCAGCCACCGCTTATGCCAACTACGGTGTGAGCATGGTGCCTTTCTACATTTATTATTCCATGTTCGGTTATCAGCGTATCGGTGACTTGGCTTGGGCCGCCGGGGATTCCCGTGCACGTGGTTTCTTGATGGGCGGCACCGCCGGTCGTACCACGCTGGAAGGCGAAGGCTTGCAGCACCAGGACGGTCATAACCTGATTCAATTCGACCAAGTGCCGAACTGTATTTCTTACGATCCGACATTCGCTTACGAAATGGCGGTCATCATCCGTGACGGTATTCGTCGTATGTTCCACGATAAGGAAGACGTTTACTACTACATCACGTGCATGAACGAAAACTACTCGCACCCGGCCATGCCGGAAGGATCGGAAGAAGGCATCCTGAAAGGGTTGTACTCCTTCAAGAAATCCGATGCGAAGCACAAAAACAAAGTACAACTTATGGGCTCCGGTACCATCTTCCGCGAAGTCATCGCGGCGGCGGAAATGCTGGAATCCGAATGGGATGTCGCGGCGGATATCTGGGCGGCTCCAAGTTTCAACCTGTTGCGTCGCGACGGTATTGAAACCGCACGCTGGAATGCGTTGCACCCGACCGAGACACAAAAACTGTCTTACTGTGAAGCCACTTTATCTGGTTCGGAAGGACCATTTATTGCGGCAACCGACTATATTCGCGATTACCCGAACCGTATTCGTGAATATGTTCCAGGTGAGTTCTATGTATTAGGGACCGACGGCTTCGGACGTTCCGATACACGTGAACAACTGCGTAAGTTCTTCGAAGTGGATCGCTACTACGTTGTCGTGGAATCTTTGAAAGCGTTGGCCGATGCTGGCAGCATCAAGCCGGAAGTTGTTCAGAAAGCAATTGAGAAATACGGGATTGATAGTGAAAAACCTTACCCGGTTCATGCTTGATTACGCGTGTCGTTAAGACATGGGTCGTGAAAACGGCCTAAAGAATTCACATTCGGTTCGCTCACGGCGAGCCGAATCCAAAAAGGAATAAAAAAATGGCTACACAGCAAATTAATATCCCGGATATAGGTGATTTTGATTCCGTCGAAGTCATCGAAGTATTGGTTGCCGAAGGGGATGTGGTCGCGGTGGACGATTCTCTGGTAACGTTGGAATCGGACAAAGCCACCATGGAAATCCCTTCTCCAGTCAGTGGTAAAGTGACCAAAGTCACAGTCAAAGTTGGCGACAGTGTCGCGGAAGGCGATTACATTCTAGACATCGAAGCCGATGAAGCGGCGGCGGAAGAAGCACCGAAAGCCGACGCGAAAAAAGAAGAACCTGCTAAAGAAGCGCCTAAAGAGGCTCCAAAAGCCGCCGCACCGGCGGAAAAGCCAGCGCCACAAGAAACCAAAGCACCAGCGCCTAATGTGCCGCCTGTGCCGAAGCCGGTTAATGCTCAGTCCATGGGCGCGGCTTATCACGCGTCGCCATCGGTGCGTGCCTTTGCGCGTAAGTTGGGCGTGGACCTGAATGCCGTCACCGGCACCGGGCCAAAAGGGCGTATCCAGCAAAACGATGTCGAAGCCATGATCAAATCGGTCATGCAAGGTTCAGCGGCGGCTTCCGGCCAGCCACAAGGCGGCGCGGGCATCCCATCCGTTCCGGAAATCGATTTCAGCCAATTCGGCGAAACCGAAACCGTCGAACTGGGCCGCATCAAGAAAATCTCCGGTAAGTTCCTGCAAACCTCTTGGTTGAATGTACCGCACGTCACGCAGTTTGACGAAAGCGACATCACCGAGATGGATGCCTTCCGTAAGAGCATGAAAGCCCAGGCCGAAAAAGCCGGTGTGAAATTAACGCCACTGGTGTTCGTCATGAAAGCCGTGGTCAAAGCCTTGCAGGAGTTCCCGAACTTCAACGCCTCCTTGTCACCGGACGGTCAATCCATTATCAAGAAGCATTACTACAACATCGGTGTCGCGGTCGATACGCCGAACGGCTTGGTCGTTCCGGTGGTGCGCGATGTCGATCAAAAAGGCATCTTCGATTTGTCCAAAGACCTGATGGAACTGTCCGCCAAAGCGCGTGACGGTAAACTGACCCCGGCGGATATGTCCGGCGGTTGTTTCACCATCTCCAGCTTGGGCGGCATCGGCGGCACGCAATTTACGCCAATCGTCAATGCACCGGAAGTCGCCATCATGGGCTTGTCCAAAGCCAAGATGCAACCGGTCTGGAACGGCGCAGAATTTGAACCGCGTTTGGTGATGCCATTCAGCGTGTCTTATGACCATCGCGTTATCGACGGGGCCGAAGGCGTGCGCTTTACCACCACCGTTGGTCAATACCTGACCGATCTACGTCAGTTGATTCTGTAATTGGGAGAAATGTATGAGTAAAGTAGTGGATATTCTCATTCCCGATATCGGTGATTTCGCTGAAGTAGACGTCATTGAAGTATTGGTCGCCGCCGGGGACGAAGTCATTCAGGACGATTCCTTACTGACCTTGGAATCCGACAAAGCGACGATGGAAATCCCGGCACCGTTCGCCGGTAAGGTGACCGAAGTCAATATCAGCGTTGGAGACAAGGTTAAGGAAGGTTCCGTCGTCGGGAAAATCGAAATCGCCGACGAAGAAACCGTTTCTTCCAATGTCGAAGAAAGCGTGACTCCCGATGAAACCCCTGAAGAAAAAGCACCGGAAGCGCCAGCGGCCGTCGCCGCCAGCGATTTGCCGGATGCCGATATTCAGTGCGAAGTCTTGGTGCTGGGCTCCGGCCCGGGCGGTTACACCGCCGCGTTCCGTGCTGCCGACTTGGGCAAAAAAGTGGTGATGATCGAGCGTTATTCCTCCATCGGCGGTGTCTGCTTGAACGTGGGTTGTATCCCATCCAAAGCCTTGTTGCACATGTCCGTGGTGTTGAACGAAACCCGTGAAATGGGTGCGCACGGCATCACCTTCGCCGAGCCGGAAATCGACCTGAACAAAATGCGCGATTACAAAAACTCCGTGATCGGTAAGTTGACCGGCGGATTGTCAGGCCTGGCCAAAGCGCGTAATGTGGACGTGGTGCAAGGTTACGGCAAATTCAGCTCCGCCAATACCGTCACGGTCGAACTGGCCGAGGGCGGCACCCAAACCATCGCGTTTGAAAACGCCATTATCGCCGCCGGTTCCCGCGTGGTGAAACTGCCGTTTATTCCGCATGACGATCCGCGTGTGATGGATTCCACCGATGCGCTGGAACTGGAAGAAGTGCCGAATCGCATGTTGGTCATCGGCGGCGGCATCATCGGGCTGGAAATGGCGCAGGTATACGATTCACTGGGGGCGAATGTCACCATTGTGGAATTGGCCGACAACATCATTCCCGGCGCGGACAAAGACATCGTCCGTCCGCTGTTGAAGCAAATCAAAAAGAAATACGAAAACATCTACCTCGGTTCCAAGGTCACCAATGTGGAAGCCACGGATGCAGGCCTGGTCGTTTCTTTCGAAGGCAAAGGCTGCCCGGAAACCGATACGTTTGACCGCATTCTGGTCGCCGTCGGTCGTGCACCGAACGGTAAATTGATTGACGCCGAAAAAGCCGGTGTCGACGTCAACGACTGGGGCTTTATCGAAGTGGATGAGCGCCAAAAAACCAATGTGGACCACATCTACGCCATCGGCGATATTGTCGGGCAACCGATGCTGGCGCACAAAGCCGTGCATGAAGGTAAAGTAGCGGCAGAAGTCATTAACGGCATGCCAAGCGCCTTTACGCCAATGGGCATTCCATCCGTCGCCTATACCGACCCGGAAGTGGCTTGGGCGGGTAAAACCGAAGACGAGTTGAAAGCCGAAGGCATCGAATACGAAAAAGGCGCTTTCCCTTGGGCCGCGTCTGGTCGTAGCTTGAGCTTGGGCCGTGACGAAGGCATGACCAAAGCTATGTTCTGCGCCGAAACGCATCGTTTACTCGGTTGCGGCATCGTCGGCCCGAACGCCGGTGAACTGGTCGCCGAAGCCATGCTCGCCATCGAGATGGGCGCCGACATGCAAGACATCGGTCTCACCATCCATCCGCACCCAACGCTCAGCGAAACAATTTGCTTTGCAGCTGAAATGGCAGAGGGAACTATAACCGACCTAATGCCACCAAAAAAACGTAAATAGTTTTTTCAGCAAAAACCATTCTAAAACCACCAGGCCTGGTGGTTTTAGATACATTAAAATTCGTTATATTTATTTTTTGATTATAGGCTCTGAATTAAAAAATCATATAATTCCCGATCACCCAAAAATAATTTTTACGATTAATGAAAGACTATCTTGAAATAAAAACATTGCTTGTTGAAGGGCTTCTGGAAGAATTTCCTCAAGCTGAAGGAGATGAAGCTGAGGCAGTTGTATCTCATTGGCTTCAAGCAAGCCAAAATAAAATTCCTTTCTTAACGGATTCTATCAGGAATTATTTTGAAAAAGAAATTAGTAATTTTTTGCCTTCGACTCATAAAAACATGGTTAATGAGAGCGAGGGATTTTATCAATTTAAGCTCCCGATTAATTGGAAGAGTATTCCTTACCCTCCACCGAAGAATCCTTTATTTAACTTTATTGATTTATTTGCTGGTATTGGCGGTTTTCGGCTTGCAATGCAGAATCAAAATGGAAAATGTGTGTTTTCCTGTGAATGGGATTCATATGCTAAAAAAACATATGAGACTAATTTCGGGGAAATTCCTTTTGGTGATATAAGAAAAATTGACGAACTAGAAATACCTGATCATGATGTTTTATGTGCAGGTTTTCCCTGTCAGCCGTTTAGTCTAGCTGGCGTATCTGCGCGGAACTCCAGAAATACCGCGCATGGCTTCGCTTGTGAAACACAAGGTACTTTATTCTTTGATATTGCAAGGATAGTTGAAGCAAAAAAACCTAAAGTTCTATTTCTTGAAAACGTCCGAAACATTGTAAATCATGACAAAGGTAAGACATTTTCAATTATCAAAAGTACGATAGAATCATTAGGTTATAATTTTTCATATAAAGTGGTGGACGCTAGCCCTTTAGTTCCACAAAAAAGGGTTAGAACATATATGGTTTGTACGCCAAAGAATATGCCGGAATTTTCATTTCCAGAAATCCAAGGTGAACCACTTCCACTGAAAAGCATCCTTGAAGATGTTGTCGATGAATCATTTACTATCTCTGATAGACTTTGGGAAGGCCATCAAAGGAGAACTCGTAACAACCTTTCAAGGGGTACCGGATTCACTGCTTTTTGCGCTGATATTGAGAAGCCTTCTAATACCATTGTCGCGAGGTATGGAAAAGACGGAAAGGAGTGTTTAATACCTCAAAAAGAAAGTAATCCAAGAATGTTGACACCAAGGGAATGTGCTCGATTACAAGGCTTTCCAGAGCCATTTATTATTCCGGTAGCAAAAACAGCAGCTTACAGACAGTTTGGCAATTCAGTCGCGGTACCTGTTGTAACAGAAATCGCTAAAGCAATTGTTGCTTATTTGGATATATGTAAGGGTAAATAATATGAGGTTTGGTCAAGCGCAAAAACAAAAATTTGGAACTAAAAATGGTTCCTATTCAATAGTAACTAGAAGAGAGTATGTCGATTCTCAAATTACATTGACTGATTACGAAGCAGAGCTGGTAATCAACCATTTTGGCGCTAGCAACTTACATGTTGGTAATGTTAGATCTGATAGGTTAACGTCTTCAAAGAGTTTTAAGTTATATCCTGATGGTAGGAATATAAATCTTAACATTGTTTATCCAAAGCCGGAAAAAACTGAATTAAGGTTATATATATCCTCAGGAGCAGGATTTAAACCTGAAGGAGGCAGAGTTTGGTTCATGTTCGTACTGGATGATGAATTATGGATTGGGGATATGTCTGAATTGGAATGGAGAATGGAGTCGTCCGTTTTAAAAATGGATGAGTTTGATGCTGTGTACCAAGAAGGTCTTGACGAGTCGCGTGAGATTAAAATACAAAATCTCAAAAAACGCGACATATATGCTCGTGATAGAAATATTGCTTTAAAATCTATGGAACTGTCTGAGTTTAAATGTGAGTTTGATTCCTCACATGATTTATTTTTATCCAGATTTAGTGGAAAGCCTTATCTTGAAGCACATCATCTTATACCAATGGGTGTTCAGCAAGAGTTTGCAACATCACTCGATATCGTTGATAACGTCTGTTGTCTCTGTCCTAACTGTCATCGGGCTGTTCATCATGCTGAAAAAAATTTAGCTCGAGATATTCTTAACACTTTAGCTGATAATAAAGATGTTTTGGATCGTTTTTCTCTGGATGTAAATGATTTATACAGCTTTTATGCGGTTGAGGAAATTCAGTAAATGGTTGACTCATTAACAGCTGAAAAACGTAGCTGGAATATGAGCAGAATTTCAAACAAAGATACAAAACCAGAATTAATTGTTAGAAAATTACTCCATAAAAACGGTTATAGATTTAGGTTGCATAGAAAAGACTTACCTGGAAAGCCGGACTTAGTACTACCTAAATATAAGACAGTGATTTTTGTACATGGTTGTTTTTGGCATATGCATGAAGGATGTAAAGATGCTGGGATACCAAAAACAAGAACAGAGTTTTGGAAGAAAAAACTAGAAGAAAATGTAAAAAGAGATAAAAAAAATATTCAACTTTTAAAAAAATTAGGTTGGAATGTAATAATTGTTTGGGAATGTGAGACTCATAATTCAGAGGTACAATTGCTCGCAAGGTTGGGGAAAGAGTTAACAAGAAATTAATGGGGTCAGGATTGATTTAACCTAAGTATTAGCCAAAATCTATCAGGCAGGGGTGATTAGGAGAAAAGGGAATACCCTTAAATGCTACTGAAAAATGCACCAGTATACCCAATCCAAATGTGTTAATAAGTGTTTATCTTTATACTTTAGCTCATGAATCCAGAGAACTTAAAAAAACTCGTTACAGTTACCATGCCTTACGGAAAATACCAGGGGCGGTTTATTGCTGATTTGCCAGGCAATTACCTTAATTGGTTTGCGCGTGAGGGCTTTCCATTGGGTAACTTAGGGCAGTTATTGGCTCTAATGCATGAGTTGGATCACAATGGCTTAAAGCAGCTGCTTGATCCGTTAAGAAAATAAGTTTTTAATTAGAAAATCATAAAACTTACCAGGCTGGGATAGAGCCTTTGTTATTAAGCCTCGCATTGCGGGGCTTTTTTGTATGCGAAAATCTTGGGTTGAATATTATTCCTCAAAATAGTGTTAGACTAAAAACAGCAATAGAGGAGGCGTGATGATGAATCCTTTAGAAATTCAAGATCGTGCGGCGGGTGCGATTATGGGCGCTTTTATCGGTGATGCGTTGGCACTGGGGCCGCATTGGTATTATGACCTGACGGAACTGCGTCGAGATTATGGCGAGTGGGTAGGCGATTACACGGACCCAAAGCCGGGCCGATATCATGACGGTTTGAAAGCCGGTCAATCCTCCCAAGCCGGGTTTATTCTGAAACTTCTGTTGCGTTCTTTGGTTGAAAACAAAGGCTACGATGAACAAGATTTTTGTCGTCGAATGGACGAGGAATTGTTTCCTCTGATTGATGGTACGCCGATCAGCGGGCCTGGAAACTATACCAGCCAATCCATCCGCGATGCTTGGCGTAAACGGGTGCAGCAAAAGCGGCCTTGGGGTCAAACCGGTGGACATGCGGATACCACAGAGGCGATTGAGCGTACCCTCGCCATTGCGGTTCATTATGCCTTTCAGCCAGACAAACTGGCCGCCGCCATTTCCGATAACACGATTCTGACGCAGAATGATGATACGGTCGTTTCCATGACCGTTGCGTTTGGCGCGGTATTAGGGAAGCTTGTTCAGGGGAACCGTTTAGATTCTGATATTTCCGCAAAATTGATGAAGCTGGTGAAAAGCGGTGCGTTGCCGTTTCATGCCGTGACGAATGATGATTTGCAACCCCCGAAAAAAGGCGACCCGGATCCGCCACGTGCAGGACGTTTTGCTTCTCCGGATGCATTGCTGTCACCGGCTTATATGGCGGAAGCGGCCTTTGATGCGGATATTCAAATCGACCCGCCCTGGAAAGTCTCCATCGTTTACGGCATGCCATGCGCCATTTACCATCAACTGCCAGCGGCTTATTATCTTTCCGCTTTATTTCATAATGATTTTGAGTCAGCGGTGTTACATGCCGTAAACGGCGGTGGTCAAAATCAAGCACGCGCCATACTGACCGGTGCACTTACGGGCGCTCAAGTGGGTTTGAATGGCATCCCTAAGCGGTTTCTTGAAGGGCTCGACAATGCAGAAGAACTGATGAAATTGGCGGAAAGCCTAGCTTCTCATATTGAGATTCGTTAGGCTTTTGAATCAAATCGGCCAGGCCTGGTTACTTTTAAAACAAAACCCGCATAAAGCGGGTTTTTTATTTCGTGATGGGGGATTAGCCATTCATAAACGGGTAATCGGTGTAGCCTTTTTCATCACTGGTGTAGAAGGTATCTTGGTCTGGTGTGTTCAACTCGGCACCCGCTTGGATGCGTGCCGGTAAATCCGGGTTGGCGAGGAAGCTAGTGCCGAAGGCCACCGAGTCTGCCAGCCCTTGTTCAATCACGTCTGCGGCTTCTTGGGCGGTGTACCCCATATTGACCATTAAGTGGCCTTTAAAATGTTCCCGAGCGACCGGAAGAATATCCGCCTGTTGTTGGCCGAAGAAATCCGCGCGCATCACATGCAGATAAGCCAAATTGAATGCGTTGAGGTGTTTGGCCAGGAAAGCCATCCACGTGACCGGGTCGCTGTCTTTCATACTGTTAAAGCTGTTGAGTGGGGATAAACGTAACCCGACTTTGTCGCTGCCGATTTCGTCGGTCACGGCTTGCAAAATTTCGGTCAGAAATCGGGCGCGGTTTTCCAGTGAACCGCCGTATTCATCGGTTCTTTGATTGGCGCTGTCTCGCAGGAATTGGTCAATCAGATAGCCATTGGCGCCGTGGACTTCCACGCCGTCAAACCCGGCTTCAACGGCATTGGCCGCGCCTTGGCGGAAGTCATTCACAATGTCGGCAATTTCCGCTTTGGTCAGCTCGTGCGCCACCGTGTAAGGTTTTTTGCCTTCCGGCGTGTGGGTTTCATCGTCAATGGCGAGGGCGCTGGCGCTGACGGCTTCTTTGCCATTGTTGAGCAATGGGTGGGCGGCACGACCGGCATGCCAGATTTGTAGAAAGATTTTGCCACCGGCTTGATGCACCGCCTCGGCGGTTTTTTTCCAGCCATCGATTTGTTCTTGCGAATAAATGCCCGGGTCATTGCCGAACGCGGACGTCTGTGGGGTGACCATGGTGCATTCGCTGATAATCAGCCCGGCGCTGGCTCTTTGCGAGTAATATTCCGCCATTAAGTCGTTCGGTAAATGATCAATGGCGCGGCATCGTGTTAAAGGTGCCATGATAAAACGGTTGGCTAAGGTCAAGTGGCCCAGTTGAACGGGCTGAAATAACGCAGCGGTATCTGTGGACATGGTTTATTCCTTAATTTTTGACTGAAAACAGGTAACGATCATTCGGATAATTCGATTAGGCTATTCTAAAACCATTTGACCGAATCGTTTTTGCCATTTGAGCAAAACTGTGTTCAGGAAAGTATTAAAACCCGATTAAAATTCCATGAAAGTCCAAGAACGCGATTTGATTGCTTGAGAACTTTATTTGGAAATTCCGGATACATTCAGGTTAAATATCCTAAACGATATGAGAGACTTTTATGAAAATCCTAGCCTTGAGTTTGTCTGTTATTGGCGCATTTTCCATTCAAACCTTTTCGGTTAATGCGCTCGCCAAAGAGCAAGCCCTCGTTAAAAAATCGGACGCGCCTCATTATTCCTTACGCAAATACGCACACGTGCAAACGTTTTACGATTTAACGGCGGAAGAGGCGGTTAAAATCGGTTTGAAAGATAATGTTCCGCCGGCGGCGATATTGGCGATTGCGGGTTGGGAATCCGGTTATGGGCAAGGCTATGTGGCGCAGATTACCGGCAATATTATGAGCTTGGGCGCGCGTAAAGGCGAGGCGGAATTGCCGCCGCTGACCTTGCCGAGAAATCGGGCCACCAATCAGATTATGATTGATATCGATAAGGCGAAACGCATGCCGAAAGATGAGGTGGTTTGGCAAAAAAGACCGCCGAGCCTGAAAAAGGATTATCGCCCGAAACCTTATGCGGGAACGGCCAACAATCTGCTGTATTTCCGAAACCACCCGCACGCGTTGAAACTGGCCTATGCGGATGTGATGCGGGATTTTTCCAGCAGTTGGATCAGTGACAAGTCCAAAGTACCGGTGTTTTTGAAAGCGGCGGAGAACATGGATAAGCTGGTAAAGCGTGACGGCAAAACGGCGTTATTGAGCTGTCAGGTGGCGAAAGACTTTGTGAAAAGCATTGGCGGCCAACCGAGAAGTTTTAATACCCGTCCGGCGTGGATTACGCACGTGAATAAGGTGATGGATAATGCCGGCTTGTGCGCCTTGACTCAAGATGTGTATAAAGGGGAAAGCTTTAAACTGGCGTGGTTGCGTTAAACGCATTTTCATTATAAAAGAAATTTTTCATTGCAAGAAGTTCGACTCAAAGCAATTAAAGAAAATAAATACTGGATTTAACGCTGCTTGAGCAATAAAAGGTTTATTGAATAATGGTGATGTCAAAGAGTCTAAAAATAGGTTTTGCAGAGGATTGCAAAGGCCAATTAATTTCTATTCATGAAGCCTCTAAAGGTCTCGAGTATTATTGCCCTGTCTGTAAGTCTTCTTTGATTATTAAACAGGGAGTGAAACGGTGCAAACATTTTGCTCATAAAACCAAAGAAGAAAGTAGCCATGAAAGCGTTCTACATTATGTAGCAAAACATTGTCTGAAGAATCTTTTAATAGAAGGGTATATTCCTATTTCTCCATATCAAATTATTAGAAAAGCGCCTTCAGAATTTTATGAAAAAAATTTTTATGCTTCGCTTGTGGAACCTAAATTTAATAATTTTAAGTTGTCAGAAGTTTGTGTAGAAAAAAGTGTGAACGAAATAGCCTTGATTTCTGATGTGCTAGCCGTTGAAAGCTTTTCCGATAAATATATTGCTTTTGAGGTAGCGGTCACCAATTTTAAGTCTGAAGATCATATAAACGAATATAAAGACAAAGATATATCTTGTCTTGAGTTTGACTTATCAAGTATGAACTATGATGTTACTGTTGAAGAGATTAAATTAGCTTTGAAGGATAAAAAGAGAATTTTCTTTAAGCATTTATCTAATCAATTGTTATTCATCATGCAAGCAAATCAAAATTTATCTGAGCAGATTGAAAATGATCGCGTGGACGCCCTTAAAAAACAACATAAACATATGGAAGGCCTAAACTTAACAGCAGAAAAAAGTAGAGGTGCGGCTATTAGAGAGAGAAAGTATAAAGAAATTGACCGCGCATTATGGGATGAAGATGAAAAAGAGTGGATTGAGAAAAAGCAGAAAGAACATCGAAAGAGACGCTATCAAAATATTCTTAAAAATGGGCTTTTTTAACGTATGGAAGTAATTGCGAAGATGCTGACTCAAGTCAATAACTTTTGAGAAGCCTAACCATTTTCTCGCTGTATTTTCAAAAACCACCAGGCCTGGTGGTTTTTTTATGTCAGCGTTTTTAACCTCAAACGCTGGTGTTAGAGTTCAAACGCGCCCATGATACTGCCGACGTTCTGTCGGTTCAGGTCTTTGCCCAAAAACACTTTGATTTTGTTCAGGGTTGAGTCATTGAGGTTGTCTTTAATCTGGGCGTGAATGGGCTTGGAAATGGAAACATAGAGTTTGCCGGGGTGCTGTTTGGCGAAGTGGTTGATGAATTCCGCCAGGCTTTCGATTAGGCGGGCTTCGCGTTCCATTCCGCTTTTGGTTTCGAAAGTGCTGTGGCTGTCCGAAACGGCATTGGAATAATCGCCGGCTTTGTCGCTGTAAATTTCCGACAGTTTGGCGTGGCCTTCGATATTGTCAACAGACTCATAGGCCTGCAAAGAGTTGGTTTTTTGGTCTGTTTGTTGGATGGAAAAGACTTTCAGGTTGCCCAAGTCCGCGAGGATGGCATAGCCGATCGTGGTGCTCATAATCACCTCCTTTGAGTTGGTGTGAATAAGACAATAAAAAGGCTAAAAGAATCATCTGCTTTCTATTCTAATCAAATCGACTCAGACCTCAATCTAAATGATATGAGCCATCACCGAAATCAACCTGGTTGTTTTGGGAGGAAAGCGCCAAACCGGCGCTAGAAGGGGCAAATTTCATTTCATGAAAAGATAATTGAGAAATCACCAGGCCTGGTGGTTTTTACATTTCGACAATGACGCGAGCAAGCTCAAGCATTTAATCGGTTTTGGCGGCCAATAGGCTGTGTGCTTGTTTCGCCATTTCCACCAGCACCACATGGGCGTCTTTGGCGGTTTGGACCGGGCTGGTGAGCGGGATGGCAAGGCGTTCGTCGTTTTGCAAAGCCAGTACGATTTCCGTTTCCGTCAGGTCAACCATTTTGGCGGCGGTGACGTCGTTGCGGTTGGCAAAGGCGTGGGCATAGCGTACCAAAGCATCGCCGTGATCGTCATTCATGTGACCGATAATGCGTTCAAGTTCTTCAGGGGTAATGCTCATGGTGTCTCCTTGCTCTGAGAGTGTCGTCGCCCTAGAATAATAAACCGCAGTTTATCAGACCATCCATATTAAAATATTCGACACAACTTTAAAACCCGTTCAAAGTCCGCCAAGATGCTTGGCGGGTTTGTACGATGATGAGAGACAATATGAATTTAAATGACATCCTAAATACCCGTTACGCAACCAAGAAATTCGACCCGACGAAACGTTTGACCGACGAGCAGTTTGAGCAAGTGAAGGCGTTATTGCGCTTGAGCCCGTCGTCGGTGAATTCGCAGCCTTGGCATTTTGTGTTGGCGAATTCGGCGGAGGGCAAGGCGCGTTTGGCGAAGGGCGCGGAAGGCGCTTATGCAGCGAATCATCCGAAAATTATGGATGCGTCGCATGTGGTGTTGTTTTGTGCCAAAACCGATATTTCCGATGCGTATTTGCAGAAGGTGACGGATCAGGAAGACGCCGACGGCCGTTTCCCGAAACCGGAAGCCAAAGAGATGGCGCTGAAAGTGCGCGGCTTCTATGCCGATTTGCATCGCAAGGAATGGGACGACGTCGCTTGCTGGACGGAAAAACAAGTGTATTTGAACATCGGGAATCTGTTGTTGGGCGCGGGCATGCTGGGTATTGATGCGGTGCCGATTGAAGGCGTGGATTTGGCGGTGTTGAATCAGGAATTCGATTTACCAAGCCAAGGCCTTACGGCCGTGGCGGTGGTGGCACTGGGCTTCCATGCCGAAGACGACTTCAATGCGCAGTTGCCGAAATCGCGTTTTTCCGAAGACGAATTGTTTACGCTGCTGTAAAACAACCTTAGCCGTTGAAATACGCCAAAACGGCCAGGCCTGGTCGTTTTATCGATTGTTTATTTCCTACCTGTCAATTTCTTCTATAATCCATTGAAACGGTTTGAAACCATTTTACTTTTTTATTGGGACAGGTGAATCGCATGGATGAACTGATTAAATTGGCGTTGAGTAATTTCCCGTTAACGGCCTTTATTTTAGGGTTATTGAGTGCGGGAGTCTCGTTGGCGCTGTATGCGCGAACCCAACCGTTGACCCAAACGGTGGTGATGGAGCGGGTGTTTGCGTATTTCATGCTGTTCGCAGTGGGCATCGCTTATTTATACAACTTTGTGATTCATGTGTTTTTCGCGGAGATGGCGGCGCATTTCATCGGCTGGCCGAACAGCCCCTTCCAATATGAAGTGGGCTTTGCCAGCCTGGGCTTCGGCATTGTGGGCGTGCTGGCGTTTCGCCAAGGGTGGGCGTTCCGAGCGGCGGCGATTACCGGCCCGGCGTTTTTCACCTGGGGCGCTGCAGCGGGTCATGTTTATCAAATCTTCGCGCACCATAATTTTGCGCCGGGTAATGCGGGCGTGGTGTTGTGGACGGATATTTTCCTGCCGGTTGTGGCCTATGGCTTGTTGTATTGGCAATATCGGGTAATGAAATCGCAGTCGGCCTAAGCGCTGGTATCGCCTGATGGGGCATCGAAGGAAGGAGGCATTATGACATTTTTAAAATGGACCGCATTGTTGGTTTTGTTGTTGATGCAAGCCGCTTGCACAAGTGTGCCGGATAAGGTGACACCGGTGCAGGGGTTTGATTTATCGCGCTATTTAGGAAAATGGTATGAGGTCGCCCGGTTGGATCACAGTTTTGAGCGGGGGCTGGTGGATGTGAGCGCCACTTATTCCATGCGGGAAGATGGTGGCGTTAAAGTGGTTAACCGTGGGATTAATGCCGAGACTGGCGAGCCGAAAGAGGCGGTGGGAAAAGCCTATTTCGTGGGCGCGGAAAATGTCGGTCGCTTAAAGGTATCGTTTTTCGGGCCGTTTTACGGCGGTTATAACATTGCTAAATTGACGGACGATTACAGCATGGTTTTGGTGGTGGGGCCGACGTTGGATTATGCATGGATTCTGGCGCGCTCGCCAAAGCCGGACCCTGATCAGTGTCGTGCTTTTTATGACGCGGCCAAGCAAATCGGCATTCCCGAAAGCCAGTGGATTCGTTTAATCGATTGCGGCTTGCCGGCCACCTTAAAAACCGCTTCTTAGCGGTCGATGTGTGATTTGAGTATTTTGTGCTTTGAAGAAAAATGTTATCAAAAATGTTATCCTTTCCAATATGAAATGATTTTCAATATCAAATGAATGATTAAGTTATTATGTGGAACGACACTTACGATACGGAACACTACGTTTACGGCACCGAGCCGAATGATTTTTTACGGGAACAGGTCCACCATTTGCCGAAAGGTAAAGTGTTGTGCCTGGCGGAAGGTGAAGGGCGCAATGCGGTTTTTCTGGCCAAGTTAGGCTATGACGTGACGGCGGTGGATTTATCCGACGTTGGCTTGCAAAAAGCCGAACGGCTGGCCGAAGAAAACCAAGTGGAAATTGAAACCGTCTGTGCCGACTTGGCGCATTTTGATTTGGGAGAGGAAGTCTGGGACGGCATCGTGTCGATTTTCTGCCATTTGCCGTCGGCATTACGGGCGGATGTGTATCACCGCGTGCAAACCGCTTTGAAGCCGAATGGCGTGTTTTTGGTGGAAGGCTATACTCCGTTGCAATTGTCTTATAAAACCGGCGGACCGCCAGTGGCGGAAATGATGGTATCGCAAAGCGTTTTGGAACAGGAATTGCCGCAAATGACCTTTCGGCATTTATCGGAGCTGGAGCGCCATGTTGTGGAAGGCACCAATCACACCGGACTGGGCCATGTGGCACAGGCCGTAGCGGTGAAACGTTAAACAACGGTTTTGAAACAGCTAACTCAAACGTCATTTAATTTAGTCTATTATGATAATTAAAATTATTTGTGTTAACTATGACGTGAATCGCTTGTCGTTTGGCCGGATTTCTGTCAAGATTAAATCGAAGACTAATTAATATAATATAACGCAATGTAACGGAGAAAAGGATATGTCTGTTATCAGTCAGCTAAAAACCATCCAAGCGGATGCGCACGCTTATTATCTACAATTACACCAAATTCACTGGTTGGTTCAGGGAACGCGATTCAAAGCCATGCACGAGATGACGGAAGGCTATTACGAGCGTATGTCGGAACTGTATGACGACGCGGCCGAGCGTTTGCTGCAGAAAGGCGCTTTGCCATTGTTGAACTTGGATGAATTGAAAGCGGCGAGCACGCTCCCGGCATTGACGGAAACCTGTTTTGACGAGAAAGCGGTTCTGGCGTATGTGGAGTCAATGCTGGCGCACTGGATTAAAGCGTTCAAAGCTCTGGCCGAAGCCGCCGAAGCAGAAGATGACCGCGTCACCACCGCTATCGCCGACGAGCAGATGGAAGTGCTGGAAAAAGACGACTGGATGTTGAAAGCCACTAAAGGCGAAGCGGTTTATAAATAAGCGCAAACCCATCCGGTAAAAACAACCGGTCGCTTTGTGCTCCGGTTGTTTCAATAAAAAAGCCACGCATGATAAGGTTCATGTGTGGCTTTTTTGGTTTCAGTCATGGCTAAAACGGCCAGGCCTGGTGAAAAACGTTATCACCGGGTCAGTGGTCGCATTGGCCGATGTCTTCGTTCCAGATGTCCGGTGATTGTTCGATGAAACGCGCCATGAGCTGTTTGCAACGCTCGTCGTCGAGCAAAATGACCTTGACGCCGGCTTCTTTTAACCAATCCAAATGGCCTTCAAAGTTTGCGTTTTCGCCGATGACAAGGGTGCCGATGCCGAACTGGCGAATCAAACCGGAGCAATACCAGCAGGGCGCGAGCGTGGTGACCAAAATGGTGTCGCGGTAACAACGCTGGCGTCCGGCATCGCGAAAGGCGGCGGTTTCACCGTGAACGCTCGGGTCGTCATCCTGCACCCGTCGGTTTCGGCCTTTGCCGAGCAGTTGACCGTTTTGGTCGAATAACGCCGCGCCGACCGGCACGCCGCCTTCCTCAAAACCGGCTTGGGCTTCCGCCAGCGCGGGTGCCAGTAACGCTTGATAATCCAATGAATCCATTGCGGTTCCTTTTGTGTGGTGAGCGGGTTTTACTGCCTGGTTCAGTGTAACCGATTCCCAGCTTTTGAGCGATTTATGCTATGATGCCTGCCTTTATTGATAAGTAACTTGAGTATTGAATTATGTCTTATACCACCACACCGGATATCGTCAGTTACGGCTTGGGCCGTCAGTTTGGCGACCAATTGGCCGCCGACCCGTTTGAAGGGTTGAATGCGGAAGCCATGGCACAAGGGTTGATGGACGCTTTGCAAGGCAAAGCCAGCCCGATTGCGGATGCGCAATTTCGTGAAGCTTTTCAGGAAATCAATGACCTGATGCAAGCCAAATCAGCCGAGCGCGCCAAAGAGGCTGCGGCCGAAGGCGAAGCCTTCCTGGCTGAAAATGCTAAAAAAGACGGTGTGACCGTGACCGAATCCGGTTTGCAGTATGAGATTCTGGTGGAAGGCCATGGCGAGAAGCCAAGTGCGGAATCGGTGGTTTCAACCCATTATCACGGTACTTTGATTGACGGCAGTGTGTTCGACAGTTCTGTGGAGCGTGGTCAACCGGCCGAATTCCCGGTTAATCGCGTGATTGCCGGTTGGACCGAAGCCTTGCAAATGATGCCGGTCGGTTCCAAGTGGCGTTTGACCATTCCATATGAGTTGGCGTATGGCACGCAAGGTTCCGGCGGCGCCATCGGGCCTTATGAAACGCTGGTGTTTGACGTGGAGTTGTTGGACATCGTCAGCTAACACTTGGCCTACCTATGTGATTTGTTAAAAAGCCCGCTGTTGCGGGTTTTTTTATGCCTGAGTGCTGAAACTGGAAAATGTGGATTATGGCCAGGCCTGGTGGTTTTGTGGTTTGGTTCGCTAGAAGAAAAGCTAGTCATCGCTGCGAATTTTTGCTTAAATGAAATCGCTGGATTTATTTTATTTGAGAGCTTTGCATGAGTGGGGCGCGATAGAAAAATGAGATAAAATTTTTCTGAATTAGGCGGAAAACACAGCGAATAGCTAGTTATTTGCCAGTTTTTCAACGACATTCAGGAAAATTTTAGCCATTTTTATCCGTGCATCCATCTCGTGCAAAGCTTTCTATTTAAACAAAAATAAAAATGAGGTGGGTATGGAACTTGGAGCATTGATTGTGTTTTTGTTGATTGGCGCCGTTGCCGGTTGGCTGGCCGGTTTGGTGATGAAAGGCGGCGGTTTCGGTTTGCTGGGGAATATGGTCATCGGCATCATCGGGGCCTTTGTCGGCGGCTTTTTGTTCGGCTTGCTCGGTATCACGGCTGGCGGCTTGATTGGCTCCATCATTACGGCGACCATTGGCGCCATCGTGCTGTTGTTTGTGATCGGCGTTTTGAAAAAAGTCTAACCCGAGTAGGGGAACTTTCTCATGACACCGGCAGACGTCATTGATTTTTGGTATTCGCCGAGTATGGCCGAGCATTGGTTTCAGTCTACACCGGCGATTGACCAAACCATCCGAGACCGTTTTGAAAGCTTGTGGGAAAGTGCGGCCGGCGGCGAACTGACCAGTTGGCAGGACTCCCCGGAAGGTTGTCTGGCATTGTGCATTGTGCTGGATCAGTTCCCGTTAAATATGTTTCGGGGCGAATCGAAAAGTTTCTCGACCGAGCAGCAGGCCGTCATGGTGACGAAAGAAGCCGTCGCCAAAGGCCTGGACCAACAACTGACGCCCGCCAAGCGGGCGTTTTTGTATATGCCGTTGATGCACAGTGAGGATTTGGCGGATCAAGACGAATCGGTCCGTTTGTTCGAGGCGGCGGGCCTAACGGATAACCTCAAGTTCGCGCGTCACCATCGGGAATTGATTCGGCAGTTCGGTCGTTTTCCGCACCGTAATGCGATTTTGGGGCGTACCAGCTCCGACGCCGAAAAAGCCTATCTCGATTCACCGAAAGCTTTTACCGGTTGATTCATTTCTTTCTGCATCCTGTCTGCGTTATTTCTCGTTATCCCCTCACAATGAATAAAAAAGAAAACAATGTGAATCTCAATCGCAAGTGATGGTTATTTACCGAGCACCCGTTATGCTAAATCTTTTTAAAAATCGGTAGGGCAAGGTATGAGTCTGGAAGGATTTGTTTGGGCGGGATTGTTTTTGGGTGTTGGTGCCACGTTAGTGATGGATTTGTGGGCGTTGTTTGTGAAACGGGCTTTTGCGATACCATCCTTGAATTACTGTTTTGTGGGGCGCTGGCTTTGTCATATGCGAAACGGACGCTTCGCGCACGAGAGTATCGCCACGGCGGAAAAACGGCCGTTGGAGTGTGTTGTCGGTTGGGTCTCCCATTATGGGATTGGTGTGATTTTCGCCTGGATTTTTCTATGGATTATTTCGCCGGACTGGTTGCAAAACCCGACTTGGCTCCCCGCATTGTTATTCGGTATCGCAACCGTTATCGTACCGTTCTTTGTCATGCAGCCGGCTTTTGGCCTGGGTGTGATGGGTGCCAAAACGCCGCAGCCGACTCAAACCCGCTTTCGCAGTCTGATGGCTCATACCTCTTTCGGTATCGGGCTTTATGTGGCGGGCGCTGTCTTCTTCTGGCTGGGGGCTTAGGAGAAACCAAAGAGCCGATTGGGTAAGATAGTAGTCCGCACGCTTCTATGGTAAAGTTCCGTTATCGAATAAACCAAAGAGTCTTTTGATCTTGAACAAAGGACTCTCGAAATATAGAAGGTGCGACGACTTGAAAAAGGGTTCGAAAAACGTGACGTTCATTCCTGTCTGGGCATTGATGCTGTGGGTCTTGAGCGCGTTTGCTTTGAGTACCGCATCCGCCGAGACCGAACCGGAACTGAAAGGCGAGGCGCTGCACATTGCCTTGGTGGAAACTGCGTTGAAGTACGATTTTTTCAATCAACGTTGCCGGGGCGTGAGTGCGTCGCAAAACGAAGCTAAGGTTAACCGCCTGTTTATTGAAAAGTATAATCTGACCGTCAATAACTTCATTAAGCGTTTTCTGACGGATGACCCGCGCGATACGGAATCGGCGATGAAAAAATCGTTGTATGCCGAAATCTACAAACTGGGGGGCTGTCAGGAAGCACGCCGTAAAGGGCTGGAAAGCGAACTGAAAAAAGACTTTCGCCGCCTGTACGAGCAGGTGGAAAGCTCACCCTGGTTCCCGATTTTATAGAGCGTTATAGAGCGAATTCGATAAAGCGGTTATCGAAACCGTTATTTCCGCATTAAGGTGTCGAGGTGATTCACTGCATCCACCCAATCGGCATCGTCTTCCACCGCTTCTTTCAAAAACGCCGCTTGTGCCGGTGTCCAGAGACTGGCTTCATGCAATAGCGTGACTTGAGACAGGCGTGGCTGTTTTTTCAAAAACGCTTCAATGGCGTCATCCGAATTATCCAATCCCAATTGTGCGAATAGGGCATTCAGGTCGTGCGCAGAGGTTTCCATGGTGTGCTCCTCGTTCTAATCGGCTTAATCCCATTTTACGCCGAGCCGTGAAGCGATGGCAAACGAAAAACCCAAACTGACCAGGACTGGTCGAATTCGGTTTTATGCAACAGCGAATTAAGCGGTTTTTTCTTTGAACTCACACAAGTCGTAAATACAGCAGGCGCCGCAACGCGGTTTACGCGCGGTACAGGTGTAACGGCCGTGCAGAATCAATAAGTGGTGCGCCGGGATGATGTATTCTTTCGGCACGTTTTTGAGCAGTTTCTTTTCCACTTCCAGCACGGTTTTGCCGGGTGCGATATTGGTGCGGTTGGAGACGCGGAAAATATGGGTGTCCACCGCCATGGTCGGTTGGCCAAATGCGGTGTTGAGCACGACATTGGCGGTCTTGCGACCCACACCCGGCAGGGCTTCCAAATCTTTACGGTTGTCCGGCACCTGCGAGTTGTGTAGGTCGATCAACATTTTGCAGGTTTTGATGATGTTGGCGCCTTTGGTATTGAACAGGCCGATGGTTTTGATGTATTCCTTCAAGCCGTCTTCGCCAAGGGCGTAAATCGCTTCCGGCGTGTTGGCGACCGGGAAGAGTTTGTCGGTGGCGATATTGACGCCTTTGTCGGTGGCCTGCGCCGATAAAATCACCGCAATCAGCAGTTCAAAAGGATTGGAATAATTGAGTTCGGTTTCCGGCTCGGGAATGGCTTCCGCCAGACGTTGGAAAATTTCAAGGCGCTTTTGTTTGTTCATGGATGGTTCAAATGTCGGTTAAAAAAGTTCGATGGATTGGTTGCTTTTGTAATCGGTTTGAGTCGGCTTCAGTCAGCTTTCAGTGGGTTGACGGCGACCTGTACGCCCAAAGCGTTTTGGGCTTTCTGTGCGCGGCGTTGTTCAATCGCATTTTTCAGCGCCACCAGCAAGCCCAGCCCGATAAAGGCACCGGGCGGCAGAATCGCCAACAAAACCGGGTGATAATTATCGGAGAAATGCAGCGTCATGGCTTGGGCGGATTCACCGAACATCAAATCCATTTGGTCGAATAGGGTGCCGTTGCCGATGATTTCCCGTAAAGCGCCCAGCACCACCAGCACCAGTGCAAAGCCCAAGCCCATGAAAAAAGCATCCACCAGCGATTTGTCGATGGGGTTTTTCGAGGCATAGGCTTCGGCGCGGCCGAGAATGGCGCAGTTGGTGACAATCAGCGGAATGAAGATGCCCAGAATGCCGTGTAAGGTGTTCAGATAGGCTTCCATCAACAGATCGATGACGGTCACCGCCGAAGCGATGATGGCGATGAACACCGGAATGCGGATTTCGTCGGACACATGGTCGCGAATCAAGGAGACCAGCACGTTGGACACGACCAGAACCGCCATGGTTGCCAAACCGAGTCCGATGCCGTTGACGGTGTTGTTAGTGACGGCCAGCAACGGGCAAAGGCCGAGCAGGGCGACCAAGGCCTGGTTGTTGTTCCAAAGACCGTTTTGGGCGATGTGTTTGTAATCGGCCAGTTTGTCGGACAAGGTGTTTGGGGATGAAACAGCCGCATCACTCATACAAAGCATCTCCTTTTTGTTGGACAAACGTCAGCGCCTTGCGGACGGCTTTAATCACGGCGCGCGGCGTGATGGTGGCGCCGGTGAACTGGTCAAAGTGACCACCGTCTTTGCGCACCGCCCACATCGGGACATTGTCTTCTCTCAGTTTAAGACCGTCGAAGGATAATATCCAGCTGGATTTCCGTAATTCAATCTTATCGCCCAGGCCTGGCGTTTCTTTGTGTTTCAAGACGCGAACCCCGGCGATGCGGCCGTCACGATAAACGGCGAGCATGATTTTAATGTCGCCGCTGTAACCGTCCGGCGCGACGGTGGTGAGAATGACCGCCACCGGTTCGCCGTTCTGGCGAGCGCGGTAAACGGTGACCGGTGCGTCCGTGCCAAGATATTTCGGAGAGCGCACTTGAAGGGTATCCTGCAAGGGGTCGTTATCGTATTCATCGGTCGGCAGCAATTGGTTGACGGTGGCCAGCAGGTTGGCGCGTTCCGCTTCCTGAATTGGTTCGTCGGTCAGGAGTTTCGCCACCAGCAACAGGCTGACGCCAATCAGGGTGAACAGACTCAACATCAGCGCGGAACGCAGCATTTGCTTCCAAAGCATTTGACCAGGCCTGGTGGATTGTTGGGTTTCCGTGTTTTCGGTTTGGTTTTCAGTGTCCGACACGTGCGTTTTCCTATTCCGTTAAGGTTGCGTTATTTCTTGTAGCCGACCACGCGCGGTTGCGTGTATTGGTCGATGAGCGGTACAAACATGTTCATAATCAAAATCGCGAAAGCGATGCCGTCCGGATAAGCGCCCCAGTTACGGATTATGTACACCAGCAAGCCGATGCCGATGGCGTAGATAAAGCGACCCATCGGCGTGGTACTGGAGGTGACCGGATCGGTGATGATGAAAAACGCCGCGAGCATCACGCCGCCGGACAACAGGTGAAAGCTCACCGGTGCGTATTGGCTTGGGTCCAGGCTGTGGAATACAAAGGCGACGCCGGCCAAGGCACCCAAAAAACCGACCGGATATTGCCAACGAATCGCGCGTGAATACAGCATCCACAAACCGCCAATCAGGAAGGCGATATTGATGGACGCCCAGCCATACGGAATCTGATTGTCATTGAAATTGGCGCTGTCGAGCGAGGCGAACACCGGCGTGCCTTGTGTCAGCGCAGTTTTAACCTGATCCAACGGCGTGGCGCCGGTGATTTGGTCCAGCCCTAAGTCGTTGGGCGTGTGGCCGGTGAAAATCATCTGGAAGGATTCCATAAAGCCGATATGGTGGCCGGAAACGTCCGACGGCAAGGTCCATTGCGTCAGTTCCGCCGGGAAGGAAATCAATACAAAAGCATAGCCCAGCATGGCTGGGTTGAACGGGTTATAGCCAAGCCCGCCGTACAGGTGCTTGCCGAAGACCAGCGCGAAAATGACGCCAGAAACAATGACCCACCAAGGCGATTCCGGCGGAATGCAGAAGACCAGACCGGTGACAGTGATGACGCCGCTTAAATCGGTCAGGTATGGCATCACCGGGCGGCCGCGTAATTTCAGCAGGGCGTACTCGGTGATGATGAGTGTCAGAACCGCCAAGCCCCATTGAATGGTGATGCCGTAACCGAAAAAGTAGATGTGCGCCAACAGGGCCGGAATGGCAGCGATTTGCACCTGCATCATCAGCTTGCGTACGCTGCTGGCATTATGGGCGAATGGTGACGTTGTCGGAGTCATCTTCAGTGTCCGTCCTTATCGGTTTGGTGAGTGGCCGAGTCGCTTGTGTTATTTGCGTTGTCGGCTTGACGTTTTTGGGCCGCGCGTGCTGCCGCCTTGGCTTTTGCGGCGGCCATGGCGGCTTTTCGTTTCGCGTCCGGCGTCTCTGTAGTGTCGTTTTTCGGCGTTTCGGTGACCGGGTTTTCCGCTTGTTCCGTTTCTTGAGGTCCGGCGGCTTGCGCCTTCTGTTTGGCTTGGGCGCGTTTTTTCGCGACCGCCATCGCCGCCTGGCGTTTGTCTTGAATGGGCGCTTGCCCGTCGGCGCTTTTCGGGGTGTCTTTGGGGGCGTCAGCCGTTTCTGTTTTCGGTTTTGGCTCATTGGCTTTTTTGGCCTGAGCCCGTTTTTGAGCCGCTTCCATCGCGGCTTTGCGCTTGTCGGCGGCAGACGGTTGGCTGTCCGTTTGTGCTTCCGGTTTGGAGGCGCTGTCAGATGTGCTGTTGGTTGAGTTTTGAGCTGCCGCTTTGGCCGCC
Organism: Hydrogenovibrio thermophilus; assembly: GCF_004028275.1. Taxonomy (NCBI): domain Bacteria; kingdom Pseudomonadati; phylum Pseudomonadota; class Gammaproteobacteria; order Thiotrichales; family Piscirickettsiaceae; genus Hydrogenovibrio; species Hydrogenovibrio thermophilus. The sequence continues at coordinate 1,242,978 of NZ_CP035033.1, forward strand.
GCTCGTTTTTTAGCCGCGGCCATGGCGGCGGCTTTTGGATCGGGTTTGGAGTCCGATTTCTTCTTCGGTTCCGCCGATTGGGATTCGGCTTGCTTTTCAGCGGCTTCCGTACGTTTTTTCGCGGCGGCAATGGCTTTTTCACGCGCGGACAGTTTCGGGGCGGTCCCGCTGTCTTTTTCAGCCGATTTTTGGCGAGCACGCGCGGCCGCTTGTGCCGCCGCTGCGGCGGAAGCCGGTTTTTTGGCCACGGATGCGCTGGACGTGTTGGCCTCGGCCTGTTCCGCAGCGGCTTTTTTCTTCACGGCTTCTTTTTTAGCTTTCAAGCGGGCATCACGTTCCTGTTTTTCGCGCTCCAAACGCGCAAGCTTGAACTCGTGGCGTTGCTTGGCCAGTTCCGCCGCTTGTTCTTCCTGTTTGATTTTTTTGATTTCGGATTTTGCGAATCGGTAATACTGCACCAGCGGAATCTGGCTGGGGCAAACGAAGCTGCAGCAACCGCATTCAATGCAATCGAACACTTTGAGTTTTTCGACTTTATCGAACTCATGGCTTCGGCTGTGCCAGTACATTTGTTGCGGCAACAAGTTGACCGGGCAGGCATCCATGCATTCGCCACAACGGATGCAGGGCAGGGCTTCTTCCATCGGTTGCGGCGGGTTGGCGAGAATGCAGTTGGTGGTTTTGATGACCGGCACTTGATTGGATTTCATGGCAATGCCCATCATCGGTCCGCCTTGAATCAGGGGATAATCGAGCGGGTGTTTGGGCTGCGCGAGCTGAGCCAGTTCTTCAAACGAGGAGCCGAGCAGGGCTTCGATATTGAAAGGGTCTTGTAGGCCTTCGCCGGAAACGGTGACCAAGCGACTGATCAGCGGATTGCCGTGGGTCACGGCGTCGTGAATGGCGGCGAAGGTTGCGACGTTCATCATTAGGATACCGGCGTCCACCGCGTGGGTATTGGCGGGTAATTCCACACCGGTGAGTTCCTGGGTCAGCTGTACCTGACTGCCCATCGGGTAAACGGTGGCGACGGTCTCGATTTGGACATCGGTGCCGTTGGTGCCGTTGGCTGCTTTTTGCATGGCCTGAATCGCTTGCGCTTTGTTGTCTTCGATGCCGCAGATAATTTGTTCGACACCCAGTGCCTCGGCGACCATCAAAGCGCCTTGAATGATATTTTCGGGCTGGGTCTGCATCAAAACGTCATCGCAGGTGATGAACGGTTCGCACTCGGCGCCGTTGATCAGCAGGTATTGAATCTGACCGCGCTGCGATGGGATTTTAGCGAATGTTGGGAAACCGGCACCGCCCATGCCGACAATGCCGGCACGATGGACCAATGCTTTGAGCTCGTCGGGTGTTTGCGGACGGGATCCGTCCACTTGCAGCGCGTTGTCGATAGATTCATCCTGGCCGTCGGTTTCGATGACCAAACACTGTCCGTTGAGACCGGAAGCGTGCGGAAGTACGCGGTCTTCAATGGCGGTAATGGTGCCGGACGTCGGCGCGTGAATCGGTGCGGCTAAGCCTTTTTCGGTGTCGGCCAATAATTGATTTTTGAGGACGCGGTCGCCGACTTGAACCTGGGCTTCCGTCACGACCCCGACGTGTTGTTGCAACGGCAAGACCAAGGTTTTTGGAATGTAAACCGGCTTGAGTGGATGACGCAACGACATGGATTTGTTGTAACGCGGGAAGACACCGCCGTGAAAACGATAGAGCCCGCGTTTGGCCATTGGATACAGCTTGGATAACAGCCGTAGGCTGGCGTTTTTGAGCGTCGTGAAGTTCAAGGTTTCGGCCGTCATCGGTTTATGCCTTCTGACCGAGGGTTTGAATCAAGGGTTCTTCGGAACGCGCCGGTTCCGGCCAAGCCCAGGTTTGCGGCGTCGGTTCTTCCGGAATCATGTCGATGCAATCGACCGGGCAGACCGGTACGCATTTTTCGCAACCGGTGCATTCGCTTTCGATGACGGTGTGCATCATTTTGGTGGCGCCGACAATGGCGTCCACCGGACAGGCTTTGATGCAATGCACACAGCCAATGCAAAGGTCTTCGTCGATTTTGGCGATGATTTTGGTGTCGATTTCTTCCGGTTCGGCTTCCATTTCTTTGGGTTCGCGGTGAGTGATCTCGGCGATTTGAATCATCACTTCATGCCCGCCGGGCACACAAAGATTGACCTCCGATTCGCCATTAGCCAAGGCTTCGGCATAAGGTTTGCAGCCTGGGAAACCGCACTGCCCGCACTGGGTTTGCGGTAAGACGCGGTCGATTTGTTCGGCGACCGGGTTGCCTTCCACCTTGAAGCGAATGGCGGCATACCCCAGCAGCAGGCCGAACAGAATGGCCAGACCTAGAAAAATCAGCAACGCGCTTATCATTTGACCAAACCACCGAATCCCATAAAGGCCATCGACATCAAGCCGGCGGTGATTAAGGCAATCGGCGCGCCCTGAAACGGTTTGGGCACGTCGGCGAAAGCGATGCGCTCACGAATCGACGAAAACAGAACCATTACCAGGGTAAACCCGACGGCGGCGCCGAAACCGTAAAAGGCCGATTCCAAAAAGTTATGGCGTTCGCCGACGTTCAGTAGCGCCACACCCAGTACGGCACAGTTGGTGGTGATGAGCGGAATGTAAATGCCCAGCACCTGGTAAAGCACCGGACTAGTTTTGTGGATGGCCATTTCCGTGAAACCGACCACGGCGGCGATGGCGAGAATGAAGCCGATGGTTTGCAGAAACTCCAGCCCGAACGGCACCAACAGATAGGTGTTGATGAGGTAACTCAAAACGGACGACAGCGTCATGACAAAGGTGGTGGCCAAGCCCATTCCCAAAGCGGCATCGGTTTTCTTGGACACGCCCATGAACGGGCACAGCCCCAAGAATTTGACCAGAACAAAATTGTTGACCAGAACCGTGCTGATAAGAATGAGAATGTATTCTGTCATAAGCTAAGCTGACCGTTTTTCGATCGATTTCGACCGTGTGTTTATTTGACGCGCATACCCGGTGTGGCACCGTCGTCCGGATTCAGCAGGAATAAGTCCTTGCCACCCGGGCCGGCCGCCAGCACCATGCCTTCCGACAAACCGAAACGCATTTTGCGCGGTTTCAAATTAGCGACCATCACCGTCATCTTGCCGACCAGGTCTTCCGGCTGATAAGCGGACTTGATGCCGGCGAACACCTGACGTTCGCCCAAGCCGATATCCAGCGTCAATTTGATGAGTTTGTCGGCTTCCGGTACCTGTTCGGCATTGACAATTTTGGCTATGCGTAAATCAATTTTAGCAAAGTCGTCAAATGTGATTTCATCCGCCAACGGGTCGAGAGAATCGGAGCCGTTTTGTGTGTCGGTTGGGTTGTCCGATTTGTTCGATGTGGCCTTCGCTTGAGTCGGCTGCGCTTTCAAGTCTTCCTTGGAGGCGTCGATCATTTTTTCGATGGCGTCCATGTCGACACGGGTCATCAAGGCTTTGAACTTGGTGATTTCATGGTCCATCAACGGTGTTTGGATGGCGTCCCACTGGTAGCCGTCCAATTTCAGGAAGCTGGCGGCTTGTTCGGCGGTGGCCGGAATAACCGGTGCCAAGTACGTCATCAGTACGCGGAACAGGTTGATACCAAGGCTGACGGATTCGTGCAACTCGGCTTCTTTGCCTTCCTGTTTGGCCAAGACCCAAGGTGCGGTTTCGTCGATGTACTCATTAGCTTTGTCAGCCAGCGCCATGATTTCACGCATGGCTTGGGCGTATTCGCGTTTTTCGTACAACTCGGCAATCGCGTCGGATTGATCGGCAAAAAAGGTGTAGAGCGCATTAGCGGAATCCGACCAGGCCTGGCTGAGTTGGCCATCGAATTTTTTGACCACGAAACCGGCGCAACGGCTGGCAATGTTCACCACTTTACCCACCAGGTCGGAATTGACGCGCTGGGCGAAGTCTTCCAGACTCAGGTCAATGTCGTCGATTCGGCTGTTCAGTTTGGCGGCGAAGTAGTAACGCAGGTATTCCGGGTTTAAGTGCTTCAAGTAGGTGTTGGCCATAATGAAGGTGCCGCGGGACTTGGACATTTTTTGTCCGTCCACGGTGAGAAAGCCGTGCGAATAAATGGCATTCGGCGTCCGGAAACCGGCACCGGACAGCATCGCCGGCCAGAAAAGGGCATGGAAGTAAATGATGTCTTTACCGATGAAGTGGTACAGCTCGGCGTCGGAGTCGGCTTGCCAGAAAGCGTCGAAATCAATGCCTTTGGCATCGCACAGGGCCTTGAAGCTGGCCATGTAGCCCACGGGCGCATCCAGCCAGACATAGAAGTATTTGTCTTTTTCGCCGGGAATCTCAAAGCCGAAGTAGGGCGCGTCACGGGAAATGTCCCAGGCACGCAGGCCGGATTCAAACCATTCGTCCAACTTGTTGGCGATTTGGGTTTGCAGGTGACCGTGGTGCGTCCAGTCTTTGAGCATTTTCTCGAAGTGAGACAGCTCGAAGAAAAGGTGATCGGTTTCTTTTTCCACCGGAGTGGCGCCGGAGACGGCGGATTTCGGGTCGATGAGTTCCGTCGGGGAATAGGTCGCGCCGCAGGCTTCACAGTTGTCGCCGTATTGGTCTTCAGCCTTACATTTCGGACAGGTGCCTTTGATGAAACGGTCCGGCAGGAACATTTCTTTTTCCGGGTCGTAGAACTGTTTGATGGTCTTGCGGGAAATGTGGCCTTTGTCGTTCAGCTGATTGTAAATGTAGCTGGCGAAATGCTTGTTTTCCGGCGAATTGGTACTGTGATAATGGTCGAACTGGATGTTGAACCCGGCGAAGTCGGCTTGGTGCTCTTCCGAAACACGAGCAATCAGTTCTTCCGGTGTGATGCCTTCGGCTTGAGCGCGTAGCATGATCGGGGTGCCGTGGGCGTCATCGGCGCAAACATAATAACACTCGTTGCCGCGCATTTTTTGAAAGCGCGCCCATATGTCGGTTTGGATGTATTCGACAAGGTGGCCCAAGTGGATCGGACCGTTGGCGTAAGGCAAAGCACTGGTGATTAATATTTTTCTTCGATGACTCATTTTCTCACTCTGGGTTCTCAAAAATTAATCGGTCAATTATAAGCGTTTTTGATGTTTTTGGGTGGGCTATCCGCTCGAAAAACCGCAATTTACAGTGAATATTTTTCATGAAAAACGGCAGGGTAACATTTTTTTCAAAAAAATTCGTGACAGGGGTGAAATGTTTATTAGAATTAATTCATCGGCATTCATAAATTTTATGAAATAAGCGTCAACTTATACGGATAATCAATGTTACAATCCTGTACATTCCCGTTAAAAATTTGCAGGTATTGCGCCGTTTGCAATGCCTGTTTAAGATGACGGTATGGGCATAGAATATGAAGCAATACTTGGCTGCCGTTCGGTAGCACGAAAGAATTCCTGAGGGGGTAGGTCAATGAGTTTAACGAGTCAAGTGTCGGCCGGCGTCGTGACCATTATGGTCGAAGGCAATTTTGATATCGGTTGTTACGATGCGTTCAATAAGACATTGAACGATAACTTGAACAGTGCATCTAAGTTTGTCATTGACCTTTCCAAGGCGAGCTATATGGACAGCTCGGCTTTGGGGATGCTGCTGTTGCTGCGTGAAAAACTGGGCGGACAGTCATCGAAAATCGAGTTCGTCAACGTGAATGAAGAAGTCATGAAAATTCTGAAAGTGGCGAAATTCGATCAGCTCTTCACCATTTCATCCTGATATTTGTGGAGCCGCGGTTGCATGGCTTCCATTCTGATTGTAGACCCTTCCAAATCCAATCGACTTTATCTTCGACTGACCCTTGAAAAGCAAGGGTATCAAGTTTTTGAGGCCGGTGACGGCCTTGAAGCGCTGGAATCCTACGAACACCATCGACCGAACCTGGTCATCACGGAAATCAAATTGCCGGTCTTGTCCGGTGCCGACTTGGTTCAACGCATCAAGTTGTTGGCGAAAGAAACCTTTGCACCGGTGTTCGTGGTCACGAATGCTTTCAAACCCGACAGTATCCAACGCATCTTATCCGTCGGTGCCGACGACTTCCTGCAGAAACCTTATCCGGAAGAACTGTTGTTGGCCAAGATCGCGTCGTTGTTGCGAAACGTCAACTTCTACGACGATTTGAAACAATCCAAGGAGATGGTGTCTTCCTTGCACATGAGTTTGGCGCTGGAGCACAAATCCGCCGAACGTATTTTTGAGAAGTTTGTACATGGCCCGCGCCAAGAAGTGCCAGGCCTGGAAGCGCATGTGTCACCGGCGTCGATTTTTAACGGTGATGTTTTCCTGTCGACGATTACGCCGGCCGGGAATGTGATTACGTTGCTGGGCGATTTTACCGGGCACGGATTGCCGGCGGCTATCGGCGCGATTCCGGTGGCCGAAGTCTTTTATTCCATGGTGAAGAAGGGCCGCACGCTTAAAGAGATCATTTTCGTAATCAACGATAAATTAAAAACGATTTTGCCGGCGCATATCTTTTTCAGCTGTGTCGCGGTGAAAGTGTTCCCGAAACGGCGTTCGGTCAGTTTGTTTAATGCGGGTATGCAGCCGGTGGTGATGTTGAATGAAGCCAGTGGCGAGTATGCATTGTTTGAATCCAGTTCGGTTCCGCTTGGCGTCCTGGACAGTTTTGAGTTGGATGTGGATTTTACCAAGGTGGATGTGACGGGGAGCGAGCATTTCATCTGTTATACCGATGGCATCGTTGAAGCGATGGACGATGGTAAAGAGATGTTTGGTGTGCCGCGTTTGGTCGAATCCTTGCAAACCTCTCATTATGATATCGGCAGACTGGTGGATGCGGCACAGGACTTTTGTCATGGTTGTGTGTTTAATGACGACGTCAGCATTATCAAGCTAAGCTTGGCCGACATTCTGATGCAGCCAAACCAGATGATTGCGTCGGCCGTGTTGGAGCGCATTCCTCCACCATCCGATTGGTCGTTGAATTATGTGTTTTCCGCCGCTAACCTGCGGTGTAATCCGCACCCGATCGAGTCGATTGTCGATGCCATTATCGGTATGCAACCCATCACGCCCTATAAAGAAGATATCTTTATCATCTTGTCCGAACTGTACAACAACGCACTTGAACATGGGATCTTGCAGTTGGATTCCTGTATCAAGCAGCAGTCGAACGGTTTTTTAGCGTTTGCGGAAGCCAAGCAAAAAGCGCTGGAAACCTTATCCGAAGGGCGTTTGATGGTTGATATTCAGCATGAAGCCTTGTCGGACAGTAAAGGGCGTTTGCGCATCCTGGTGTCGCATGACGGCCCCGGCCGGGCTCAGGACGTGACAACGCAAACCTCCAGTGAAATTTTCTCCGGCCGGGGCATCACCATTGTGCGATTCCTGTGTTCGGATTTTCAATTCGACGACGGCGGAGCGAGAGTGGAAGCGGTTTATGAATGGGAGCGACGCGATGGCGGAAGATAAGATTCTGGTCGTCGACGACGACAGTCGGCAAATTCAAGCCTACATGAATATCTTTGTGCCGAATGTCTCGAGCGGGTTTTCGTTAAAACGTTTTCTCGACAAAGTGCCTGACAGGGAAGCGAGCGAGTCCAAACCGTTTCCGTTTTCGGTGGTGACGGCCTCGCAGGGAGAAGAAGCCATCGAATTGGTGACGGCGGCGTTAGCGGTCGGAGATCCCATCAAACTGGCGTTTATCGATATGCGAATGCCGCCGGGTTTGAATGGTTTGGAAACCGCCAAGCGGTTGCGCGCGCTGGATGAGCGCATTTACATTGTCATAGTGACGGCCTATTCGGACGTTGATCTGAAGCTCATCGCCGATGAAATCGAAGAGAATGTGTTGTTTGTTCGAAAACCCTTTCAAGCCGAAGAAGTCGAACAAATTGCGCGTAATTTCGTGCGTTCCTGGCAAAAAGACCGAGCGTTGGAAAAGCTTAAACATACGCTTGAAGAAAAGGTGAAGTTAAATCTGTTCGAGGCGTCGATGTTCGAAGCCTCAAACGGTTTGTTGGCGGTGTTGGCGGATAAGGTCAACGCACAATCCGGTCTGGTGTCCTACCTCAATACACAATTCGATGTGGCGCCTCAGCAGAAGGCGACTTATGACGATGTCACGCACACCATTTTTGTGGAGGCGCAACAGCTTTCGCAAATGGTGCGCTCCCTGCAGCGTTTGGCGTTGGCATCCGACAAGGTGTCGGTTTTTTCACTCGGCGATATGACCAATCATACCTTGAGTTTGATTCCGGAGCTGAATCAACTGCCCGATAATATACGGTTTCATGTCGACTATCAGGCATCCAAGGATTTGACCTTCCATTTGCCCTATAACCAGTTGGTGTTGGTGCTGACCATGGTTGTACGTAATGCGTTGGAGGCGGTGTTTTCACAAGCTTTGGTGCAAAACAGCTATCAAGGCGACATCCGGTTGACGTTTTCTGAGGTCGATGGACAAGCGGAAGTGCTGCTGTCGGATAATGGCATTGGTGTGATGCCGTCCGATATGAAAAAGATTTTCGAAGCCGGGTTTTCATCGAAAACAGGGCATGCCGGTGTTGGATTGAGTCTGGTGCGATTCTTCATTGATGAGGTGGGCGGCGACATGGATTTCCAGAGTGAAGGCAAGGGGCTGGGCGCCACGATTCGGTTGCGTTTTCCTTTCCATGTGGTGACCGAATGAACCCTGCTGGTCAGGCATTGGTTTTGAGCTCGGATCCCGAGTATCGATCTTATTTCGAATCGCGTTTTCATCGTGACACGGTGTTTTGTGATGCGTTGGCCGATGTCATCGCCAAGCTGGTGAAAGGCCAGCTCGAAGAAACACCGCCCCTTATGGTGTTCCTGGATGGCTGTCTTCTGACCGATGAAAATCATTTTTCATTGCTGAAACGACTGCATGAGTTGAGTCGGTCTACCTATTTCGTCATCGACTTTTCGAGTTTGAATGAAGAGCAGTTCCGCATTTATCAAGACGCGACGGATAACCAGGTTATCTGGTTTCAGAAGTCCTTACCGGTTCATTTCAGAAATCAGATAATCGAGCAGGTGTTGATGTTGTCACGGCAACGCGGTTTGATGGCGGAAGTCCAGGATGAAGCAAGGCAAACGCTGGCGCAATATCGCCAACAAAATGCACTGTTCAATAGTCTCTTGAGTGTGGTGCAGTTCGATGCCAATGGCAAAATTTTAGCCATCAATCAACACTTTTCAACGGAAACCGGTTGGGAGTTTGCCAAGGTTTTGGGCCGTTCGATCCATGAGGTCGTGCTTTGGTCGAATGACGAAAATGGAGACGGCTTGTTTGCCGAGGATTTTGTGGGTGAGACCCGTTATTTTGACGCTTCAGGCCAGCAGCGTTGGGCATTTGCGCAGGTAAAAAAGCAAACACAGAATCACGTGGAAACGTTTTTTTATGTGGCGAAAGACATCTCTGAGCGCAAACAGTATGACCGACAACAACAGTTTGGCACTTACCAGGAAGGCCTGTTGCGCGCCAAAAGTGAATTGATTCATGATCTTGGGAACACGCTGAACAGCATGAACGCGAGTCAGGCGGAAATGGACCGCGGGGTTCAGCAATTGGGGGAGATGCAGACGGATTTGGCGCAGTGGATTTCGCAGCATGCGGATGCACTTTCGGAAGAGGTCACGGCCTTTTTAACCGCGTTGGATGAAAATGTCGGTTACTTGAAAGGGCAATGTTTTCAGCCGACGTCTTCGGTTTTAAAGCATGATCTGGAGCAGATGATTGCTTCAGTCAACCGACAGCAACAAGGGTTGGCGGCCAGTCAATATACCGAATCGGTCAACCTGTATAACCTCATTCAGGAATTGGTGAAATCCAACCAGGCCTTGTTGGCGGAAAAGGGCATTCGTATCCAAGTGCTGGACACCAATACATCGATTTTTCTGCGAGTGTCGCGAAACCAATTGTTTCAGGTCTTGTTGAATTTGGTGAAAAATGCGGTGGAAGCGATCGAAGTGTCGGCCAAGCCGGAACGCTTGATTACGTTACAGACCTTTCAGGACGCATCGGAAACCCGTTTGATTGTGCATGATTCCGGCGACGGGATTGCGGAAGAAAACCTGAACCGGGTGTTTCATTTCGGGTTCACCACCAAGTCGAAAGGCACCGGCCATGGATTGCACTCGGTGGCGAATTTTATGGACGCCTGTCAGGGGAAAATTGAAGTGACCTCTTCCGCGGAGGCCGGTACCAGTTTTATTTTGGTTTTTCCCCGACTCGAGCCATCGGCTGCGGATGTTTCGGAATGAGCGTAGGACCTAGCTGTTTTCCACCACGATATTCGGGAAGGCCGAAGCATAATCGCGTCGTTTGGTGGCGATTTGCGCACTGACCTGGTGCGCAATGTCGTGGTATTTTTGCGCCGCACCACTGGTCGGCATGGCGGCCACGGTCGGTGCGCCTAGGTCGGATTGCGCGCGGATTTGGCTGTCCAATGGCAGGGCGCCTAAGAAAGGTACCTTGAATTGATCTGCCAGTTTCTGGCCGCCGTTTTCACCGAAAATGGCTTCTTCATGACCGCATTGGCTACACACATGCGTGCTCATATTCTCCACGACACCCAGCACCGGGATGTTGACCTTTTCAAACATTCTCAAGCCTTTGCGGGCATCAATCAGCGCGACTTCCTGCGGTGTGGTGACAATCACCGAACCAGTCACCGGAATCTGCTGGGAAAGGGTCAGCTGCACATCGCCCGTGCCGGGTGGTAAATCGATAATCAGGTAATCCAAGCTCTGCCAGTTGGTTTCGTTCAGCAGCTGGGTCAGGGTCGAGGTGACGATCGGGCCGCGCCAAATCATCGGGTCGTCCGGGTTGATGAGAAAGCCGATGGACATCAGTTGCAGGCCGTAAGCGGATAAGGGTTCCATGCTTTTGCCGTCTTTAGTTTCCGGTTTTTGGTGTACGCCGAGCATGGTCGGAATGCTTGGGCCGTAAATGTCGGCGTCCAGCAGGCCGACCTGTGCACCTTCCTGTTGCAGTGCCAAGGCCAGGTTGACGCTGGTGGTGGATTTTCCGACACCACCTTTCCCCGAGGCCACGGCGATGATGTTCTTGACGTTTTTAAGCGGTTGGGTGCCGCCTTGAACGGCGTGGGCCTTGATGTCGGTGGTAAAGGTTATTTCAACCGTCTCAAAGGTGTCTTGCTGTAATAAGGCGTGCTGCAGTTGTTGCTCAATGGCCGGCCACAGGCTTTTGCCCGGAAACGGTAGCGCTAATGCCAGTGTCAGGTGTGTTTTTTTCAACTGAGCGGCTTCCAATGCATTCGAATTCAACGCCTCACTGTCGATGCCGGGTAGCGTCACCGAGTCGATGGCTTGAGCAATGGCGTCACGTTGTTCATCCGTTAAATTGTTGCCGAAGAGTTTATTCAGAATGTTCATGTCGTATTCCTTCCGTCATTATGCCGAAACCAACCAGGCCTGGCCGATTTCCGATAAATGCGTTTTGGTTTGAACCTTATTGAGTGGTGACAAAACCTTGGGATTCAAGGTCAGGAGAGCAAGTCCAGTTGACGCTCGTCCTGTTGGGCGACTTGGTCTTGTGTGATGCGGCTGGCCGTTGGCCCTTGCTGATTGCGGTATTTCGCATCCGCGCGTTTATTGTAGGGCTTAATGGCCGCGCTGGACAGGGTTTCGAAGTTGATGGCGCAAATGTCCATGCCGGGGCGCAGTGCCAATGGCAGTTTGCCGCTGTTGAAGATTTCCAATACGATTTGGCCTTCCCAGCCCGGGTCGATGCGATGTGCCGTGACGTGCACCATCAATCCTAGGCGTGCCAAACTGGAACGGCCATCCAACCAGCCGACCAGGTCGTCCGGAATGGAGACGGATTCGTATGTCGAGGCCAGTGCCAGCTCGCCTGGATGCAGGAAGAAAGCCTGCCCATCGTCAATCACGACTTCGTCACCCATGACTTTGTCCATGAGTTGTTGCATTTCGTCCGACGCGCCGCTCAAATCGATGAAAGGAGCGGTGTGGTCGTTGAAGACGCGGAACTTGTTCGCCAATCGTAAATCGACGCTGATGCCTTTGATCTTGTTTTGATCCGGCATCGGATCGATGCCGATTTTGCCAATTTTCAGGTGTTGGATGATGTCTCTGTCGCTAAGTTTCATTTGAATGTCGGCTTATGATTCAATTCCAGCTCAATTTTTCGGTCTTCGTCTTTGTTGAGAATCACGATGCGGGCCGGGAAATAATTAAGTTCGGGCAAGAGCCAGAGTTCTGCTTCAATTTTACCATTATGGAAGGCAAAAAGTTTTGTTTGTACCGCTTCTTCAAACGGGAGGTCGATTTCATCCGATTCGTTGATGGTGCTGAAAGTGATTTTCTGCTGGATTTTATCGTCCTGCAAATAAATGTTGTCAATCGGGCGTTGGTTTATCACTTGGTATTGGATGCCGTAAGCCATGGAAATGACGTCGTAAATCTGTTTTTGATTCGGCCAGAACTTTTTATCTTCGACATATTCGACTTTATCAAGGTCTTCGCGGCGAATCAGCGTATAGGTTTTCTTTTCGGTACGGTCGTCGTATTCTCGGGTCAGGAATTTTTTGTATTCCAGCCATTTGAAATCTTCGTCACTCTGCTTGAGGTGAATTTTTTCGATGGCCGATTCGTTGATGAACGCTTTGGCCCAGCCTGGCGGAATGGCTTCGCTGGACAGGTGGCAGTCGCCGTTTTGGCAGTTCATTTCCTGATGGGCTTGGCCGATTTTAAAGCCGAGTACCCAGATGTCGAAGGTCGCTTTAAAGCTTGGAATTTGTGCGGCCTGCGACGTGAAGGGGAGCAATAATACGGCAGCGAATAGGGTTCGGGTCGCCAAAAAGGACAATGAATTCATAGCTCTAGCTCGGTCAATTGTAGCGGTACCTGCAAGGTTTGGTCTTGGTAGCAGGCCTGGTTGTTTTGTAACTGAATACGGCCTTGTGCCAACCAGTTGGTGACTAAAGGATACGCGATGTGTTCCTGGATTTGTACCTTTTTTTGCAGGCTCTCGGCCGTGTCACCGGCTTCCACGGGGACTTTGGCTTGCAGAATGACCGGGCCGCCGTCCAGTTCCGGAGTGACGAAATGGATACTGAGGCCGTGTTCGGCATCCTGCGCATCCAGTGCGCGTTGGTGCGTGTTCAGGCCTGGGTATTTCGGCAACAAGGAAGGGTGGATGTTGAGCATGCGTCCCAGGTAATGCAAGGTGAACGCCGGTGTCAGAATGCGCATGAATCCGGCCAGAATAATGCCGTCGATTTGCTGGGCATCAAGGGCTTCAATCATCGCCTGGTCGAAACTTTCCCGGGAGTCGTACTCGGTGTGGTCGATGATGACGGTTGGGATTCCAGCGGCTTGGGCTTTTTGCAGACCGACGGCTTGGGGGCGGTTGGACAAAACGAGCGCGATTTCGTAATCGGAATCCGGCGCACGGTCAATCAAGGCTTGCAGATTGGAGCCGGTACCGGAAATGAGAACCGCAATGCGCATTTTTGATGTCATAAAAGGTTTCGGTGACAGACGTGATGAAAGCATGGCCCGAAAACCGGTCGAAGCGGCTTTCGGGGTGGCGATTATGCCAGCTCGACGACAGGCGTTTCCGAGTCGCTGGCTTCAATGGTGCCGATGACGGAAACGGTTTCACCTTGCGCGGTTAAGGTGTCGATGGCTTTCTGTTTGTCGTCGGCACTGACGACGACGACCAAGCCGATGCCGCAGTTCAAAGTACGGTGCATTTCATGGAAGTCGACATTGCCTTTTTCCTGAATCCAGTCGAATACGGCTGGGCGCTCCCAGCTCTGGGTGTCAATCTTGGCCTGGGTATTTTCCGGCATGACGCGCGGCAGATTTTCCAGCAAACCGCCACCGGTGATGTGTGAAATGGCGTGGATATCAATGTGTTTCATCAGCTCCAGAATCGGTTTGACGTAAATGCGTGTCGGAGCCATCAAAGCATCGATTAACGGTTGTCCACCACAGTCCTGTGACAGATCCGCTGCGTTGACGTCGATGATCTTGCGAATCAAAGAGTAACCGTTGGAGTGCGGTCCGGAAGACGCCAAACCGAGCAAAACGTCGCCGGCTTTGACCTTGCGTCCGTCAATCAAGTCCGCTTTTTCGACGATACCGACACAGAAGCCGGCCAGGTCGTAGTCGCCGTCCGGGTACATGCCGGGCATTTCGGCGGTTTCACCGCCGATTAAGGCACAACCGGATTGCTGGCAGCCTTCCCCGATACCGGCGACGACATCGCGTGCGGTGTAGATGTCCAGTTTGCCGGTGGCGTAATAGTCTAGGAAGAACAGTGGTTCGGCGCCTTGCACAATCAAATCGTTGACACACATGGCCACCAGGTCGATGCCGACTTGGTCGTGTTTGCCGCTTTCAATGGCCAAACGCAGTTTGGTGCCGACGCCGTCGGTTCCGGAGACCAGCAATGGGTTCTTGTATTTGTCCATCGGTAGCTCGAACAAAGCCCCGAACCCACCGAGGGAGGTGGAGACTTCCGGTCTGGAGGTGGCTTTGGCAATCGGTTTAATGGCTTCAACTAGGGCGTTACCCGCATCAATGTCGACACCGGCGTCTTTATAGCTAATGGATGGCTTTTGTGTTGTCATAGGTTTGATTAAAACTGCTGTTGAATAAAGTTTGTGTAAATTTCGGTGAACCCGGCGAGTGACTTGCACCTTCGCAAGCATTCGACACCTGAAATCTTGTGACGAATTTACCAGAGTTTTACCGCAAAATCGGATAACATATTGTAACCAAAAATCATGAGGTAAATATGAGAAGTTTTGTCTCGGCGGTATTTTTTATTTTAATGACCTTCGCCGCTTCCGGTTATGCCGGTGAGCAATCGGATTTGTTTGAAGTTCGAATGCTACAGTTGGATGACGCGACGGATAAAAGCGCTCAGCAGACGTTGGACGAGAGTTTATTGAAGGCGATTCGAATCGAACTGATTCGTTTGACGGGCAATCCAAGTTTTTTATCGCAACCCGAAGCCGAGACGTTTGTTCAATCGCCGAAGGCTTGGTTGAAAAGTTATCGCTATGAATCTTATGAACAGGAAGGGGTCAAGGTCGGCAACTGGTTGGTGTTCGAGTTTGACCAACAGCGCTTTTACCGTTATTTCCAGCAACAGGGGCTGGTGATTTGGCCGATGGCGAATCGTCCGACGACGCTGGTCATGGGGTCGCAATTGATTGCCGGAACCCTGGTCAAGCTAACCGGCGAGACATTGGATTATTTACCGAAACTGAATTACCGTAATACCGCCTTACAACTGGGGTTGCCGATTGAAACGCCGCAATATGCGACTAATTGGGTTTATCCGGATGCGGATGGTTCCAACCAACGGGTGGCTGACATTTTACAATCCAGTGATGCCCGTTATTTGTTGAGCTTTCAGGTGGTGGCGTCCATCAGCGGTGCCGAACGCTATAAATGGCAATTGTTTGATCGCAGCGGAATCAGCTTGTTACAGGGGGAGACCCGTGAGGAACCGGAACAAGGGTACTTTGAAGACACTTTTTCCGAACTGTTGCGATTGTATTCCGCACCATATCGTGAGCAGGCCGAGTTTCTGGGATCTTTGACCCTGACGGTCGATAACATCCATTCGGTCGAGCAACTGACGGAGTTGGAAAAACGACTGAAAGCCATGAAACCGACTGTTCATCAGGTGCGTTTGACATCGGTGGAGAAGCATCAGGTGGTGTTCGAGGTGGTCTATCAAGGCGAATACATTCGATTGGTGAATCGATTGGCGGCCATGCCTAATTTGGTGTCGGTTCGTGATGATGCCGTCATCGGGCAAGTCAATGCGGAATGGGAATAAAGTCGACGGGCCGATAGGAAGATAAGCGACAGTGTTTGTACAGTTACCCCTTAAAATCGGTTTGCGTGAAGAGGTTTGCTTTGACACGTTTGTGACCGAAGACGAAGCGACCGTCTTGGCGTTGAACCGGTTTCAACAGACGCTGATGAAGAGTCAGGAAGGTGAAGCCTTTTATTTTCAAGGTGAGAGTGGGGTGGGCAAAACCCATCTGCTGCAGGCGGCCTGCCGCTTTATGACGGAAAAAAAATCCGCCAGTGTGTATTTGCCGTTGGGTGACACGACCTTACCGTTGATTCCAGATGTGCTCCATGGTCTGGAGCGCACGCCGTTGGTGTGCCTTGATGATGTGGAAAAGGTGATCGGGCAAGAATCTTGGGAGCATGCTTTGGCGAATCTGTTGATGCGTTCTAAGGTACTGGGGCATAAAGTGGTGTTGTCGGGCATGCAGAATATCGGGGACTGGCCGATTGTGACGTCGGATCTGACTCAGGCGTTGATGTCGGTGTTGCCGATTCGTTTGAAGCCATTGCACAATAAGCGCGATCTGGTGGTCGCGATGCAACGCCATGCCTTGAAGCTAGGCTTTGAACTGCCATTGGACGTGGGCAACTACCTCATCAAACAATTTTCCACCGACTTGCAGGAGTTGCTGTCGGTGCTGAAAATTCTCGAACAGGCGACGTTTGTGGAAAAGCGCCGCATGACCTTGCCGTTCGTTAAACAGATATTAACGAAGCATTCATAGTCTGTCTCGCGGGCTGTGGTAGCCTGCTTGCGATTAAAAATGAAACCATAAGGAAGCAAGATGATTCACGCGAAAAACTGGATGAATCCGATTAAATTCTCTCTTTTAATTTCAATGGTGTGGATGGCGGCTTTGTCATCAACGGTTCAAGCGGCGGCCGACATTGAGTTCGAAACGCTGGATGGTAAAACAGTGAAACTGTCCGATTTTCGAGGCAAGTGGGTGGTGGTGAACTATTGGGCGACCTGGTGCCCGCCGTGCCGTGTGGAAATGCCAGAGTTAGGCTTTTTCTATGATGCCCATAAAGATAAAAATGCCGTCGTTTTGGGCGTGAACTATGAAGATAACAGTCCGTCTCAGGTGAAAACGTTTTTGGAACAGGAAGACATCAAGTTTCCGATTGTTCGCCAAAAAGGCCGCATTGACGGTAAAACCACTCCGTTCGGTCCTTTGAGAGGCTTGCCAACCACTTATATGGTCACCCCGAAAGGCGAGGTGGTTGCGGCGAGAACCGGCATGGTCGACCAGAAAATGCTGGAAGAGTTTATTCGGAAATACGACGCAAAAAAATAAACGCTTTAATCAATCTTCCAACCTCAAAAGGCCGTGCAAACGGCCGATAACCCTCTTAAACCCGCTTGTGATAGAATGATGCCATGAACAAAACAAAATTACGCTTTGCATTGAAATATTGGCGCCTGGCCTTCCATTTGATTTTCAAAACCCGCCATTTCGGTGTCAATAACCTGTGGTGGGCGCAGCAGCCGTCTGCCATCGGTTGGCGTTGGTATCAGCAGGCCTGGGGAATTTTGACTGTTATGCCGATTGTGCGGAATTATCAGTCTTTGAAAGTGCGCAGCTGTCTGGGGTGGATTCCGCAGGCCGACTGCGAAGCATTGGGTTATCAAAAAGAGATTGCGAGCAAAGTTCGCACCTGAGCAGGGTTGTAGCAATATGATTCAAATGGACTTGGAGCAGCGGCAGTCGGCACGTTTTGTCCGGCCGTTTCAAGTGACAAACCATGAAGACGAGACGTTTTCCGTGGCGTTTGAAGGGGCGGATGTCAACTTGACCGGGTTGGGGTTCTATATCGACGACCCGGATTTGTTCCTGCCGCAACAATTAATCAGTCTACGCGTCAAGAACGAACAAACCGAAGAGGTCTATTGCTTGGAAGGCGTGGAAGTCATTCACCTGCGTCCGGATGAGAACGGTAAATACCTCTGCGGTTGCCACATCGCTCAAGTCACCAGTGGGCAATTGTTGGCGCATCATCGTTTGGTCATGACCGATGCCCAGACGGCTCTGGTATCGATGGAAACGTCTCAATTATCCGAATTCAATTTCATGGAAGACGGCTCCGCTTTATCGACGGACCAATCCGACTTTCAGGAAGCCAGCATGGCCTTGAACCTCGCGGTGACGCAATCCGATCGAAACCAGAAAGAGGTGGCGCGTTTTATCAACGCGGTGGACTCCATTTTCAACAGCGGTTTGTCGGCGGAAATGAAAGTACAGGATTTGAAAGACGAGTTCGATGATTTTCGCGCCTATCTGCACCAAATGAATGAAAGCACGCTGGCGTTCGCGACGCTGGCCAAGTTGTTAGCGCATACTCCGGAAGAATCCAATGACAAGCTGGCTTGGAAAACGCTGATTTCCGATTTCGAAAACCGCTTTCTCAGTGAAGAGCAGCAAATCGCCTACGACTTTATGCATCAAGGTTTGGACGCCGATGAAGCCTTGAAAGTCGCTTATCAATATCTAAATCAAAGAGACGGTGAATAAACGTGTTTAAAATGTCGAAACCTTTGTTGGTGTGTTTAACCGCAGGGGTTCCGGCCCTCGCGATGGCGGAAAAAAGTCCTTGGGCCCCGAAGATTACGCTGGAAACCGGTTATTTCAATCCGTCGGGCATTCAGGATTATGGCGGGGAAGTCTCGGATCGTTATTACGATGTTCTGCTTGAAAACCAATTGGCGTATTTGGGCTATACCTATTGGAGTCTGGATTGGCACGACATTGATAAACTGCCTTTTGGGAATGGTCATGACAAACCGGTAAAAGGCCTTCGCGGGGCGCGCATTGGCGGAAAGTTCAACCACCGTATCAACTCGAAAATGCTGTTCTTAAGCAGTCTTGGGGTGTCGTCCAAATATGAAGAACAGACCGACGATTCCTACAGCGTCAACCTGAGAGCCTTGGTTTCCTATCAACTGAAGAATGACGTGTCGCTTTTGGGTGGTTTGATTTACAACTACCATCCGGTGCGAAGCCGCTTGTATCCGGCGATTGGGGTCGCGTATCGAGCCCGAAGCTGGGACGGCTTGTCGGCGGTGCTCGGCTTTCCGCGCGCCTATGTGGCTTATGGTTTTGCGGAAAACTGGAACATCAGTACCGGCGCGTCGTACCGGCAGTTTATGGCTAAGTTGGCCGATGACAGCCCGGTTGAAGAAAAAGGATATGTTGAAATTCAAACTTGGAAAGCCGACGTCATGTTGTCTTATCGGGCGTCGAAAAACTGGCGTTTGGATGTGTTTGGACAATATTCCGCCGACTACCGTTTCAGCTTTTACAACCGCCACGGCAATCGTCAAAATCAATATCAACTCGACCCCAGCTGGGGCAGTGGTCTGAAGTTGGCGTATCAGTTCTGATCGTTTATTCCGGGACTAACTGTTCGGCGCGATAATGGCCGCGCGCACCACCAAGCCGTTCGCTTAAAAACGGCAAGCCGGCCTGCAGAGTTTCCATCAATTTCCACGGCGGATGAATCACAATCATGCCGCTGGCCGTCATGCCTTGATCGCCGTCTTTGGCGATGCCTAACTCAAACAACTGAATATTTCGGATGCCGCTGTCGATAAACGCCTTTTCCATGGACTGAATGCGATGGCGTTCTACGACTGGATACCACAGGGCATAGGTGGCGTTGGCAAACTTTTTATGCGCTTTAACCAAGGTTTCCACCGCTTTTGCATAATCTGTTTTGATTTCGTAAGGTGGATCCATCAATACATAACCGCGTTTTTCTTTGGGCGGCAGTTGGCTCATGCAGGCATGAAAACCGTCTTTCGGATAAACGTGAATACGCTTGTCTCCGGTGAAATTTTTCCGCAAAATTTGGCTTTCATTTGGGTGTAAATCGAAAAAATCCAATCGGTCCTGCAGGCGAAGCAGGTGCTGCGCGAACCAGGGAGAACCCGGGTATGTTTGCAGTTCGGTTTGCGGATTGAATTGCTGCACCGTCTCCAGATAATCTTTGACCAGGCCTGGGCAGTTGTCTAATTCATTGAGCAGAGGCCAAAGTTGCCCGATGCCGTTTTCGTATTCCCGGTTTTTTTGCGCTTCACTGTTGGATAAACTGAACGCGCCTGCGCCGGAATGGGTGTCCAGATAATAAATCGGTTTGGGTTTGAGGGTCAGATACTTGAGGATTTGAACCGTCACGCTGTGTTTGAGCACATCGGCGAAATTACCCGCATGAAAGGAGTGGCGATAACTGAGCATGGCTTGTTCGTCCTTGTATTCAAGCGCTGAAGATGTCAGCGATTGCGTTTGTTTTTCTTTTGCTTGCGGGCATCGAGGCGGGCTTGTTTTTTGGCTGCTTTTTGTTCACGCTTGATGTCGACCTGTTGTAATTCCTGCTCCATCATCTCCGGTGTTTCAAAGGTTAGGGCACCAAGTTGCCCATCACGGATTTCGGTAATCAAAATGCGGGAAATCTTATCCAAATCCACCTGCCCGCCGCTGACCAGACAGCCGCGGTCGCGCCCGACGGTTTCCAAAAAAGCCACGTCCGGGAAAGGATCGTGCAGCGGGAGCTCGTCAAGCTGATAGCGTTCTTTCAAGCGTTGCGGGTAGTGCGTCAGTAAATATTCCGCCGCGTAACTGGCGATGTCGGGCAACTCGAAAGCGGTTTCTTTGATGCCGCCGGTAATCGCCAGGCGATAACCGGAGTGCTCGTTTTCGATATTCGGCCACAACATGCCGGGCGAATCGAACAGAGTGATACCGTCTTCCAGCTTAATGCGCTGCAACATTTTGGTCACGGCCGGTTCATTGCCGGTTTTGGCGATCGGGCGGCTGGCCAGAGTGTTGATTAAGGTGGATTTTCCGACATTGGGAATGCCGAGAATCAGGGCGTGTATGACCTTGACGGAGTCTTCCTCTCGTGGAAACATTTTATTGATCAGCCCCAATACCTGAGCTTTACGATCCGATTGCTGAGCGTTCAAAGCCAAGGTCTTGATGTTTTTATGCTGTTCGAAATAGGCTTGCCATTCCGCGGTTTTATCGGCGTCGGCCAGGTCGGATTTGTTGAATATCTTGATGGTCGGTTTGTCGCCGCGAAGCTTGGCGATCATCGGGTTTTCGCTGCTGAACGGAATGCGGGCGTCAAGCACTTCGATGATTAAATCCACTTGCGGGAGGATTTCGCGCACTTCTTTTTGCGCTTTGTGCATGTGCCCTGGGTACCATTGAATTTGCATGTTTTATCTTTATCCGGTTTGCATGGATGGAGTTCAATTGAATGTAATATGAATTATAGACGTTTATCTTAAATCAGGCCGAGACATTTTTAAGTTGGGAGCGTCAGCGTGGTAAAATTATCTTTTTATTTTGGGAGTGCGATCTTGCAATGAAAGCCGTTAAATTTCCTTTTTTGGAGCACATCGGTGCGGAATTGAAAAGCTATGCAACGGGAACGGCGGAAGTGGAGTTACACGTTGAACCCTATCATCTACAGCACATGGGGTTTGTGCATGGCGGTGTGATTTCGACCTTGATGGATAACACCGGCTGGTATGCCGCAGTTTCAAGCTTGGATGAGGGCTTTACGGCGGTGACCATGGAAATCAAAATTAACTATCTTAAGCCGGCTTCTGGAAAGCATTTATTAGCGTCGGCTGAAGTGAAACGCCAAGGCAAGAAGGTAGCTTTTGTGACAATTGAACTGCATGATGAAGGAAAATTGGTAGCTTACGCGACCGGTACCTATGCGATTCTGAAAGAAGACGTATAAAACCAAAAAACCGCCAGGCCTGGCGGTTTTCAACTCAAGGCGTTTTAATCTCAGCGGCGGCCGAAAACCCGCATTAGAAAACGCACCAGCAAGACGATGCCGGAAATCAACCAAAGGTAGACAAACCAACGCACCACTTCGTAAAGAGAAGTCATTTGTCCCGATAAATGTTGTAAGCCTTCCACTGAAAGCTGGCCGTTTTCGGCGGTGCCGAGTGTGATCATCGCGACAATCAGCATAACGGCTCCAAGGCCGGCCCCTAAATACAGAAAAATTTTCTGCCAAATATCCATAATTACTCTCTTTTTACGTGTTTGACGTTCATTATTTTTGCGATTGATTCTACCGGAAAAAGCCATTGAACGATATGTTTAACAGAGTGTTTTTGTTGTGAAAAACCGTTATAACCCTTCTTTTAAAGGGGGTAATGACCTATGACGGGATGAAAAATTTTTATTTCCTACTGCTTTACTAGGTTATATACTGTCAGCGAGGTATGTGAAATCGTTAATCGTTTTAGGGAGACTTGCTATGCCAAGAGTCAGAAACCCTCACGATGCGAGAAGCGTGCCTGTTCCTTCGGCGGCTCCGCATTATGTGAGGACGTCAACATCCGCTGATTGTGAAAATCCGAAAGGTACCTTATATCGTTTTCAGCCTAAGGAAATCGATATGATGCCTGGTAACTGGGCGGAACCGGGTAACCCAACGCCGTATGAGTTACGGATGACCATTCAAACCTGTAAGCGTTTCTGGTATGCGAACAAGGCTGCTTTGGAGCACCCGGACTGCGATCATGAAATCACTGAATACAATATCAAAGTGCTGGAAAAACTTTACATTCACTTGATGTCTTATCTGGTGGAATAGTGTCGGGCCTGTTTTTTCCGGGCATAAAAAAAGCAGGACACTGTCCTGCTTTTTTATCTCAAAACACTTAAGCTGATCGCTTACAGTGCCGTGATGTTTTCCGCTTGAGGCCCTTTCGCGCCTTGTGTAACGGTGAACTCAACTTTTTGACCTTCGGCTAGGGTTTTGAAACCAGAACCGGTGATGGCACTGAAGTGTGCAAAAACATCCGGACCGGATTCTTGTTCGATAAAGCCAAAGCCTTTTGATTCGTTAAACCACTTAACGGTACCTGTCGTTGTTTCAGACATAATTTTAATCCTGTAAAAATCTATAAAAAAGCATGCCTTTCGGCGTAATCATCAGAAAAATAAACTGTTACTTAATGAACTACGGAGAACGGAGAATTACGAATAAAACAACGAAGTCGAGCAGATAAACAAAGAATTTCAGAATTTCTTTCCGAATGTGGAACCAATTAGACGCTAATCGGCGGAGTAAGTCAATTTTTATTTACAAAACAATTGGTTTTTATTACTTGGCCATTAACGATAAATGGCCAGGCCTGGTTAAAAGGGCGATACCCCCTGTTTTGTTTAGAGGTGGGTTACTAAATCGGTCAGAGGGAGGCGGTGCTTCGGTCTGGCTTGGTCGGCCGGTTCTCCGAGTGCCATAATGACGTGCAGGTCATATTGATTCGCATCCAACTTCAAGGCTTTCATCGCTTGGTCTTTATCGAAGCCTTCAATCGGGCAAGAACCGATGCCGAAAACCTGAGCGGCGGTCATCATGTTCCCCAAGGCAATGTAGGCTTGTTTGCCGGACCAGTAAGGTAGGGTTTGTTCATTGAACTGGCTGATGTAACTGCCGTAAAAGTTCAAGACGCCTTGCATGGCGTTGTCGTCCAAACCCCAGCGGCCAAACTGTTTTTTGGCGTAATCGGTAATGCCATCGAACTCTTTAACCGTGACGAATACAACCAGTTCGCTGCAGGTGTCGATTTGCGGTTGACCGCCACAAGCCGCTTTCAGTTCAGCACGGATGGCCGGGTCTCGGACCACCAGAAAACGGGTCGGTTCCAAGCCAAAAGAGCTGGGAGACAGGCGACCAGCTTCCAAAATTTTCTCGAATGTGTCCGGTTCGATGTCCGCTTCCGGTTTGAAGGCTTTAACGGCATAACGGTCTTGCATGGCTTGCATGAAGGTTTTTTCCATGAGGAGGTCCTTTTCAATGAATTTGAGGTCAAATTTACAAAGTTAGAGTATGCTATCATTTATGTATTGTTTTGGTAAGTATGTACTTTTTTGTAATATACTTACTAAAAAGTAACCATTAATAATGTAAGGAATACCATGTCGGAAAAAAACTGTGGCTTTGTCGTCAATAATCAGACCTATCAGTGCGCTTTTCAAGTCGCGATTGATATTTTGGATGGCAAATGGAAGGGGTTGATTTTGTGGTACTTGATGCAAGGACCCAAACGTAATAGCGAATTACGTCGCCTGATACCGCCAATCACACAGAAAATGCTGACACAGAAGTTGCGGCAACTGGAAGAGGAAGGCGTTGTCATCCGAACGGTGTATCCGGTGGTGCCGCCGAAAGTGGATTACCGACTCACTGGGCAGGGTGAACGTCTCAAGCCAGTGTTGGAGCTACTGTACGAATGGGGCGCGGATTACATTGAGGCGCGCCAGGCTCAAGACAGTCAGGGCGAAATTAACGAAGCGAGTTAGAAGTTTTATCGCTTAGGCAAGCAGCTTGTCGATGATGAAGCCGCCCCAGACCAGTGCGGCGAGAAAAAAAGACAGAAACACCGCCGCGGAACCTTGGTCTTTGGCGCGGCCGGACAGTTTATGGTAATCCTGACCAATCCGATCGATGGTGGATTCCACCGCGGAGTTCAGCATTTCCACAATCAAGACAAACACCAGGACGCCGATCAAGGCAATGATTTCCATCAGGCTGTCGCCCAGCCAGATGGCAATGGGCGTTAGCAATAAGCATAGAACGGCTTCCTGGCGGAAAGCCGCTTCGTGCTTCCAGGTCGATTTCAATCCTTTGTAAGAGTAGCCGGCAGCGTAGAAAATGCGCGACCATCCGGTGTAAGGCGATTTCAAGGGGCTTTCCTTTTCAGTTCGGTATCGTAATCTTGTCCATAAGCAATGCGTTTACGCGGTTGAAAGTCCGCCGAACACAAAGCGTTTTGCGCATCATACAGCGAG
This sequence comes from Hydrogenovibrio thermophilus, assembly GCF_004028275.1. Taxonomy (NCBI): domain Bacteria; kingdom Pseudomonadati; phylum Pseudomonadota; class Gammaproteobacteria; order Thiotrichales; family Piscirickettsiaceae; genus Hydrogenovibrio; species Hydrogenovibrio thermophilus. The sequence continues at coordinate 1,267,693 of NZ_CP035033.1, forward strand.
GATTCCACTTGCGTCAAACATTGCGCGAAATGGAAAACATCATCCAATAGCCCCGGTTGGCCGGTATGGTTTGCCATTATCTGGTCAACGTCTGGAAAGGTTTCACGGTAGGCGCTGTTACGCCATACGATAAACGGCACCTCCAACATAGAAGCCGTTACCCCATCCGGGCCATGGCCTTTGAAATCTTTGGTGTCAAACACCTCTTCACCGTGATCCGCAAAAAACAGTAAGGCGGCTGCGTTGGAAACGGTAGTTAAATCGGCGATGGTGGTGCCGACGATTTCATCCGTGTAATGAATGGAGTTGTCGTAACTGTTAATGTAGCTCGCTTGACTGTCGCTGACGTCTGGCCGGTATGCTTGAAGCTTGTCACGGTTCTTGAACACCGATTTTTCCGGCGGATAACGATTGTTATAGTCCAAGTGGCTGCCCATCAGGTGGACGAAAATCACTTTCTTTTCCGCTGGCGCTTGAACGGCCTCTTGAATGTAAGGCAGTAGGTAGCCGTCATAGCGTTCCACTTCGACGCCATGGAAATCATGGCTGATGAAATGGCTATGGTCGGCTGTTTTGGCTAAGGCCGCGAATGGCATACGCATCGGTTGTTGGTTCGAAAGCCACCAGGTTTCAAAGCCCGCTTTGTTGAAAACGCCCATTAAGCTGACCGATTGATTGATGTCTTTTTGGTTGTCGGTGTTGGCTTCGGTTAAGACATGTCTTAACGAGGCGGCCGTTTGCGCATAGGGCGTGACGATGTTTTCAAAGGCAATCAGGTCGGAACGAACGGCGTCTAACATGGGCGTGGTTGCACGAGGATAACCGTATAGCGACATGTGATTGCGGTTCATGGATTCGCCGATGATAATCACGTAAGTCTGCGGAATGTCTCTCGAGGAAGCTGAAAAATCAGTTTGGGTGTCCAGTTCCTCGCGGGCTTGAATACTCTGTTCAAAACCTTCTCGGTTATTGAGGTAGTCAATGGCAACGCCGTTAAAGCCGGGAATGGTGTCAAATACCCGGTTGCGTTTCTGTACTTCCACTATCGCAACGATGAACATGACAATGGCCAAGCCCACCAAAACTTTTTCCTTACGCATCAGAGACGTTTTTACCAGCATGCGCTTTAGTAGCAGGTATGAAATCGTCAGGTAGAGTAACAACAGCACCACGTTTTCATAACTGGCGTATACGGTTAGAAATTCATAAATTTCTCTGGGGTCAGATTGTGAAATGGCTTCAAATGACGCAGAGGTGAAAACCCCACCGAAAGTTACGGCATAGAGTAAATCCATAGCGCCTGAAAGGGTGATAAAAATCAATATCAAGAGTAAAAAACGATAAAGGTAAACATGATGACGTGCCAAATAAGCAAAGCCGCCCAGCATCACCAACCAGCCCAGTCGTGAGTTCATCTCCGACTCCCGAATAAAATCGGAATAGAGGTTCATCATCAGGAAGGGGAAGAAGAGGATGAACAGTAGTGCCCACCAGTGCGAAAGCGTGAATCTATGCATTGTTATTTTATGGGTGCCGTCACAATATTTTATTTTCGTAATTGCTATATATTGAAAAATATATCGCTAACTCAAATGTTTACAAAGTATAGCAATTACGTAGCTTGTCATATAATTGTTATATTATATGTTACTTTATTGTAACAATAAAGAAGGTGCTAAGAAATTTTTCGGAAAACGGCCAAGCCTGGCGGTTTTTAGTGTAATGCGTAACCAAGTATTAAAAAAGATCTGATTGTGTCGCGTGAGAATGGTTATGAAATCAAGGGTTGCGGTTTTCCAGCATAGCCATTTTGATGCCGGTGTAAATCAATGTCAGGCCGGCTACTTTATTGATTAGCTGAATCACCCAGGCTTTCAGTTTGCGTCTTGCCATATGGGCGCCCATAAAACTGTAAAGGCTGTAAACAAAGGTGTCGGCAAAGAAAAAGGTTAACCCAATGAGTAGCAATTGCATGAATAACGGTTCGTTCGGGTTGATGAATTGTGGCAATAGAGCGGTGAAATACATTAACGCTTTGGGGTTGGCAAGTTGAATCACCAATCCTTGGCTGAAGAGCTTAAGCGCGTGGTGGTCGGTTTTTTTTGGGCTGAACTGAATGGCCGACCCTTTACTGAACAGTACCGTCAGCCCCAGGTAAACCAAAAACGCCACCCCTAGCCACTTGATGATGGTAAACATTAAGCTGGACGCAACAATTAAAGCGGAAATACCCGTCGCAGACAGTGCGAAGAAAAGCAAATCCGCTGTGGCAATGCCTAAGACACCTAAAAATGCTTTTTTGGACTGCAGTGATGCCCCTTGTGAAGCAACGGTCATCGCGGATGGACCGGGCACCAAAATCAACAAAAAAGTGGTGATGAAAAAGATGGAATAATGTTCGATGGACACTTTTACGACGCCTGTGTAATTAAGAGCCTAATCTTACGACTTTTGAAGCCAAAGAATGTATTTTTTATCGTCAAAACAAAAAAACCACCAGGCCTGGTGGTTTTTATGAATGGGCGTAAGGCCGAACTGGGCTTAAGCGTTGAGCTTGGCGAGCAAGAAGTCCATAAACTCCGCTTCGGCGATATCTTGGGCTTTTTCATCGGTGCGGTGTTTGTATTCGATCATGCCGTTGTCTAGGCCACGTTCGCCGATGACGATGCGATGCGGAATGCCGATCAGTTCCATGTCGTTGAACATCACGCCCGGGCGTTCGCTGCGGTCGTCAAACAGCACTTCGATGCCTTTGGCGGTCAGTTCGTCATAAAGCTTATTGGCGGCTTCCGCGACGCGTGGCGACTTGTGCATCTGCATTGGTACAATACACACCTGGAAGGGCGCAATGGCTTCCGGCCAGATAATGCCTTTGTCATCGTGATTTTGCTCGATGGCGGCGGCGACCACTCGAGTGACACCGATGCCGTAACAGCCCATTTCCAATACTTGCGCACGGCTGTTTTCATTCAGCACGGTGGCGTTGAGGGCTTTGGAATATTTGTTGCCCAGTTGGAAGATGTGGCCGACTTCAATGCCACGGCGGATTTCGATTTTCCCTTTTCCGCATGGGCTTGGATCGCCTTTGACGACATTACGGATGTCGGCGACTAGGGTTGGGTTAGCGTTACGATCCCAGTTGGCGCCGGTGTAATGGAATCCGTCTTCATTGGCGCCGCAGATAAAGTCCACGGCGTGATCGGCGGTGCGATCAACGATGACCGGAATGTTCAAGCCAACCGGACCAATGGAACCGGCGTTGCAACCAACGGCGTCCAGAATCTCCGCGTCGCTGGCCATTTCAAGCGGTTCGGCGACTAAGTCTAATTTTTCAGCCTTGATTTCGTTGAGTTCGTGATCGCCACGCACCACCAATGCAACGACTGGATTTTCGTCGGTAGCGCCTTTGACAATTAAGGTTTTCAGGACTTTCTTTTTCTTGACCTGTAGAAAGTCGCAGACCTCTTCGATGCTGTGTTTGCCGGGTGTGGCGACCTTGGTCAGGTCTTCGCTCGGCGCCGGGCGTTCTCCACGTGGTTCCAAGGCTTCCGCCAGTTCGACGTTGGCGGCGAAGTCGGACTCGGTGGAAAAAGCGATGTCGTCTTCACCGGAATCGGCCAGCACGTGGAATTCGTGCGAGCCGTCGCCGCCAATGGAACCGGTGTCGGCCTGAACCGGACGGAAGTCGAGTCCGATGCGTGAAAAGATACGGTTGTAAGCATCGTACATTTCGTCGTAAGTGGTTTGCAGACTGTCGCGATCCATGTGGAAAGAGTAGGCGTCTTTCATAATGAATTCACGAGAGCGCATCACCCCAAAGCGTGGACGAATTTCGTCACGGAACTTGGTCTGGATTTGGTAGAAGTTGGCTGGCAGTTGCTTGTAACTGCGGATTTCCTTACGTACCAAATCGGTGATGATTTCTTCGTGGGTTGGCCCCAACGCAAAGTCACGCTGGTGGCGGTCTTTGAAACGCAGCAATTCCGGGCCGTAATCTTCGGCACGACCGGACTCTTCCCACAACTCCAGTGGTTGAACCACAGGCATCAATAATTCCTGCGCGCCGGAACGGTTCATTTCTTCACGTACAATCGCTTCCACTTTACGCAACACACGGACACCCAACGGCAACCAAGTGTACAAACCGCCGGCCAGCGGTCGAATCAAGCCGGCACGAAGCATGAGCTGGTGGCTGATGACCACAGCATCGGCTGGGGTTTCACGGGTGGTGGCGAGTAAAAGCGATGATGTTTTCATGGTGCGAAATCAAACCCTTCTTGGTGAATTTTTAATCGGATAAACAAAGCGGCTATTCTAGCATGAATGGCGAAAGGGGAAACCGAAAATCCCGCCAGGCCTGGTCGGGATTCGCTTAACGAATGTAGCCGATAACGGCGATGAAATGGCAGACGGAACCGGCCAGTACAAACAAGTGCCAGATGCCGTGGGCGTGACGAAGCAGGTTCTTGTCGTCGAGAATGTAAAATATGATACCGGCCGTGTAGGCGATGCCGCCAATCGCCAGCCAGTATAGGCCGGCCGTAGGCAAAGCTTCTTTTAAGTGGCTGAAATCAAACATGACCATCCACCCCATAATCAGGTAAATGGCGAGTTGTAGCCATTCGATGCGTTCTTTGATGAACAGGTCAAGCAGGATGCCGATAATCGCCAGCGACCAGACGATAATCAAAATCCATAAACCGCTGCTGTCGATTAAGGTCACCAACGTGAAAGGGGTGTAGGTGCCGGCAATCAGCAGGTAAATGGAAATGTGGTCCAGTTTTTGGAAAATGCGTTTCGGCAGCGGGTGCTTGAAGCTGTGATACAGCGTTGAGAAGCTGTAAAGCATGACCAGTGTGAGGCCGAATGTCAGAAAGCCGATAAACAGCAAGGCATCGTTTTGCAAAATACCCACCGCGATCAAGGCGCCCAGTCCCATCAGCGCGAAAACCGCGCCGACCAGGTGGGTGATGCTGTTGAATTTTTCGGAATAATACATGCGTTTCAGCGTACCCTAAAATTAAAAATGTTAAGTCAGTGTATCAAAATACATTTCATCTCATCATGAAAAATACATGAAAGCCACTGTGCGCAGGTATCAAAAGGCTCAGGCCTGGTGAAAACTCGGTTTTCAGCGTGTCATGGCTTTTCTGAACAGGGAATGAAAGTATATCCAAGCTAAAAGACCGTTTAAGGCGGCCGGCAACAGCAAAGATAAATACCCGAACCAATGGAAGGTAAAAATGCCGATCAGTCCGCCGAGGATAAAGCCCAGCAGGATGGCGAATAACAACCAGGTTCGCCAGGTGAACCGGGTGTGCGTTCGAAAGCGGTGGGCGATGGAGACTCCAATGTCGGTGGTGATGCCGGTGACGTGAGTCGTACGGATTTGCAGGCCTTTATAGCTGGCGACCATGGCGTTTTGCAAGCCGCAAGCCAAGGCGCTGAACATCAGGGCCAGGATGTTGATCGAATACGCCATCAAGGCGGCGATGGTCAGGATGATGGCATTCAGAAACAGAGCCGTGCCGTAACTTTTATCTTCTTTGTATTGGCTGTGGCCGATAATGAAGCCGGACAAAAAGGCCCCGACAATGAAGCTCAATAAAATGGATAAGCTGATGATGAAGGCTTCCCAATCAAGGTGAAAACCGCTGTCACTTAAATGGGAGGCAATGCCCGTCATTTGGCTGACGGGAAGGCCGAATTCAATCAGCATGATGCTGTTGATGAATCCGGCAATGGCGGCCATGCCGATGGCGATGGCAAACACCTTGGAAACACTGTAATCGTGTGTGACGTTGTTGGACACGTAATCCTCTTTTGGAACATAAGGCGTGAAAGCTAAAAAACTAAAATACGCCTTATAACCCCAGTTGTAAAGAGGGATTGAGTGGAATTTTGCTAATCCAGCATTTGATGGCCGACGTAAGAAAAAATACCAATCATAATGCCGGTGAGGAATTGGGCGTGTACCAGATAGGAAAACTGGCGCAATTGACGAGGTGAAAATTTCCAACGCAGGAAAAAGCCAAACAGGCCTTGCCAAACCAGCAGTAGCATCACAACTTGAAACAGCAGGATTTCAAAATGGAAGCCGACCAGCAAAATGTGCAAGAAGGTCACGGCCAGGGTGGCGACGCCGACATAGACATGGGTACGATTCAAAGGCACCAGAAGTTTTTGAACCAGAGACTGCGTCGGCTGGTAAAGCATGTTCGGCACCATCCGGTCGGCGACTGAGCCTTTTTCGAACAGCAGTTTCAGTAGGGTGCGGGCATAGATGAACAAGAGCAGCCAAAGTGCGACTTCTCCGAAGCCTTCACCGATTTCCGTGAGAAAAGTTTCATCTTCCCGTTGTGGTGGCAGACTGTTGCGAGCATAAAAGTAATAGGCGAGCGAAACGGCAAAAATGCTCGCCGTGTAGATGAGCAGGGTTCTAAAGGATTTCATTTTTGGAGTAGCGGTTGATGTGTTGGCGGTTAACCGTATTTTTCTTTACAACGTTCAATGGCATCCCAGTAAGCTTTATTGTCTTTTGGGTTGTCTTTGGTGCTGTCCCAAAGCTGGCTGGCTTTTTCTTTACACTCGCGCAACTCAGCGTTCTCGCAGCCGTTGAGCATGACCAGGCTTGTGGTAAATAATGACGCCAGAATAAAACGTGAAACCAGGGTACGCATAATGGAAAATCCCTTTATAACGGAATGAACTTGAAAGCTTAAGTGTATCAAATCCCTCAGGCTTCACAAGTGATTTTACTTATAGTCAAACTAAATGGATGAATGCCGAAAAGGCGTCGAAATGTCAGGGCTGAAATTCGTGGGATGGGCCTTAATTAATTGATTTCGGATGTTTTATTAGAGGTCTGTCCCGGTTTTCAGTATGATAGCGGCATCTGTAAGGCACTTTCGTTTCATTAATCGAATTTATAAAGTTTATAGGAGTCGGCATGCACCGCGCGCTTCAAGAAGAAAAAGATTGGACACAACGTTATACCGATTTTCTGGAAAATCAGGCTTCCCGCGAAGCGCGCATTGTGTATCAACGTGACCGGGCGCGGGTGATTCACTCGGCCTCGTTCCGGCGCTTGCAAGCCAAAACCCAGATTTTCGGTTTGAACGAGTCCGATTTCTATCGCACGCGCTTGACTCATTCGATGGAAGTGGCGCAAATTGGATCAGGTCTGGTGGAACAGCTGATTACGGTCGGCGATGGCAAGGATTATTTGGATTGGCTGCCATCGTTTTATCTGATTGAAGCCATTTGTTTGGCGCATGATTTGGGGCACCCGCCTTACGGTCATGGCGGTGAAGTGGCCTTGAACTATATGATGCGCATGCACGGCGGGTTTGAGGGCAATGCCCAAACCTTACGCATTCTGGCACGCCTGGGAGAATATACGCCGAAAAACGGAATCGATTTGTCACGCCGCGCCACACTGGGGGTTTTGAAATACCCGGCGATTTACGACGAAGTGATTGCGCTGAATGAAGCCTATCAAAGCCAAATGCAGGAACCGGATGCGTTTGACTTTAGAACGCTGGACATGAGCCGTTGGTACCCGCCGAAAGCCAGTGTGTTTTTGGAAGAAAAAGCCCAGTTCGAGTGGGTGCTGGATTTGTTTTCCGACTCCGATAAAGAATTGTTCACGCAATTGAAGCCGAATGATAAAGGGTTCCACAAAACCCAATATAAGGCACTGGATACCACCATTATGGAATTGGCCGATGATATCGCCTATGGTATTCACGATTTGGAAGACGCGGTGGCGATGGGGATGGTGAACCGTGAGCTTTGGCAAGCCGAAGTCATGGAGCACCCGGACTTCAAATGCTACCCATTGTGGGATGAAGTGATGACGGAACGTCTGTTCAGTCCGCGTTCCAAAGACCGTAAGCATGCCATCAGTAAAATGGTCGGCATTATGGTGGAAAGTGTCCATATCGACGAAAACGAAGTGTTCGAACATCCGCTGTTGCGTTATCAGGCCAAGTTGGGTGAAGCGGAAATGACGGTGTTGGAACTGTTGAAAACCTTCGTCTATATCCACGTCATCACCTTGCCGGAAGTAAAAGGCATGGAGTACAAAGGCCAGCTGATTACCTTGGATTTGTTCAAGTCCTTACGCGCCAATCCGCAGGCCTTGTTGCCGCGAAACACCTTTATGAAATACGACCGCGCCGAGTCGGAACGGGATCGTCAAAGGGTGATTTCCGATTACATCGCCGGAATGACCAATACCTATGCATCGCGTATGTATGAGAAGTTTTTTACGGCCTCGCAAGGGTCGATTTTCGACCGTATCTAGAAGGGATTAGGCCAGGGTTTAATTCTAGGAATGGCTTGAAATAAATTCTTCAAGCTGTTTATATTTCAATGGTTTTGATAAATGGTAACCTTGGAATAATTCACATCCATAATCGCATAATTGTTGTAGCTGCTCGAGGGTTTCCACGCCTTCGGCCAGAGTGCGCATGTTCAATTTCTGACCGATTTCGATAATACTTTCCACCAGGCCATGGTCGGATTGTTTGTTCAGCACGTTATCAATAAAACTCTTATCGATTTTCAATTCATCAAAGGGCAGTTTTCGCAGCAGGCTCAAGGATGAGAAGCCGGTTCCGAAGTCGTCGAGCGATAACCAGATGCCACGCCGTTGCAACCGGATCAACAAGTCATGGACGTATTCAAAATCTTCAATGAACAAGGATTCGGTCACTTCAATGGTGAGCAGGTCGGCGGGATAACCATTTTTTTCGATGGCGTCCGTCAGGTCATGATAAAAACCATGGCTCATGAACTGGCGGGCCGAGACATTGAGTGAGAGACGGAAGCGTACGTTATGGTTTTTTTGGAATTCGGCCATACGTCGCAAAGCTGTGTCGAGAATGTAATGACCGAGTTCCGGCATATAGCCGATTTCTTCGGCAATCGGAATGAATTCGGCCGGTGAGATGTCGCCAAATGTCGGGTTTTGCCAGCGTACCAGCGCTTCCACACCGTGCAGTTTTTGACTCCGATCCAACTGAGGTTGATAGACCACGTAGATTTCGTTGTATTTGATGGCCTGGCGGAGCTTGTGTTCCAGGTGGACCTTATGCAAGGTGTTTTGGCGCATGGTTTCGGAAAAGAACTCCACGGCGTTTTTATGCTTTTTGGCATGGTACATCGCCATGTCCGCGCGGCTGAGGATGGTTTTGAGAGTGTCGCCGTCTTGCGGATATTGCGCAATGCCGATGCTGACGCCCAGGTTGAAGCGCATGTCGTCGATATGAAACGGTAGCGAAAGCGACTTGATGAGGCTGTGTGCCAGTACGGACACCTCCTTCGATGTCGAATGCACGATGATGACGAACTCGTCGCCACCGAAACGAATCACCGAATCTTTTTTGTGTAATAGGGATTTGAAACGTTTCGAGACTTCGGTCAAGACCGCATCACCGGTTTCATGCCCGAAGTTGTCGTTGATGTTTTTGAAATTATCCAGATCGAGAAACATCAAACTGTATTCGTGGTTGGGGTTGCTTTCCAATTGGTGTTTGAGTTCGGTGTCCAGATAATAGCGGTTGGGTAAATTGGTGAGCGGGTCGTGCGTGGCCTGATGCAGCAGTCGGGTGCGGGTGCGTTCTTCATAGTTGGCGATGGTTCGGAACAGGGCGTAGGTAATGATGAGCGCAATCAGGAAAAAGGTGCTGTAAGTCATCATCACTCGGCTGAATTCGGGGGTGAGGGTTTTGAGAGGTTGGAACATTGTCACCCACAGATCATAGCGCTGGTTATAGACCACACTGCCTAACATGTTGTTGTTGAAGACTTTCGAGTCCAAGTCGAATGCAAAGGGCGTTGAATAGTGCTTCATTTCTTCCAGAGACAGCCCGTAGCGTTCACGGTAATTGCGTTTCAAGCGCGTCAGCAACTCATCCGACAGCGGGTGCATATAGAACTTTTCATAATCGCTTTTGGGGATGCCGGTCACGAACAGGCGGTAATAGTTCAAGTCGCTGATGATGTCGGCATGGCGGAATTCTTCCAGGCGGAAGTTACTGAGGAAGTTGGCTTCGTCCACTTTCAAGGCGGTGATGATGATGGCAACGACCTTCCCGGTTTCATCACGTAAGGCCTTTCGCATCGGCAGAAGCCAGGTATCAAGCGCGGGGTAATCGTAAGTGCGTCCGAGAATCATTTTTTGGCTGACCAACGCTTTTTGGAAGGAGTCACGGGTGATGTCGCTTTCCAGATAGTTGGTGGTTTTGTCAATGTCCAGGTTGGAACTGAACGCTACCATGTCACCTTGCGGGGTCGCCAAACCGAAACCGGCCAGTACGGGTTTGGCCGCCAGCATTTTGTCGAACAGTTGTTGGGTTTTGGCCAGGTTTTGATAGGTGTGGTTTTCGATGAGCTGTGCGCCGAGCAGGTCGAGTAGCAATTCGTTTTCGACCAGCGTGCTTTGCATGATGTGGTTAAGCAGACTGGTGTCGGCGGAAAGCTCGCGCGTCAAACTCGGCTTTCATGCTGTTGTATTTGGTGACCGATAAAGAAATGAACAATACCACACTGGCGGTGAGGATCAGGTAGAAAAGCCCCCATAGTTTGGAATCAAGACGCTTCATGGATGGTTGAACACCTTCGGTCGATGGTTTGAATCTATCTTATTGGATTTTTTGGGAAAAAGAAATCAGAAGAAACCTGAAAGCTTATTTTGGAAGATAGTATTTTTTCGCTACGGCGGGTTTCAACGGTTTCGGAAAACGGCCAGGCCTGGTGGTTTTGCCGGAAAGGCTCAGGGCGTCTGTTTGGCGTTGCAAGGCCCAGTCGCGGTGTTCCAAGACCAGTTCGGAGTCGCTCGAAAGGTTTTCCAGCACTTGCACAATGCGTTGGCTGAGGTCGGTGTCTTCCAACGCATTCCCCAGTGCGATGCACAGGTTGCGTTGCCATTGTTCAAAGCCGATTCGGCGTATCGGTGAGCCTTCAAATTGGGTTAAAAAATCGGTTTCGTTCCAATCGAGCAGCTCCAATAAGCTGGCGGCGTCGAGCGCGTGTTTGGGTTTAAAGGCGGTTTCTTCGGTGGCTTCGGTGAATTTATTCCAGGGGCAGACCAGCTGACAATCGTCGCAGCCGTAAATACGATTGCCCATTTTTTCACGCAATTCGGGTGCGATGACACCTTTGTATTCGATGGTTAAATAGGAAATGCAGCGGCGGGCATCCACCACGGCGTTATCGACGATGGCCTGTGTCGGGCATTCGTCGATGCAGGCGGTGCAAGGCCCGCAGCCTTGTTTGTCGAATGGCGGGTCGCTCGGCAGTGGCAGGTTGGTGTAAAGCTCGCCCAGGAAAAACCAGGAACCGGCGCGGGGATGAATAATCAGACTGTTTTTACCGATAAAGCCCAGGCCTGCTTTCTCCGCCAGCGGGCGCTCCAACACCGGGGCCGAATCGACAAAAGCCCGGTAGTGGAACGATTCGGCTTTTTCCACCAGTTCGGCTTCAATTTTTGCGGCGAGCTGCTGCAAGCGTTTGCGCATCAGCTTGTGGTAATCCTTGTGCAGCGCATAGCGGGAAACGTACGCCTGGCCGTTGGCTTGCAATTGCTCGACCGGGGAATGGGCGTCCGGGTCGAAATAATTCAATCGGACACTGATGACGCTGACCGTGCCGGGTTCGAGTTCGGCGGGGCGGGTGCGTTTGGTGCCGTGGCGCGCCATATATTCCATGTCGCCGTGGTAATGCTCGCCCAACCAATTGAAATAATCGGCTTCGTACGCAGACAGATCCGTATCGGTGATGCCGACGTCGGCAAAACCGAGCGCCTGGCCCCAGTGTTTAATCTTCTCGGCAAGTTGGTATAATGGCGCTTCCGGCATCTTGAAGAATGGTCTCGCATCGATTGTTTAATAAAACATCCTTTCCGTTCGCCAAGGTCGGTCACAGTCAGGATTGGGGTTGCCAATGGTTCATTCAGAGACACATTCTAGCAAAAACGACGGAACTTCCGAGAAATGCGAATGGCATTTAGCGGATGAAGCCGCCACTCAGGCCTTTGCCGAAGCCTGTGCACAGCTGTGTCTTGACGAATCCGCATTTCAGCCAGGCCTGGTGGTTTATCTGCAAGGCGATTTGGGCGCCGGCAAATCGTTTTTTTCCCGAGCCTTTATCCAATGTTTTCTGCCGAACCAAAAAGTGAAAAGCCCGACCTATACGCTGGTGGAAACCTACCCGACCGAACACGGCCCAATCCTGCATTTCGACCTGTATCGCTTATGCGACCCGGAAGAGCTTGAATTTTTAGCGATTCGCGACTTGATGACGCCACCGTTTATCGCCTTGGTGGAGTGGCCGTCCAAAGGCGTCGGAATTTTGCCGGAAGCGGATTTACGCATTGAATTATCGCCGGACGGCACCGGGCGAAAAATCTCCATAACCCCCATGAAACCAGCTTTTGAAGCGTTTGTCAGAAAACTGACGGAAAAATTGGCACGGTAATTGATTATGACTAGTCACGTGATATTTAAAATACAAAATATAGTGGGTAGTGCCATGATCAGAAAAAATAGCTCCAACATCCTGAGAAACACCATTACGGCGCTTGTTGTCGTTATGGTTATTGTTATGTCATCCACCGCTTGGGCGGCGTCCTTGACCAAAATGCGTTTGGGTCAAGGTACCGATAAAACCCGTGTGGTCTTTGAAATCAAGAAAAACCACCGTTTTGAAATCACCGAGTTGAAGAACCCGGCCCGTATCGTGGTCGATTTCTACAAAGCGGATAACAAACTGACCTTCTCGAAAATGAAATTCCTCGACGCGCGCATCAAAGGGGCGCGCGTCAAAAACCAGTCCAAGCGCACTCGTGTGGTATTGGATTTGCGTGACGACTTTGATTACCGTTATTTCACACTGGCAAAAAACAAGCGCGGTGCCGAGCGTGTGGTCATCGACGTGACTAACGTCAAACAATCGACGGTATTGGCGAAAAAAGCCAAAGCGGAATCCAAGCCGGTTAAAACCATCGCTAAAGTTGAGAAAAGTGCGCCAAAAGCCAAACCAACGCCAGTAACGAAAGTCGCTGTCAAAAAAGCGCCTGAAAAAGCGGTGAAAAAAGTCGCTCAAAAAGAAACCCCGAAAACGGTGAAAAAAGCTACGGTGAAAGTGGCCAAGGTCACGCCGGCGAAAAAAGAAATGTCTACCAATGCTCAGACGCAAAGCCTGTTGAATAAGGACAGTGACATTTTTGCGCCGCAAAATAAAGAATTAGTAGTCGCCATCGATGCCGGACACGGTGGTAAAGACACCGGTGCCATCGGTCACAACAACCTTCGCGAAAAAGACGTGGTGTTGCGATTGGCGAAAAAACTGAAAAAATACATTGATGCCAAACCTGGAATGCGTGCGGTCTTGACGCGTGAAAAGGATGTGTTCATCCCATTGCATAAACGTGTTCGCATCGCTCACCAGAAAGACGCCGACATTTTCTTGTCACTGCACGCAGATGCTTTCCCGAATCCGAAAGCGCGTGGCGGTTCGGTTTATATTTTATCCACGACGGGTGCCAGTAGTGTGATGGCGCGTATTTTGGCGAAATCCGAAAACGCTTCCTTGCAGGATGTGAAGTTGAAAGGGCGTGACGCCGATGTGGCTTTCGTCCTGTCCGATCTGACGCGTTCCGCGAACATCCGTGCCAGCCGTAAACTGGGGCAAGTGATTCTGGGTGAAATGGGGAAAAACGTCCATTTGCATAAAAAATCGGTTCAGTCCGCCAACTTCGCGGTCTTGAAATCAATCGATATGCCATCGCTGTTGATTGAAACGGCGTTCATCTCGAACCCGGGTGAAGCGAGAAAATTGAATTCGGACCGTTTCCAAACACAAATGGCGCGCTCCATCGTCAGCGGCCTGGATCGTTTTGTGAAACGCAACGCCACCAAACCTCGCTGGGGTGAGCAGCTTTACGTTCACTACCGTGTGCAGAAAGGGGATACCTTGTCTGAAATTGCCGAAAACTACAATATTTCCACTTACAAGCTGAAAAAAATCAACAACATCCAAAAAGCGGACCGCCTATACGTTGGCAAAAAACTGCGTATCCCGGTTTCCGAGGATGTGATTGCTTCCTTGTAAACACCGTATTTTAATCAACCCACATTCATTTTTTGAATATCACGTAATATCACGTTCGCCAGGCCCTTCTCAGGGGGCTTGGCATTTTTTTACCAGGCCTGGTCGTTTTTGGGCTTTGCAAACCGGCTTCTTTCGCTTTCAAAACCCCGCTGATAATCCCCGCATAAATCGCTATAATGACGAGCATAAAACCGTCCGAATCCATGAACCGGATTTAGATATCGGATATCGATTACAACGCTTTCATAAACAAACCGACTAAGAATTTTCATGCCGAAAAACAAACCGCAAGACATTGCTTTATTGCCCTCACATCTCGCCGACCAAATCGCCGCCGGGGAAGTGGTGGAAAGACCCGCTTCCGTTGTCAAGGAGCTACTGGAAAACGCGCTCGATTCGGGTGCAACTCAAATCGATATTCAGATTGAAGAAGGGGGCGAAAAGCGCATCGTGGTGTCGGACAACGGCGCCGGCATTCGACAATCGCAATTGCAGTTGGCGGTGAGCCGCCATGCCACCAGTAAAATTCAAACCGCCAAGGATTTGACCGCTGTGGCGACACTGGGCTTTCGCGGTGAGGCTTTGGCGAGTATCGGTTCCGTGTCGCGGTTGACGTTGACCAGCCGTTTCAAAGAGGAAGAAGCCGCCTGGCAACTGCGCGGTGAAGGCGAAGGGAATTGGTCGGAACCGGTACCGGTAGCGCATCCGCAGGGCACGCAAGTGGATGTGCAGGATTTGTTCTTCAACACGCCGGCCCGTAAGAAATTCCTGCGCGCCGCGCGCACCGAGTTTATGCACATTGAACAATTGGTCAAGCGGGTGATGCTCAGCCGTCCGGACGTCACCATTAAATTGACACACAACCAGAAAGTGGTGCGCCATGTGCAGGCCGCATCGGACGAAACGGCTTTGGTCCAGCGCTTAAAACAACTGATGGGCGGCCCTTTTGTGGAACAGAGTCTGGCGCTGGAGTTTGAAGCGCAGGACATTCGTTTGTCGGGCTGGGCGGCCCAAGCCACGTTTAACCGCAGTCAAACCGACATGCAATACGTGTTCGTCAACGGTCGTATCGTGCGGGATCGTTTGCTGTCTTATGCCGTCAAGCAGGCCTATGCCGATGTGTTGTATCACGGTCGGCATCCGGCGTATGTGTTGTTTTTGGAGATTCCGCACGAACTGGTGGACGTGAATGTGCACCCGGCCAAGTATGAAGTGCGTTTTGCCAATGGTCGCTGGGTGTATGACTTTCTGCGCCGTTCGGTTCGGGAAGCGGTGACGCGCCCGGTCGGCGTGTCGGGCGGTCATGCCGAGGCGGCCGCTCCGGTCGGCAAGGCTGGGATAGCATCGGGCCGTTTTGAAGCGACAACGCCAAACGAATCGGCTTATCAGGCGGCGATGCAATTTCAAATCCGTGACACGTCAAACGAGAATGTTTACGGGGTGAACGAGCCGGTGCCGGCCTATGCCATGGAACCGGGCGAGCAATTGATTCGTCAATTTCAAGCGGCGCAAGCCGAGTCGAGTGCGCAAATCGACGCGGCTCGATCGGCGACCCAGCAGCAGCACCCGTTGGGGTATGCCAAGGCGCAAATTCATGGCGTGTTCATTTTGGCGGAAAACGAACAAGGCTTGGTATTGGTGGACATGCACGCCGCACACGAGCGTATTGTGTACGAGCGCATGAAACAGCAATGGACACAAGACCGCTTGGTGTCGCAACCGTTGCTGGTGCCCATCGTGGTGAGTTTGGAAGCGTCGCAAATCGCCATTTGGGACGAGTATCGTGATGAATTGGACAAACTCGGTTTCGAGGCCGAGCCGTTTGGACCGGAACAATTGAAATTGACCCGTGTACCGACATTATTGGCGAAATCCGATGTGGCCCATTTGGTCAACGATATGATTGCCGACTTGGCGGTGGCGGGCGAAACCCGGTTGGTGGAAGAAAAAATCAACCAGATTCTCAGCACCATGGCGTGTCACGGTTCGGTGCGCGCCAACCGTCATTTGACGGTGGATGAAATGAATGCCCTGTTGCGCGATATGGAAGCCACCGAGAGTTCCGCGCAGTGTAACCACGGCCGACCGACCTGGGTGCAGTTGTCGATGGAACAACTCGATGCTTTGTTTATGAGGGGGCAGTAGGGTGAGTGACGTGATGTCGATGGTGCCGGCCTTGAATGTCGAGCGATTAATCGAGCAAAAATGCTGTTTGGCGATTATGGGGCCGACGGCGTCCGGCAAAAGCCGTTTGTCGATGGCTTTGGCCGAGCGTTTGCCGGTGGAAATTATCAGTGTGGATTCCGCATTGATTTACCGTGGCATGGACATCGGTACGGCCAAACCGTCCGCCGAGGAGTTGGCCAAAGTGCCGCATCACCTGATCGATATTCTCGACCCCAGTGAAAGTTATTCCGCCGCCGACTTTGTGGAAGATGTGCATCGCTTGGTGGCGGAAATTTTTGAACGGGGGCGGTTGCCGATGTTGGTGGGCGGTACCATGATGTATTTCAACGCGCTGCAAAAAGGCATGGCGCAACTGCCTTCGGCCGATGAAGCCCTGCGTGCTGAAATTCACCAGGCCTGGCTGGAAGACTCACAAGCCGTGCACGACCGCTTGAAAACGGTGGACCCGGAAGCGGCCGAGCGCATTCATCCGAATGATCCGCAGCGGCTGGTGCGTGCGCTGGAAGTCTATGAAATGACCGGGCGGCCGTTGACCGAATTGCAAAAGGAAGGACAAGGGGCGGGTTTGACGGCTTTCAAGTTGGTCAAGGTGGCTTTGTTGCCGGAAGACCGGGGGCAGTTGCATCAGCAGATTGAGGAACGGTTTCATGCCATGCTGAACGATGGTTTCTTGAAGGAAGCCGAAACCGTTTTTTCGCAACCCGGTTTACACGGTGACCTGCCGGCGATACGCAGTGTCGGTTATCGCCAGGCTTGGTTGTTTTTCGAACAAACCTACGATTATGAAACCTTTGTGGAAAAGAGCATTGTCGCCACTCGACAGCTCGCCAAACGGCAGATTACCTGGCTGCGCAAAGAGACGGATTTACACGTCATCGACCCTTACCACACAAATCTTGACAAAAGTGTGGAGGAGGTTTTAGAGTACTTGGCTAGATGTGATAAAAATGCTTAAATTGAAAAGTGTTTATGTTATTATCTGATTCTTTCAGGGGCGGTAACGAATACACAAGGGCGTTATCATTTTTAGGCCGCTGAAGAGCGAATCCGGCGAATGATTCGTAACACTATAAGAACATAGCTTCATACAAAAATAGGAAATAATCATGGAGACAAAAAAAGTGGCTAAGGCTTTACCAATACAAGATCCATACTTAAACGCGCTGAGAAAAGAAAAAATCAATGTGGCGATTTATCTTGTAAACGGTGTGAAGCTGCAAGGCCGTGTCGATTCTTTCGACCAATTTGTTGTGCTGTTGCGCAGCAATGTGACGCAAATGGTTTATAAGCACGCGATTTCGACCATCGTGCCGGCGCGTGACCCTAAGGCTTATGAATTTGATACGTCGGACGCTTCCGAAGCGAAGCCGGCCGAATAAGATCGAACAAGGCTCCATTGCGGAGCCTGTCCAATATTGTCGTGAAAAACCGGATGCCGTTCGGATAGTCAGGTTTTCACGGATACACTTCGAACCTTTTTTGATCATCACCTCTACACACCTCAAGCGTGCTTGAAAGCAGTCTGTTAACGCATGGAATTATTTGGAAAACTCGAACAGAAGGTACTGGAAAAAGCGATACTGGTACATGTGGATTTTTATCATGAATCCGATCGTGAAGTGCTGGAAGAGTTTTATGAACTGGTGGATTCCGCCGGTGCCGAAGTCAAGGAATTGATTACCACCAAGCGCCAGTCGCCCGACCCGAAATTTTTTATCGGCAAAGGCAAAGCCGAGGAAATTAAGCTCGCGGTGGAAATGCACGAAGCGGATGTGGTGATTGTCAATCATGCGTTGAGCCCGGCTCAGGAACGCAATTTAAGCCAATTTCTTGATTGTCAGGTATTGGACCGAGTCGGTTTGATTCTGGATATTTTCGCGCAACGTGCCCGGTCGCATGAAGGGAAGTTGCAGGTTGAATTGGCACAACTCAAACGTATGTCGACCCGGTTGGTCAAAGGCTGGAGTCACTTGGATCGTCAAGGCGGTATTGGCGCGCGCGGTCCGGGGGAAACCCAGTTGGAAACCGACCGTCGTTTGGTGCAAGGCAAAATCAAACAGCTCGAAGCCCGGATTGAAAAGGTGCGTCAGCAGCGAAATTTGGGGCGCCGTTCGCGTCAGAAATCGGATTTACCGACCGTGACCATTATCGGCTACACCAATGCCGGAAAATCGACCTTGTTCAACCAGATGACGCAAGCGGGTGTGTATGCCGAAGACCGTTTGTTCGCAACATTGGATTCCACTCTGCGTAAGGTGCACCTGCCGGGTGCCGGTCCGGTTATTTTTGCGGACACGGTCGGATTCATCCGGCACATTCCGCATGACTTGGTGGCAGCGTTTCGTTCCACCTTGGAAGAAACCAGCGAAGCCGATTTGCTGATTCACTTGGTGGATGCCGCCGATCCGCACCGCGCCGAAAAAATGGCGGATGTGGCCGAGGTCATTAAAGAAGTCGGTGCTGAAGAAGTGCCGCAGTTGCTGGTGTTCAATAAAATCGACCGCTTGGAACCAGTGGTGGCGCCGCATGTGGATTTAAATGATGAAGGCTTGCCGGAGCGGGTTTGGATTTCCGCGCGTGAGCAATCGGGCATCGAATTAATGATGGATGCCGTGGCGGCTTATTTCCGCGGGCGGTTTCTGACGGTTCGGCTGGTGCTGGATGTTAAAGCGGGCAAGCGTCGTTCCGAGCTGTATACCTTGGGCACCATTTTGGAAGAAGGGTTCGATGAGGCCGGTAACAGCGTCTTCAAGATGTCTTTGACCGAGATGGAGTCCGAGCAGATTCAAAAGTGGGATGAAATCCTCGAATATCAAGTGATAACGTCGAAAAACTGACGGCTTTGTCCGCTTTTCAATGCATGGATTCAAAAACCATGTCCAATTAAATAAATTAATCCCGAAGCCAAGGGGATTAATTGATGACATTTCGTTCGATAAAATTTAAAATGACGCACTGATTTTCAATTTTCTGGAGAAAATAATGGCGTGGAATGAGCCGGGAAAACCTGGACAAGACCCATGGGGCAACTCGGGGAACAACAACCGTCCTAATAATTCAAGAAAACCGAATGGATCGAACCAGGATCCGGACTTGAAGGAAGCCTTAAAAAAAGCCCAGGAATTTTTAGGCGGCACGGGCGATAAGTTCGGTGGCGCCAAAGGAACCGGTTTGATTGTCATCGTATTGATTGCGCTTTGGTTATTGAGCGGCATCTATACGGTCGACTCTCCTGAAAGAGGGGTGGTCAAACGTTTTGGGGCCTACACTCATGAAACCACGGCCGGTCTGCACTGGCACTTGCCTTGGCCGATCGAAACCGTCACCTTGGTGAATGTGGATCGTATTCGTACGGCTGAAATCGGTTACCGTTCCGACAGCCGCAACCGCAACGGCAGTGTGCCGTCCGAAGCCTTGATGCTGACCAAAGACGAGAACATCGTCGACATTCGTATCGCCGTTCAGTACAAAGTCAGTGACGCGAAAAAATATCTGTTCGACGTCGCCGCACCGGATATCACCATGCGTGATTTGACCGAGAGTGCGCTGAGAGAAATTGTCGGCCGAAATACCATGGACTTCGTATTGACCGAAGGGCGGGATGAAGTGGTGTCCAAAGTACGCGCGTTAACGCAGGAAAACCTGGATGCCTACAACACCGGCTTAGTGATTACCTCCTTGAACTTGCAGGATGCCCAACCACCTGAACAGGTTCAGTCCGCGTTCGCGGATGTGGTCAAGGCGCGAGAAGACAGAGAGCGTTTGATCAACGAAGCGGAAGCTTATTCAAATGACATTTTGCCGAAAGCGCGTGGTCAAGCCGCTCGTCAAATCGAAGAAGCCCGTGCTTATCATGATGAAGTCATCGCACGTGCTACCGGTCAGGCCAGCCGTTTCGAAAGCATTATGGCGGAATACAAAAAAGCGCCACGCGTGACGCGTGAGCGTTTGTATCTGGATGCCATCACTAACGTGTTCAGTTCGACTTCGAAAGTCTTCGTCGCGGCCGACAGTGGCACCAATTTATTGTACCTACCGTTGGATAAGATGATGTCCGGCCAAGGCAATAATGTACCGTTCAAAGTACCGGACGATGTGTCGTCTCAATCGGGCACTGGTTCGTCCAGTAGCAGCAACAGCGGTTCGGCTTCTAACCGGAACCCGTCGCAAAACAACATTCGTGACTACTTGAGAACAAGGGAGCTTCGCTAAGATGAAATCCGTTATTACTATTTTTATCGCGGCTGTCCTGTTTATTGGCAGTAATGCCTTGTTTACCGTCCAGCAAGGTCAAACCGCACTGGTTTTCCGTTTCGGTGAAATCGTCGATGATAACTTGAAGCCTGGGTTGCATTTCAAAACACCTTTCGTCAACAACGTGCGTTTGTTTGACGCCCGTTTGCAGACATTGGATGCTGAGCCGGAGCGTTACTTGACGAGTGAAAAGAAAAACCTATTGGTGGATTCGTTTGTTGAGTGGCGTATCAGTGATGCCAAGAAGTTCTATACTGCCATGAACGGTGATATCCGTTTGGCGAATTTGCGTTTGGCGCAAATCATCAAAGATGGCTTGCGTGCCGAATTCGGGAGCCGTACCGTTCAGGAAGTGATTTCTCAGGACCGTCGCGTGATTGTGAAAGAAATCCAAGCGAACACAGGTGAATCGGTCAGTAACTTTGGTATCGACATTGTTGACGTTAAGATCAAACGGGTCGACTTGCCGCAAGACGTCAGTGATTCGGTGTATCAACGTATGGAAGCCGAACGTAACCGTGTGGCGAAAGACTTGCGTTCGCAAGGTTCTGAAGCGGCCGAGCGTATTCGAGCCGATGCCGATCGTCAAAGAACGATTATTTTGGCGGATGCTTACCGTGATGCCGAAAAAGTGCGCGGTGAAGGGGATGGAACTGCCGCCGATATTTATGCCAAAGCTTATTCCAAGGATCCGGATTTCTACGCATTCTATCAAAGCCTGAATGCCTATCAGCAGTCCTTCAACAATAAGATGGACATGATGGTGGTGGATCCGAAGTCCGATTTCTTCAAATTCTTCAACCAGCAGAAATAATCGAATGGTTGAACCGAAAACAATTTGATGTGACATAAAGGTGGTTCAGTCCACCTTTTTTATGCCTTCTCGACAGTCGGTTTCGGGAAGATGGGAGCGGTTTCATGTTTGAGGCACTGCTCAGCGCGATAGCGCTGGTATTCGTCATTGAAGGGCTATTACCGTTTGTGTTTCCCCGTGTTTGGCGAAGCACGATGGCGGAGTTGATACAGCTGGATGACAAGAAGCTAAGGTGGATGGGCTTGATCAGCATTTCCATCGGCATGATTTTATTATTTATTTTTACGTAAGAAGACTGTGATGCAACAAAATATTTGGTTTACGCCGGATGGGCTCGAAGATTTATTGCCGGACGAGGCAAAAAAGCTCGAGTACTATCGCCGTCAATTATTGGATGGTTTCGAACTGTCCGGATACGATTTGGTACTGCCACCGATTGCGGAATTTACGGATTCGCTGTTGACCGGGAAAGGTCGACACCTGGCTGTGGACACCTGCCGTTTTACCGATCAGGAAAGCGGTAAGATGATGGGGGTTCGTGCCGATATGACGCCGCAAGTCGCCCGTATCGCCACGAATCGTATCAAGCAAAAAGGCATTCAACGTCTGTGTTACGTTGGGGAAGTTCTGAAAACCCGAAATAACCGTGCAAAAGGTTCCCGTAGCCCGATTGAAGTCGGTGCGGAATTGTTCGGTCACTCTGGTGTGGAAAGCGATATCGAGGTCATCGAGTTGATGGTGTCGTCGTTAAACGGTATTGGTTTGAACGATTTGACCCTCAGTCTGGGACACGTTTCGGTGGTGGATACCCTGATGAATCAAGTCGGGTTGAGTGCAAGCCAACAGGAAACCATGGTGGATATTCTGTTGCGTAAGTCGATTCCGGAATACGACGATTTTGTTGCCTCTCTTTCCTTGTCGCCGGCTTTGACGGATGCCTTCAATGCATTGTTGTCCATGTGCGGCAGTGCCGAGGATGTGATGGCGAAAATGGATGTGTTGGCCGACGTGTCGGAGGATATGGCAACCCATTTAACTCACTTCAAAGCCGTTTTGGCACATTTCACCGCGTTTGGTAATTTGACCATTCATGTCGATTTGGCCGATATCCGGGGTTATCAATATCACACCGGGATGATTTTCAGTTGTTATGCGGCCGGTCGCAAGATGTATCAATTAGCTCGTGGTGGCCGTTACGACGGTATTGGTTCTGAATTCGGTGTCGATAAACCGGCGACCGGTTTCAGCCTGGATCTGCGTGGCGTGTTGGATCTGTTGGATCAACCGAAGTCGATGAAAAAGGATGTCGTCTATGCCCCAAACGCATACGATGCCGACCTATTGGCTGAAATCGACGGTTTGAAAGCGAAGCACACCATCGTTAAACGTTTTTATGATTTTTCAGAATTGCCGAGTGGCGCTTCTTATTTGGCGCAAACGTCTGGCACCTGGACAATCTCCGTTAAGTAATCCTGCCAGGGCAGGTGACCGTAATTCATTCGTTATAAAGAGAAAAAAATGGCTAAAAAAAATATTGTCGTCGTAGGAACTCAGTGGGGCGATGAAGGAAAAGGCAAGATTGTTGACCTCTTGACAGACCGCGTTGCGGCTGTTGTACGCTTTCAAGGCGGTCACAATGCCGGGCACACGCTGGTCATCGATGGCCAGAAAACCGTACTGCATTTGATTCCATCCGGCATTTTGAGAGAAGAGGTGGAATGCTTTATCGGAAATGGTGTGGTACTGGCTCCGGAAGCCTTGGAAAAGGAAGTTACGCAACTGGAAGCGACCGGCTTACGAGTTAAAAGCCGTCTGAAAATCAGTGATGCTTGCCCTTTGATTCTGGATTACCACGTCGCACTCGATCAAGCCAGAGAACTGGCGCGCGGCAATAAGGCAATTGGTACCACCGGCCGTGGAATCGGGCCAGCGTATGAAGATAAAGTCGCCCGTCGCGGCCTGCGTGCGGGTGATTTGCGTGATATGGCCCAGTTCAAGCAAAAGCTGGAAGGCACTTTGGCTTACCACAACTACATGCTGGAAAATTACTATCAGGTAGAACCGGTTTCGTTCGACGCTTTGTGGGATAAATGTCAGGCGTATGCCGATTTGATTGTTCCGATGTTGGCGGATATTCCGAACCTGATCGATCAGTACAACCGTGCCGGTAAAAATCTGATGTTTGAAGGGGCGCAGGGGACGTTGTTGGACATTGATCAGGGCACCTATCCGTATGTGACATCTTCCAACACCACGGCGGGCGGCGCGGCTTCCGGTAGCGGTATCGGGCCTTGCCAACTGGATTATGTGCTGGGGATCACCAAGGCTTATGCCACGCGTGTTGGCGGAGGGCCTTTCCCGACCGAATTGACTTACGATTGTGCGACGGATGAAGGTGACCCGGTCGGTAAAGAATTGGGGACTCGTGGGCGTGAATTTGGCGCGACCACCGGACGTCAACGTCGTTGTGGTTGGTTCGATGCGGTGGCCTTGCGTCGTTCCGCTCAAATCAACGGCTTGACCGGCGTGTGCTTGACGAAACTGGATGTATTGGACGAGTTGGACGAAATCAAGGTCTGTACGAAATACATCAAAGACGGCGAAGACATTTTCTTGCCACCATCCAGCGCGGATGAGTACGAATTGGTGAAGCCGCATTATGAAACGTTAAAAGGCTGGAATACCTCAACCGTTGGGATTGCGAGTTGGGAGGCCTTGCCGGAAGAAGCCAAGATTTATATCCGTTTCCTGGAAAAAGAAATGGGTGTGCCGGTGTCGATTTTATCGACCGGACCGGATCGTAGTGAAACCCTGGTGTTGCAAGACCCGTTCGCAGGGGAATAAGTATCCTGCTTTGATTGACGTTAAAAAAACCGCCAACGGCGGTTTTTTTATGGGCGTTGTTTTCAGGTTTGTTGGTTCAACGGTCCAAAACGGAGCCGTTAGGTTTGAGCACTGGCAAGATCGCAAAACCACCAGGCCTGGTGGTTTTCAGGAAACCAGCTTAAAGGACTTTACGGATGACGCCCGGTAGGGTTTCCGGGTTAAAGGGTTTGACAATCCAGCCAGTGGCGCCCAAGGCACGGCCTTGTTCTTTCATTTCCTGACTGGCTTCGGTGGTCATCATTAAAATCGGCGTAAAACGGTAGTTTTCAAGCTTTCGCGCCGCTTCCAAAAACGCCAAACCGGACATGACCGGCATGTTGATGTCGGAAAGGATGACGTCGAATTGCTCTTTTTTCAACGCGTCGAGTCCTTGCTGGCCGTCTTCGGCAATGGTGAGGTCAAATTCTTTTCCGAGAACCATGTCGACCAGTTTACGCATGGAAGAGGCGTCGTCGATATACAGGACTTTTTTCATGAGGGTTACTTTAGGTTTATTTTAGGTTTTATTTTCGATTGAAACCGTTTAACTTTATCACAGAAATAAGGGTTTTTTCCTAAAAATTATCTGAAAGGCCCAACAGAGATTGTTACAATAATTTTTTTGACTTTTTAAGGTATCGGAACAAGATGTTACAAAGCATTAGAGAGCATGCACAAGGCTGGATTGCCTGGACGATTGTCGGTTTAATCATCATTACGTTCGCCCTGTTCGGCATCGATCAATATGCCCAAGGTGACAAGACGGTGGTGGTCGCCGAAGTCAATGGCGAAGACATTACCGCAACGGAATTCTTAACGCTTTATGCCCGCCAGCAATCACGCCTTAAAAATCAGTTTGGCGAGCTTTACGACCAGGTCGTCAATGACGAAGATTTGCGTGACCAGGTGATGGATGCCTTGATTGAATCCGAAGTGGTGCGTCAATGGGCCGATGCACACGATATGGTGATTTCCGATCAGCAGTTGGCGATGACGATTCAGTCGGCTCCGGTGTTCCAGAAAGACGGCCAATTCGATGATGCGCTGTATAAAGATATTTTGATGCGCAACGGCTTGAACGTGGCGCGTTTCGAATACGAACAGCGTCAGTATCTGATTGAAAACCAAAACCGTCAGTTGACGGCGGCCTCGGCGATTGTGACCGATGATCAGGTAAAACAATTGGCCGCCCTGCAGTTCCAAAAGCGTGACGTGAATTATCTGCGTGTGGATCAGCGTCCGTTCATTGAAACGGCGACCGTGCCGGATGATGCGATTCAAGCTTACTATGAACAGCATAAAGAAGACTTTGTGACCCCGGAAATGGTCAAATTGAGTTATGTGTTGTTGTCGCAAGAAGAACTGGCGAAGCAAGTGAGTGTTGACGATAAAACTTTGAAACAGTTCTATGAGAACAACAAGGACCAGTTTACCGATCCGGAAAAACGTCAAGCGAGTCACATTCTGGTGAAAATCGATGAAGAAACCGACGATGCGGCGGCCTTGAAAGAAATCCAGGACATTCAGGCGAAATTAGCGAATGGTGACGATTTTGCGGCCTTGGCGAAAGAGTATTCGGACGATCCCGGTTCGGCGGCGATGGGTGGTGATTTGGGCTTGTTCCAACAAGGCATGATGGTGCCGGAATTCGACGAAGCCGTGTTCACAATGAAAGTCGGCGAAGTCAGCGAGCCGGTGAAAACCGATTTCGGTTATCACCTGATCAAATTGACGAAAATTCAACCGAAAAAAGTACTGCCGTATGCGGAAGTAAAAGACGAAGTGGACGACATGTACCGCAATCAGCAAGCCGAAAAACAGTATTTCGAGCAGTTGGAACAGTTGAATACCGTTGCCTATGAACAAGCCGATTCACTGGTGCCGGCGGCGGAAGTGGTCGGTTTGGAAGTGCAAACGACCGACCCGATTCCAAGAAGCGGTGGCGGGGATGAAGTGACGTCCAATGCCAAAGTCATGGCGGCGGCCTTTTCCGAAGACGTGAAAAAATCCGGATTGAACAGTGCCGCGATTGAGTTGTCGCCAACCGAATCGGTGGTGGTGCGCGTGGATGAAAGCATGCCAGCCAAGCAGCAGTCTTTGGACGAAGTCAAAGCGGACATCGTGCGCATTCTGAAGCGCGAAGCGGCGGTGAACGCGTCGGCGGATTTAGCGGGTGAATTGCTGGCTAAATTGCAAAAAGGCGATTCCAAGATGCAGGATTTGGTTAAGGAGGGCGTTGAGTTTACGCCGGTCGGTTGGTTGGAGCGTGAAAACCGTCGCGTTTTGCCGCAGCTGACGCAAGCCATTTTCAAGTCGCCGAAACCGAGCGGTGAAGCACCAAGTTATACCACTTATCAATTGCCGACCGGTGATTCGGTGGTCATTGAAGTCTTGCGCGTGGAAGAAGGCACCTTGCCGGAAGACGAAGCGATTAAAGCTCAGTTGAAAGATGCGTTAATCAACTTGTCGGCCACATCGGAAGTTGACGCGCGTATTCAGACCATGATGGATGCCGCGAAAATTGAAAAGATGTCGAACTACAAAACCATTAAGCCGGCCGGGCTTTAAGTTCGATAAATCGAATCGTTTCTGAAAAACGCCCAGGCCTGGGCGTTTTTTAAGAAGGAATCAAAGCGATAATAAAAAAGCGCCGTTTAGGCGCTTTTTTATTTGGAGCCGAAATGCTTTCAGCCGAATTGATAATGTTTTCTCACCGGCTTTTCAACCGCCCAGTAGCAGTTCAAGCCACGGCGGAAGGTCACCAAATCACCGGTTTTGATGTGGTATTGGGTACCGTTTTCGGTGGTGACAGTGACTTCGCCTTCCAGTAAGTAACAGATTTCGCGCTCATCATAATGCCAAGGGAAGTTGGAGACTTCCTTCTCCCATATCGGCCATTGCATGACCCCCATCAGGTCGAGCTTTTCCTGTGACGGGTTGGATTCGATGGTAACGTCGTTCATGCGGTCCTCCAATCTAGGACGGGGTTTGAAAATGGCGACGGCAGTCGCTGCGCATCGCCTTTCGTTTGACTAACGTTCGAAGTGCTTTCGGTGGATTTTGTCTGGCGGTTCTGGCTTACAGAGCGCCCAAGTATCACCGATTATTGTTCTGTCGATTCAGAGTTGTCGGCCGGTACTCTATAGAGCGCTTGCGCCGCCTGTAAGTATTTTTTGCGGCTCCACAACAAGCCCCAGCGGCTGCCTCCGACCTGGCGCCATAAAACCGCCGCCCGAATCCCCGCCAAAAGCAGTGCGCGGATTTTATTGGCCGTTTTTGGGTTCTGTAAATGCCCGTGCTGTCCGTTGACCATGATTCTCGGGTTAATCGGACTGATATTTTCCGAATAAGCCCTCGCCAACGTCGCGATGACGTTTTCATGGAAGTCGCCAAAATGGGTTCTTTGTGCACAGGCGGATTCAATGACTCTAGAAACCTTATCAAAAGTCCCTTCCGTTTTCGAGACATTTTTTTCCAAAATCATCAGGCTGAGTACGTATTTGGTGACTTCGATATTCCGTGCTGAGACCGATTCGTTGGAGCTCATCTGTGCTAAAAGGGTATTTACGCCCAGTTGAATGTTTTGGACGTCTCCACCGAATACGTCCAGCGTATCGTCGGGGTTTTCGCAAAACAGTGAGTTGATGCTGGTTTGGTAAGCGATTTCGTCGGTTTTACCGCTGGTGGCCAGTTGATACACTTGCTGCGCGACTTGGTAGATGCCGATGAGCGCGATGGCTTTGTCTTGGTCGGTATAAGCTTGCGTCATAACGTCGATTTTATCTCGCTTCAATCTCGTTTAAATGGTGATAACGTCCGGTGATGACGGCACCGCCCAGGCACTCGTCACCCTCATAGAATACCACGGACTGGCCCGGCGTGATGGCGGTTTGGTCTTCGTCGAACTTTACGACGATTTCCCCGTTGGTTTCCGACAGTATCATGCAGCCGGTTTCCGGTTGACGATAACGCACCTTGGCCTTGAGCGGGTGGTTCAGCTTGGGACATTGGCCGGAGGTCCAGTCACAGGTGTCGGCGGTCAAATAAGCGTGATTCAACAGTGGGTGATCGGCTCCTTGCACCGCAATCAGTTGATTTTTTTCCAAGTCCTTGTCGGCCGAAAACCAAGGCAGGCCCGAGTCGCCATGCCCGCCGCCGATGCCTAGGCCTTTGCGTTGTCCCAAGGTGTGGTACATCAAGCCGTCATGATGCCCGATGACTTTGCCGTCGGTATTGACGATGTCGCCCGGTTGCGCCGGTAAAAACTGCTGCAGGAAGTCTTTGAACTTGCGCTCGCCGATAAAGCAGATGCCGGTGCTGTCTTTCTTGTCGTGGGTGATGAGGTCCGCTTCTTCGGCCAGTTGGCGCACGTAAGGCTTTTCCAATTCGCCGATGGGGAACAGGGATTTCGCCAATTGATGCTGTTGCAAGGTGTATAGAAAGTAACTTTGATCCTTATTGGCATCCAAACCTTTCATCAGGTGGCACTGACCCTTGTCGTCACGATGAATGCGAGCATAATGGCCGGTGGCGATGAAATCCGCGCCCAAGGTCATGGCGTGTTGCAGGAAGGCCTTGAATTTGACTTCCTTATTGCAAAGGATGTCCGGGTTCGGTGTGCGACCGGATTTGTATTCCGCCAGGAAATGCTCGAAAACCCGATCCCAATATTCGCCGGAGAAGTTCTCCACGTGTAACGGAATGTCGAGTTTTTCGCAAATCGCCAGGACGTCTTTCAAGTCTTCCGCGGCAGGGCAGTAGTCTTCGGTATCGTCGCCTTCCCAGTTCTTCATGAACAGGCCTTCGACGTCATAGCCTTGTTGTTTCAATAATAACGCCGTAACGGACGAATCCACACCGCCGGAAAGGCCGACGATGACTTTAATTTGAGAGTTGTCTCCGGTTGGAGTTTGAGTGGTGTTTTGCATGGGCTTATTTTATCACGATTTTTCCAGCAGAATCGATTCGCCGGGTTGTAAGTTCTTTAACTGGTAATCGCCGATTCGCGTGCGGATCAAGCGCAAGGTCGGGAAGCCGACGGCGGCCGTCATACGGCGCACTTGGCGGTTTTTACCTTCGGTAATCGTCAGTTCCAGCCAGGACGTTGGAATGTTTTTGCGTTCGCGAATCGGAGGATTGCGCGGCCACAACCATTTGGGCTCTGGCATTTTTCGAGCCTTCGCCGGCTGGGTCAAACCGTCTTTGAGTTCAACGCCTTGTTGCAATTGCTGAATCGCCTGTTTTGTGAGCTCGCCTTCTACTTGCACCAGGTAGGTTTTCGGTTGTTTATGTTTCGGGTCGGCGATTTGGTGTTGCAGTTTGCCGTCGTCCGTCAACAGCAACAAGCCTTCGGAATCTCGGTCTAAGCGTCCGGCCGCGTAAAACCCTGGGCGCTGGATGTAATCTGCCAGGGTTTCGCGTTGCCCTTTGTACTGGGGTTCATCGGTAAACTGACACAGCACATTGAACGGTTTATTGAAAAGCAGCAAGTGACTCATAGGGTTTGACTCATCGTTTCATCGTTGACTTATATTTTTTCGGTCGGTGATGTAAAATAGGCGTTATTCTAACATTCTTTAACCTTTCATCGCCTGACCTTGAGGCGCGCTTAATTTAGGAACTTCCAATGACAGAATCCGCTAAGACGACTTCCAAGATTATTTACACCCTAACCGACGAAGCACCGGCGCTGGCCACTTATTCGTTGCTACCGATTATCGAAGCCTTTACCAAAGCTGCCGGTGTGGCGGTTGAGACGCGCGATATTTCGCTGGCAGGGCGTATCCTGGCGAACTTTCCGGAAAAACTGACCGAAGCGCAGCGCATTGGAGATGCGTTGAATGAATTGGGCGAACTGGCGAAAACGCCGGACGCCAACATCATTAAACTACCGAATATCAGCGCGTCCATTCCCCAGTTGAATGCCGCCATCAAGGAATTGCAATCCCAAGGTTATGATGTTCCGGATTATCCGGCCAACCCGCAGAATGCCGAAGAAGAGAAAATCAAAGCCACCTACGCCAAAGTGTTGGGCAGTGCGGTTAACCCGGTCTTGCGTGAAGGGAATTCCGACCGTCGTGCGCCGACCTCGGTGAAAAATTTCGCGAAAAAGCACCCGCATTCCATGGGCGCCTGGTCGGCGGATTCCAAATCGAAAGTGGCTCATATGTCCGAAGGCGATTTCTATGGTTCCGAAAAATCCACGACCTTGTCGGATGCCACGGAATTTAAAATCGAATTCGTTTCACAGTCCGGCGACACTAAAGAACTGAAAGCCTATGCACCTTTGCAGGCGGGCGAAATTATCGACGCGGCGGTCATGAGCCAAAAAGCGTTACGTGCCTTTTTGGCGAAAGCGGTTCAGGAAGCCAAAGAGCAGGGGATTTTATTTTCGTTGCACCTGAAAGCGACCATGATGAAAGTGTCCGACCCGATTATTTTCGGGCAGGCCGTATCGGTTTTCTTTGCCGAGGTGTTTGAAAAATACGCGGCCGAGTTCGAGCAAGTCGGTGTCAACCCGAACAACGGTTTGGGGGATGTTTACAGCAAAATCCAACATCTAGGCGATGACAAACGTGCGGAAATCGAGAAAGCGATTGCCGATACTGTGAGTGCCAAAGCGGATATTGCCATGGTGGATTCCGATAAAGGCATCACCAACCTGCATGTGCCGTCCGACGTGATTGTCGATGCGTCCATGCCGGCGATGATTCGCACTTCCGGGCAAATGTGGAATAAGGACGGTCAGCAACAAGATACGCTGGCGGTGATTCCGGATCGTTGTTATGCCGGTGTCTATCAAGAAACCATTAATTTCTGTAAGCATCATGGCGCGTTTGATCCAACGACAATGGGCACGGTTCCGAACGTCGGCTTGATGGCGCAGAAGGCCGAAGAATACGGCTCGCACGACAAAACGTTCGAAATGACCGATGCCGGAACCGTCAAGGTGCTGGATAAAGAGGGACAGGTTTTGTTGGAACAAAACGTGGAAGCCGGTGATATTTTCCGTATGTGTCAGGTCAAGGACGCGCCGATTCGTGACTGGGTTAAGTTAGCGGTAAGCCGTGCCCGCGCAACCGGTTGGCCGGCGGTATTCTGGCTGGATACTAATCGTGCCCACGATCATCAGTTGATTGAAAAGGTCAATCATTATCTATTGGAGCATGATACGGCCGGATTGGAAATTCATATTATGTCGCCGGAAGAAGCCACACGCTTTACCCTGCGTCATATTAAAGAAGGGCAAAACGTCATTTCCGTGACCGGGAATGTATTGCGTGATTATTTGACCGATTTGTTCCCAATTTTGGAGTTGGGCACGTCCGCTAAAATGCTGTCCATTGTGCCGTTGATGAATGGCGGTGGTTTGTTTGAGACCGGTGCCGGTGGTTCTGCACCGAAACACGTTCAGCAGTTTATGAGCGAAAACCATTTGCGTTGGGATTCACTGGGTGAATTCCTGGCGTTGGCCGTGTCGTTGGAGCATTTGTCCAGCCATTTCAACAACCCGAAAGCGCAGGTCCTGGCGGATGCCTTGGATAAAGCGACCGGGCGTTTCCTGGAAAACAACAAGTCGCCATCGCGTAAAGTGGGTGAAATCGATAACCGTGGCAGTCATTTCTATTTGGCGATGTACTGGGCGCAGGAATTGGCGGCCCAGGACGCGGATGCCGAATTGAAAGCGCGCTTTACCGACTTGGCCGACGCCATGGCGAAAAACGAAGCACAAATCATGGATGAACTGAACGGCGCGCAAGGACAGGCCATGGACATCGGCGGTTATTACAAGCCAAATGCCGAGCTGGCCAGCCAAGCCATGCGCCCAAGCGCAACCTTGAATACGCTGATTGACGCCGTATAAAAGAAAGTGATAAGCCGCTTTTTAAAGCGGTTGAACTTTATGAGTCTAACCTTTAAAAACCGCCAGGTCTGGCGGTTTTTTTGTTTTTATTCCGGTTATAAAATCATTTAAATATGTATGGTTATTAACGATTTTTATTGGTTTTTCATCTTCTTTTGTCATATAAATTGAGTTTAAAGATAAGTGTTTATGCTTATTTTATTGTATTGATGTCGAACACCGTTCGATGCCGATGTGATTTTCCAATGAATATGGACTGAAGGAGTATTTGAAATGGCTGATACACCTGAAAAAAACCTATACTTTGAAAGTGACGATACGGAACCGGGGATGGATGTCGCGGCGCGATTGAACCTGGAAAGCCTTGAAGAACCGGATGATTTGTTATACATGGCGGATTTGTTGAAAGAGGCACAGGAAGAGACACGCAAAAAAGACTGCGGAAAACTGTTGGATGTTTCTTACACCTATCCGTGTATTAATGGCTGGAGTTATATTTGTCAGCACCAAAAGTGGGAGAAGTGCGGTACCACGAAACGATGTCGCATGCGTGAAAAACGTTGCTGACTTAACGGACTTAACCATTATTGAAACCGCCAGGCCTGGCGGTTTTTTTATATGGCCCTTGAAAGGGGGTTATTGGTTGTATTCGTCTACCGTATCAATCAGTTCGGCGTTCGAGAAAGCGTCTTTCAGTTCTTTGGACTGGGTGGCTTTTCGAATCAAATCCATGGTGTTTTTGTCCGGATGCAGGAATTGGCAGGAAATCTGGTAGGCGCCGATGTCGGTTTTTTCATCAATCCGTACCACCTTGGCTTTTTGATGAACGATTTCGTAATCGTTGGTTTTATCGGAGGCCGAAAGGTCGAAGCGGAAAAAGAGTTCCAAATGGTCGTTGATGTCGACCAGGAAAGGGGTGAAGAAAGAGAAGCCGCCGGAGGAAATATCGTGGGAATCCGCACTCCAGTATTCCGGGAAGACGATGATGTAGTTGCTGCTCGAGATATTGTTGTAGATTTTTTCCAGCAGTGCGGCATAGTGATAAAGGTTGATGAAGGACATCAGCAAGCTGGAACTGTTACGTTTTTTCTTTTCGACATAGTCCCGGATGTCATAGTCGATTTTGACCTTTTCGAGCACCGGTCCTTCGTAGAGTTTGTGGGGCGTAGAGTTTTCCAACAGCGTTAAGGTGCTCTGGCCGATGTGGTCGACCTTTTCTTCGAAATCCCGCAGGATGGATTCGGTTCGGATATTGCCTTTGAGGGAGGCAAAATCCAGGGTGGACTCCAAATTGGCTTTCAGGAAACGTTTGGATTCTTCCACCGAAAGACGGCCGACGGAGATGCCGTTCAGGACTTCCCGTAAATATTCGTTTTTTTCCGCCACGACGGTAAAGAGGTCATAGGCTTCCGGGTGACTGTCCACCAGGGCTTCGCGGATATTTTTCTGATAGTGATCCATCAGGGTGTCCAGCTTCTGGTTGACGATCTTGGTGAAGTGCTTGATACCGGATGTGTAGATGTCGCCTTGAAGTTCCGTGGCGTTTTCATGCGCGCCGAGGCGAACGAAATGGTAGGTCATGTTCGCGGTGTAACGGTAAAAACGACGGGTGTTTTCACGCCGGGAGCGGATGGCTAAAGAGTAGCGGTCGGCGGTATCGGTTTTGTGAATCCAGTAGTGCGTTTTGGGGTAATACTGTTTGAGGAAGTCGAGCAGTTCGTCGTCCGATGC
Organism: Hydrogenovibrio thermophilus; assembly: GCF_004028275.1. Taxonomy (NCBI): domain Bacteria; kingdom Pseudomonadati; phylum Pseudomonadota; class Gammaproteobacteria; order Thiotrichales; family Piscirickettsiaceae; genus Hydrogenovibrio; species Hydrogenovibrio thermophilus. The sequence goes on from NZ_CP035033.1 coordinate 1,301,526, forward strand.
CTCGGCGTCCAGTCGGTCGGCCAGTAAATAACGCAAGGAACGATACAATTGCTCGTATAGAAAAGCCATTTCGTTGTCGAGCACATACAGTTGTTTGTCGAAGAAGGTGATCTTTGCGACCAGGCAGGCATGGAGGGTTTTCAGGATGTCGTCAACGGACACTTTATCCATGTCTTTGAAATGGGTCGAAGCTTGGCTGTCGACACTCAGTATCATCGTTTCCAAGGAATCGTCCCGAATGATTCGATGCGCTATCTTTTTCAAATGAAAAGGCAGCTCTTCAATAAAAGAGTGGTCGTTGTCGTAATGCGTTCCTGGCACGTGTGTGTCCCTAGGTTGAAATTATAATGGGTTGAAATTTGATCAGGTCGTCCGGACAGCGCCCGCCTACGGTTGAGGTGCCGATCAAATTAGCATTATATTATAGTTTAACGGTTTTTGGATGGCAGCCGGATGACGGAATAATCCGGCTTTGAAAAAGAAAAAACCACCAGGCCTGGTGGTTTTTTATACGTTTGAGAGCGATTAGAAATGCAGCGTTACAGTTCGATGTCGAAGTAGACGTTTTGGACGTCGTCTAGGTCTTCGAGCATTTCCAACAGTTTTTCGAACATTTCGCGGTCGTCGTCGTTTTCCAACGGTTTGGTCATTTGTGGCAGGAACTGGATTTCATCGACTTCGAAATCGATTGAGCCGAAGGCTTCAATCAGTGCAGTTTTGGCTTTGGCGTATTCGGTGTGCGGGACGAATACGCTGATTTTGCCGTCTTCATTTTCAATGTCGGAAACGTCGACGTCGGCCATCAAGAGCGCTTCCAAAACGGCTTCTTCATCCTGACCGGCGAAGACCAGAATCGCCGAATGGTCAAACATATGACTGACGCTGCCTTGAGTTCCGATTTTACTTTTGGTCTTGGTAAAACAACTGCGCACATCGCCGAAGGTGCGGTTGGGGTTGTCGGTCAGGCATTCGACAATCACCATGCTGCTGCCCGGTCCATAACCTTCGTAACGGGCCACGGCGAAGTCTTCACCGCCACCGCCTTTGGCTTTGTCGAGCGCTTTGTCGATAACGTGCGCGGGCACTTGAGCTTTTTTGGCGCGTTCGATCAGGCCTTGCAGGGCCAGGTTGCTGTCGGTTTCCGCGCCGCCGCTTTTGGCGCAGACGTAAATTTCACGACTGAATTTGCTGTAGACTTTGGCTTTGGCGTCAGACGTTTTCGCCATGGATTCTTTGCGGTTTTGGTAAGCTCTACCCATCTTGTCTTTCCGTTATCGTTTTTTGAAAAGTGGAATTTTACACAATAACGTTTTGATGATGCAGGGAATTTAAGACTTCTTAAGTTTGAAAAAGGCGAGAGTAACCCGTTTTTACATGGGAAACGGTCATGGAAGGGGGTATAATTATCCGCATTGCTTTTACAGGGACGTGAGAGGAAGTTCGTTGAAGGCCCGAAAGCCGGGTGGAAAATTTTAACTGTTTCATTTTCAATGAAATTTCGTTAATATTGCCGCCAATTCATCAACCGGCGTTGAGTGGTTCGTGGTAGGCCGCTCCGTAAAGAAGAGTTTGAATGATTGATTTAACCGCAAAGCACATCGGGGTTGGGTATAACACATGAAAATTCTAATTATCGACCCCTCGTTGAGTTATCGGGAACTGATTAAAGAAATTTTGTCCACCGAGGACGTCACCGTCATCGAGGCGAAAAGTGGTGAGGATGCGCTCGCTTACCTGAAAAAAGAGATTCCGAATGCGATCAGCATTTCTCATGAACTCGGGGATATGGACAGCTTTAAGTTTCTGCGTAAGTTGAAGCTGAAAGAGGTGCTGAGCAATATTCCGAAGTTTTTGCTCACGTCCAATGCCTCTCAGGATTTCAAACGTTCGGCCTATGATGCCGGGTTTACCGAAATCTTTTTGAAATCCGACATTCAAACCTTAAAGCGCGCGTTGCGCAGCTTGATGCTGTATGCCACCACCAATATTTCCGCTCGGGTGTTGTACATTGAAGACACCCAAAGCACCGCGGATTACACCAGTCACATCATGGCTTCGGCCGGCTGGGAAGTTACCCACGTTAAAAGCGGGGAAGCCGCCGCCGAGATTCTCGATAAGAAAAAACGCTATTTTGATTTGGTGGTGACCGACCTGGTATTGGAAGGTTCCATCAGTGGTATTGGCCTCATCAACCTGATTCGTCAAGGGCATGAAGACATTCGCAATATTCCGATTCTGGCGGTCTCCGGCTGGAACGATTTGTTGCGGCAGGTTTATGTCCTGAAGCATGGGGCGGGGGATTTTATCGCCAAACCGTTCCATGAAACCGATTTTCTGGCGCGGGCCATCAACCTGATTCTGAACAAAAAACGTTTCGACGAATCCAAAGCGGCTCAAAAAGCGCTGTATTTAAAAGCGAACCTGGATGTGGCCACCGGGCTGAATAATCGTCACTTCATCGAAGAGTTCGGTGACAAAATGGTTCAGGAGTCCATCGAGAACAACGAAGGTGTCTCCTTGATGATTCTTGACATCGATTACTTCAAAACCATCAACGATTCCATGGGGCATGCCGCAGGGGATTTGGTTTTGAAGCAAATTTCGACGTTGGTGAAAAGCATGTGTCGCTCCACCGACATTGTCGTCCGTTACGGCGGGGATGAACTGGTGGTATTGATGCCAGGCTGCAATCACGATGAGGCGTTTGAACGGGCCGAGTCGCTGCGTCAGCAGGTTTCCGAATTAAGTCCGGGCGGCATTGATGTCTCTGTCAGTGTGGGAGTGGCCAGTCATGATAAGCGGGTGGCGATGGAGTTGGTGGCGTTATTGAAGAATTTGAATCAGACGCCGCATGATGAAGTGGTATTGGATTACGAGACGTTGTTCCGTGCGGCGGATCATTCTCTGTATGCGGCCAAGCAAGCCGGACGCAATAAAGTCTGTATGAATAACTTGCTGGAACGGACTGAGTCGTTTTCGTCCTGAAACGTCAAAATGGAAATATAATCGGTATCAATGAAAAACGCCCAGGCCTGGGCGTTTTTTGGTTTTGAAGAAAAGCGTTTTCTCTGTGTTCGTTTCGAAACGTCTTTACGCTTTCTTCAAATAAGCGGCGACCAGAACGATTTGGGTGCCGTTGACTTTCCCTTCAATGTGCAACGGGTTATCGGTCAAGTGGATGTTTTTCACCAGGGTGCCGCGCTTTGCGGTGAAGCCGGCGCCTTTGACATCCAAATCTTTAATCAGGGTGACATCATCACCTTCCTGCAAGGTGTTGCCATTACTGTCTTTGTGGACGATGGCATCGTCGTCGTCATCCGGCAAACCGGCATCGGCCCAAGCCTTGGTTTCTTCTTCCAGATACATCATGTCTAGCAAGTCCTGCGGCCAGCCTTCGGCACGCAGGGCATTCAACAGGCGGTAAGCCATGACTTGAACCGCCGGAACCGGCGACCACATGCTGTCGTTCAAGCAACGCCAGTGGTTGGCATCCATCGTGTCCGGCGATTCGATTTGGCTTTTGCAGGTGCCGCATACCAAAATCGCCTGATCGGCGGAACCGTCCGAAGGCGGCACTTCATAAACGCTCAGGTGGTCGGTTGCGCCACACAGTTCACATTTTGAACCGCTTCTTTCTTGCAGGGTTTGTTCAATGCTCATTTTGTTTCCTTTTCTAATTCGGGGCTTATTATGCACAAATGCGTTGTTTTTGAAAGAGAATGTCTGAGAAGAGTCACGTTAGGTATGAAAAAAGACGCCTTTTGAAGAGGTCATCTCGAATTGAAAAAAATTTACTGAAAACGGTTTGAAAACCCGCTGATTTTCGTGCTAATGCTTATTTTTCATACGCTTATTGAGGGCTTTTGACGGTCTGGCTTAAGGCTTTTTTTTGGACCGGAAAACCGTTAGAATAAAGTCTAACCAAAACCGCATTTCGGGTGAATTTCGTTGTTAATCCTAACGCTTCAGAGTGTGACGAATATTAGATGCTGAATAATCGTTACGATACATCCAAAGACTACTTTGCATTGCTCGGTGTTCATCATCAGGCTTGTGATAAAACGATTAAGCAAGCTTATCGAAAGATGGCTCGACGCTACCACCCCGACGTCTCCAAAATTCACAATGCCACCGAAAAGTTTCAAGAAATTTCCGAAGCCTACGAAGTGTTGACCAAATTCAAGGATGCTTACTGGCGGGATTTCTGCCGCCAGAACCGCAAATCCTATTCATCGAGTCAACCCCATTCGCATAATGCATCGCAACGGCAGCGTTCCGAGTCGAGCGGGCCTTATCAATGGCGAAAACAGCGCCCGATTCGAGGTAAGGATCGCATCATCACTTATCCGCTGACGTTGCGTTATGCGATACGGCTGTTGAAAATCGGTTATTTTTACATTCCCGGTTTGAAAGTGAAAATGAGGTTCACCCGAGAAGCGTTCATGAATAAAACCTTCCGCTTGAAAGGCAAAGGCTATCAAGGTCTGTTCGGTGGCGAACCGGGAGATTATCTGGTGAAATTCCAGCTTAAACTGGATTCGCTGAAATGGGAGCTCAAAGGGTGTGATATCTACGGTACCATCCAGGTGCCGAGCACGTTGCTGGTGCCGGGTACGAAACTCGATCTGGAGTCGCCCGCCGGCAGCATGAAAGTGACCGTTCCGGTCAATTATTCTCCGCACGAATACATTCTGATTGAAAACATGGGGTTACCCGGCGATGAGGCCAATGTCCCCGGTCATCTCTATGCAAAATTGATTGCCGCATAACGCCGGCTCTGTTAAATTAAATCTAAGGAACTCGAATGGCAAGTCAACCTTTTCAAGATGACGGCGTGGTGCTGGAAACCGAACGCCCGGCCGTCAAACCACCGAAACGTTATCAGGTGGTGTTGTTGAATGACGACTTTACGCCGATGGATTTTGTAGTGGACGTATTAATGCGCTTTTTTGGCATGGACGAAGCCAAAGCCAATGCCGTGATGTTGGCGGTGCATACCCAAGGAAAGGGCGTCTGTGGCGTATACAGTCGGGAAGTGGCTGAAATGAAGGTGATGCAAGTGAATCAATATGCGAGAGAGCATCAACATCCTCTGCAGTGCGAAATGGAGGTGGTTTAAATGTTAAGCAAGGAATTGCAGTTAACGCTTAGCAATGCGTTCAGCTTGGCGAACGAATACGAACACGAATATGTGACGCTTGAGCACCTATTGTTGGAGTTGCTCGGGTTGCCTTCTGTGCGCGAAGCCATCGAAGCTTGCGGTGTCAAGCCGAACATGATTGAAACCGAATTGGAAAAATACCTGGACGCGGAAGGCACCGGTCACAAAGTAGAAGAGTTGCTGCCGACCATGGCGTTCCAGCGCGTGATTGAGCGCGCCATTTATCTGGTGCAATCCAATGGCTATGCCGAAGTGACCGGTTTGCACGTTTTAGCGTCGCTTTATTCCGAGCAAGACTCTCAAGCCGTGTACATTCTGGAAAGCTGCGGCGTGCATCGTGTCGATATCCTCAGCTACCTTTCGCACGGCGTGACCGCGCAACAGCAGGAAGATTTTCTGTCCAGCTCGCCAACGGAAGAAGGCGTGGAAGACACTCAAACGGCGGAGCCGGAAAATGATCCGATTGCCAATTTCAGCTTGAATTTAAACGCCGAAGTCGAACAAGGACGCATCGACCCGATTATCGGTCGCCAGTGGGAATTGACGCGGACGCTGGAAGTGTTAAGCCGCCGTCGTAAAAATAATCCACTGTTGGTCGGTGAACCGGGGGTCGGGAAAACCGCCGTGGCGGAAGGCTTGGCGCATAAAATCGTCAGCGGTGATGTGCCGGAACAACTGCTCGACGCGGAAGTGTTCAGCTTGGACATGGGTGCGTTGTTGGCGGGCACGCGTTATCGCGGGGATTTCGAGAAACGTTTCAAAGGCCTGCTGAAAGCGCTGGAAGAAAAACCTCACGCGATTTTGTTCATTGATGAAATTCACACCATTATCGGTGCCGGAGCGGTGCAAGGCGGCGCGATGGACGCATCCAACCTGATGAAACCGGCGTTGTCGTCCGGTAAGTTGCGTTGTATCGGCGCGACCACCTATGAAGAATACCGTGGTATTTTCGAAAAAGACCGCGCTTTGGCGCGCCGCTTCCAGAAAATCGACGTACGCGAACCGACCAATCAGGAAACCTTTGATATTTTGAAAGGGCTGAAGTCGCAGTTCGAATCGCACCACAATGTCAAATACACCTTGCCGGCGTTGAAAACGGCGGTGGACTTGTCGGCACGTTACATTACCGACCGTCATCTGCCGGATAAGGCGATTGATGTGATCGACGAAGCCGGCGCGAAACAGGCGCTGATGCCGAAAAGCAAACGCCGCAAACAAATTTCCGTGGCGGAGATTCAACAGATTGTCGCCAATATTGCGCGCATTCCCGTGTCGCAAATCACCCAAAAAGAAAAAGACAAACTGTCTTCGCTGGAAAGCAGCTTGCAACGGGTGGTCTTTGGACAGGATGAAGCCATTCATAAAGTGGTGGCGTCCATCAAGTTGGCGCGTTCCGGTTTGAACGAACCGAATCGTCCGACGGCGTCCTTCCTGTTTGCCGGGCCGACTGGGGTCGGGAAAACCGAGTTGACGCAACAGTTGGCGAAACACCTGGGCATCGAGTTGTTACGTTACGATATGTCCGAATACATGGAAGCCCATTCGGTGTCGCGCTTGATTGGGGCGCCGCCGGGGTATGTCGGGTTTGACCAGGGTGGTTTATTGACCGAAGCGGTCAATAAACATCCGCATTCGGTGGTGTTACTGGATGAAATCGAAAAGGCGCACCCGGATGTGTTTAATTTGCTGTTGCAGGTGATGGATAACGGCACCTTGACCGACAACAACGGCCGTAAAGCTGACTTCCGAAACGTGATTCTGATTATGACGTCGAATGTTGGCGCGGAAGCGGCTTCGCGTGCCAGCATCGGCTTTACCGAGCAGGATCATACGCTGGACTTCCAAAGCGAATTGAAGAAGGTGTTTACACCGGAGTTTCGAAATCGTCTCGATGCGGTGGTGCAGTTCAATCGATTGTCGTCCGAAATCATGGGCTCGGTGGTCAACAAGTTCATCTATGCGTTGGAGAACAGCTTGCAGGATAAGAAAGTGTCCATTGAATTGACGTCTGCGGCACGTGCCTGGCTGGCGAAAGAAGGTTACGATCCGTTTATGGGTGCGAGACCGATGGGGCGTCTGGTGCAGGAGAAAATCAAACAGCCGTTGGCGGAAATGCTGTTGTTTGGTGACTTGCAGGACGGCGGCCGTGTCATCATCGATATCGAGAACGACACGATTCAGTTGAAAGCCGATGAACTGGTTGAGTAAGGCGAATCGGCGTTAAGTCATTACTTTCAGATATAAAAAAACCGCTTTTCAGCGGTTTTTTTAGTTTTTACATTGGGCTGTCAAAGTTTGCGGGAGTTATTTCCCGCGGTAAGTGATGCGACCTTTGGTCAGGTCGTAAGGCGTCAATTCAACCTTAACTTTGTCACCCGCCAGGATGCGGATGTAGTTCTTACGCATGCGTCCGGAGATGTGCGCCAAGATTTCGTGGCCGTTTTCCAAACGAACTTTAAACATGGTATTCGGCAAAGTTTCAATGACTTCACCATCAAATTCGATGACATCTTGTTTTGACATAGAGATTATTAGCTTTTAGTGCCCCTGTAAAAAATAAGCGGCGATTATAGCAGAGGGATTGTTTTTATTCAAGATTTTGTCATTTTTAGAATCGCCGGAACGTGTTAGGGCGCGTCGACGCTGTTCTCGGGAAGAAAAGCACGGTCCCAGGCCTGGTCGAATTGCCATTTTCGGGCCGGAAATGGTTTGGCCGTGTCTTCCCGGAGCAGGCTTTCAAAGTGCTCGCGTGAAATCAGGCGGGCGCCGAGTGATTTGAGGTGTTCGGTTTCCATCTGGGTGTCGATGATGCGAAAGCCCCAGGCTTTGAGTTGCTGGCACAGCGCCACCAAGGCGACTTTGGAAGCATCATTCATTTTGGCAAACATGGATTCGCCGAAAAAGACCTTGCCGATGGCGACGCCGTAAAGTCCGCCGACCAGTTGATCCTGGTGCCAGACTTCGACCGAGTGGGCATGACCGGATTGATGCAGGCGGCTGTAAGCTTGTAGCATCTCGTCGGAAATCCAGGTGCCATCCTGACCAGGCCTGGGCGTTTCCGCGCATTGGCGCATGACGTCGCCGAATGCCTGATCCAATGTGACGGTGAATTGTTGTTTTCGGATGGTTTTCACCAGGCTGCGCCGCACTTTGAGTGAATCGATAAATAAGACCGAACGCGGGTTTGGCGTCCACCATAAAATGGGGTCGTCTTCATTAAACCAGGGGAAAATGCCTTTGCTATAAGCGGTCAACAACCATTCGGGCGTCAAATCGCCGCCGATGGCTAACAAACCGTCCGGCTGTGCCAGCGCATAATGGGTCGGCGGAAAGACCACCGGTTCGGTGTCGAGCCAAAAAGGTTGGTGAATTGACTTGGTCATTGGAAATTATCTGAATTCAGCATGCGATTTATCATAGAATATGCGGCTATTATAACCAATGAAATCAGGCCGTGAATTCGCAATACCTCTTCCAGGGTGCGAAAACGCAAATATAAAATGCGGAAATGAACCAGGCCTGGTGAAAACGCACTGTATTGTTGAGATAAAAATAACGGTTCCCTTAGTTTATATATGACCCAGTTCGTTCATTTACATGTTCATTCGGAATATTCGGTCGTGGATGCCACCTTACGGGTGAAATCGGCGATTTCGAATGCCGCCGGTCACGAACAGCCCGCCCTGGCTTTGACTGACCAGATGAACATGTTCGCGCTGGTCAAATTCTATTCTGCCGCCATCGGCGCCGGCATCAAACCGATTATCGGTTCCGACCTGTTGATTGAAGCCGAAGACGGTAATGTCTTCAAAGTGGTGGCCTTGTGTCAGAATGACCAAGGATATCTCAACCTATCCCATTTGATTTCGATGGCGTATCTGAAGAATCAGAAGATCGTCGCTACCGAAATGCAACCCTTGATCAAGCAAGAATGGCTGAAAGCCTACAACGAAGGCCTGATTATCCTGTCCGGAGGCAAAGACGGCGATATCGGTCAGGCGATTCTCGCCCAAAAACCGAACTTGGCGGCGAAGCGAACGGCCTGGTGGCAGGAAACCTTCCCGGATCGTTTTTATCTGGAGTTGGTTCGTACCGGCCGTGATAATGAAGAAGCCTACCTGGTCGGTGCCGTGGAAGTGGCACAGCGTTATGAGTTGCCGGTGGTGGCCACCAATGACGTACGATTTGAATCCGAGGATGACTTTGACGCGCATGAGGTGCGGGTCTGCATTCATGACGGTTACATTCTTGACGACCCGAACCGACCGAAACGTTATTCTGAAGAGCAGTATTTCCGTTCCTCGGATGAGATGATCGAACTGTTTGCCGATTTGCCGGAAGCCATCGAAAATACGGTGGAGATTGCCAAACGCTGTAATGTCACCCTGACATTGGGCACTTACTTCCTGCCGGATTTCCCGGTGCCGGAAGGCATGACAATGGACGAGTATTTTATTCAGGAATCTCGGAACGGCTTGGAAGAGCGTTTGAAGTTCCTATTCGGGCATTTGTCCGCCGAAGAATTTGCCGAAAAGCGTAAAGAATACGACGATCGTCTCAAGTTCGAACTCGACATCATTATCCAAATGGGGTTCCCCGGGTATTTCTTCATCGTTGCCGACTTCATTCAGTGGGGTAAAAATCACGACGTACCGGTGGGACCGGGGCGGGGGTCCGGTGCCGGTTCCCTGGTGGCCTACGCGCTGAAAATCACCGATTTGGATCCTCTGGAATACGACCTGCTGTTCGAACGGTTCCTGAATCCGGAAAGGGTGTCCATGCCCGATTTCGACGTCGACTTTTGTATGGAACGACGCGATGAAGTTATCGATTACGTGTCGCGTCAATACGGACAGGATCACGTGTCGCAAATCGTGACCTTCGGCACCATGGCGGCGAAAGCCGTGGTGCGCGATGTGGGCCGGGTATTGGGCCACGGTTACGGCATGGTGGACGGTATTGCCAAGTTGGTGCCGAATGACTTGGGTATCAAGCTAAAGGATGCGCTGGAGCAAGAAGAAATGCTTCAGGAACGTTACGATAATGAAGAAGACGTCCGTATGCTCATCGACCTGGCCTTGAAGTTGGAAGGCACGGTGCGGAATACCGGTAAGCACGCCGGTGGGGTGGTCATCGGCCCGAAACCGTTGGATCATTTCTGCCCGGTATTGTGTGAACCGGACGGCACCAGTGTGGTCACGCAGCTGGATAAAAACGATGTGGAAACCGCAGGTCTGGTCAAATTCGACTTTTTGGGCTTGCGGACGCTCACCATCATTGATTGGGCCTTGCACTTTATCAATGATGGCAAACAACCCGGCGATGACGGCTTTGTCGACATCGCGCGCATTCCGTTGGACGATACCCAAACCTTCGACCTGATTAAAACCGGTAAGACCACCGGGGTGTTTCAGTTGGAATCGGCCGGGATGCAGAATTTGATTGTCCGTTTGCGCCCCGACTGTTTCGAAGACATTATCGCCCTGGTCGCTTTGTTCCGCCCCGGACCGTTGGAGTCGGGCATGGTGGACAACTTCATCGCCCGTAAGCACGGTAAGGAAAAAGTCTCTTATCCGGACGCACAGTATCAGCACGAATCGCTGCAACCGATTCTGGAACCGACCTACGGGGTCATTCTGTATCAGGAACAGGTCATGCAGATTGCACAGGTGTTGGCCGGTTATACGCTGGGCGGCGCCGATATGCTGCGTCGTGCGATGGGGAAAAAGAAACCCGAAGAAATGGCCAAGCAACGTTCGGTGTTTAAAGAGGGCGCGGAAAAAGGCGGCATTGACGGCGACTTGGCGATGAAAATTTTCGACCTGGTGGAGAAATTCGCCGGGTACGGGTTCAACAAATCCCACTCCGCTGCGTATGCGTTGGTGTCTTATCAATCGGCCTGGCTGAAAACGCATTACCCGGCCGAGTTCATGGCGGCGCAGATTTCATCCGACATGGACAACACCGAAAAAGTGGTGCACATGGTCAACGAATGTTATGCCATGGGCATTGATGTTCGCCAGCCGAATATCAATGAGTGCGAAATCCATTTTAAGTCGGTCAAAACGGAAGAAAAAGTGGTTCGTTACGGCTTGGGTGCGATTAAAGGCGTTGGTGAATCGGCGCTGGAAGGCATTATCGCCGAGCGCAAGGAAAATGGGCCTTATCAGGATTTGTTCGATTTCTGTTTGCGGGTGACCAAAAAGGTCAATAAGCGCGTTATTGAAGCGTTGATTCTGGCCGGCGCGATGGATTGCCTGCACGATAACCGACAAGCCATGTTGGACAGTGTCGGTTTGGCCTTGCAGAAAGCGGAACAAAAGCACAAGGACGAAGAAGCCGGTCAAGGCGATTTATTCGGTGATGCCATGTCGTTTGAAGCGGAAAATGCTTCGGAGTTGGTCGATGTGCCGGAAATGCCCGAGAAGCTACGTCTGAAAGGCGAAAAAGATGTCTTGGGCTTGTACATGACCGGCCACCCGATTGAAATTTATCGAGAAGAATTGGATAAGTTGGTTGAGCAGAAATTATCCGCCTTGCGTCCGGAGAAATGGGCTAAGAAATGGGCGGCGGGTTTGATTGTCGAAGCGCGCAGCAAGGTGACCAAAAGCGGCAGCCGAATGGGCTTTGTCGCCATCGACGATCAGACCGCTCGTATGGAAGTGGTGTTGCGCCCGGCGGTGTTCGAGTCGTGCCGGGATATTTTGTTGCCCGATACGGTGGTGTTGATTTACGGCGAAGTGTCGGAAGATACGTTTAACGGCGGGATCAAGCTGGATGCCGAACAGGTGGTGACTCTGGCAGAGTCACGCGTCGAAAAAGCGCGGGCCATTAAGGTGTTCGCCGATGCGACGTTACAACCGGATCGTTTACAGAATTTGTCATCGGTGTTGACGCCTTATCGGGTGGAGACCGGCTTGCCGTTGGTGGTGGATTACCGAAACGACCAGGCCAGAGCGCAGATGATTACCCAGGAAGGGATTGAATTTTTTCCGGACGACGAGTTACTGGAAGTGCTCAGAAGTCACGGTTGGCAACCGGAAGTGGTTGTCTGAGTCAATTGGGGGAGTTCAGCGGAGCGGAATTTGAGCGTTGATGAGAGGCCGAATTTAAGGTCATAAAATTTGGTTATAAAGTATTTTTATTCCTATTGGTTGCCCATAACCTTTAGAATGTACGGAATTCGACGAACCGTTCCCAGTGAACTTAAAAAGTTACGTAGAGAAATTGTCAAATAGGAGACATTAATGTCTAACAATATCGAGTCGATCTTACACGAAGATCGGATATTTAAACCAACCGCCGACTTCAAGAGTCAAGCAAACATTACCGAAGAAAAGTACCATGCGTTGAAAGCCAAAGCGGATGAAGACTATGAAGGTTATTGGTGTGATTTGGCGAGGGAAAAACTGGACTGGTCCAAGGATTTCACGGTTGGGTTAGACGATTCCAATGCCCCTTTCTATAAATGGTTCGCCGACGGTGAACTGAACGCCTCCTATAACTGTATCGATCGCCACTTGGAAGAAAAAGAAGACAAGCTGGCCATTATCTTCGAAGCCGATGACGGTTCGGTCGAACAATACACTTACAAAGAACTGCACGATGAAGTCTGCCGCTTGGCGAATGCTTTGACGGCGCAAGGCATCGAAAAAGGCGATCGCGTCATCATCTACATGCCGATGATTCCGCAAGCGGTTTTCGCCATGCAAGCCTGTGCCCGTATCGGTGCCATCCACTCCATCGTATTCGGTGGGTTCTCGGCGGAAGCCTTGCGCGACCGTATTGAAGACGCCGGTGCGCGTATGGTCATTACCGCGAATGCCGGTTGCCGCGGCGGGAAGTCCGTGCCGTTGAAAGGCGCGGTGGATGCGGCTTTGGAAAAAGGCGGCGACTCGGTTCGTAAAGTCATCGTTTACAAGCGTACCGATGATGAAGTGCCGATGAAAGAAGGGCGCGACATTTCTTGGCATGATGCCATCGCCGGTATGAGCAATTATCACGACGCGGTGATGGTCAATGCCGAGCACCCACTGTTCCTGCTTTATACGTCCGGTTCAACCGGCAAGCCGAAAGGGATTCAACACAGCACCGGCGGTTACTTGTTGAACGCCTATGTGACCAATGAGTGGGTCTTTGACTTGAAAGACAGCGATGTTTTCTGGTGTACCGCGGATGTGGGCTGGATTACCGGTCACACTTACGTGGCGTATGGACCTTTGTCGATGGGGATGACCATTGTGATGTTCGAAGGCGTTCCGACGTATCCGGATGCGGGTCGTTTCTGGCAAGTCTGTCAGGACCATGGTGTGACTGTATTCTATACCGCGCCGACGGCGATTCGTGCCCTGATGAAATTCGGTGATGACTTGCCGAAGCAATACGATTTGTCGAAGTTGAGATTGCTGGGCACGGTTGGTGAACCGATCAACCCGGAAGCCTGGATCTGGTATCACGATGTGATCGGACGTGGTGAATGCCCAATCGTGGATACCTGGTGGCAGACTGAAACCGGCGCGCACATGATTGCACCCGTCCCGGGTGTGACCGACTTGAAACCGGGCTCGTGTACCAAACCGTTACCGGGCATCGATGCGCACATCGTGGATGAAGAAGGCGTTGAATTGACGCACGGTGAAGGGGGTTACCTGGTGGTGCGTAAGCCTTGGCCGTCGATGGTGCGTACCATCTGGAACGACGACGAGCGTTTCGTCGATACCTACTTCGCGATGTTCAAGAACAAGTATTATGTGGTGGGCGACAGCGCTCACTTGGATCACGACGGTAACTTCTGGATTATGGGGCGTATCGATGACGTGCTAAACGTGTCCGGACACCGTTTGGGAACCATGGAAATCGAGTCGGCGCTGGTGTCGCACGAGCATGTGGCCGAAGCCGCCGTGGTCGGCAAGCCGCACGATGTGAAAGGGGAGTCCATCTTCGCATTCGTGGTGATGAATATGGAAGTACCGCCAGGGGACGAGCGTCTGGCATTGGTTCAGGAGTTGCGTAATCACGTGGCTAAGGAAATCGGCCCGATTGCCAAGCCGGATGATATCCGCTTCGGTTCCAACCTGCCGAAGACGCGTTCCGGTAAAATCATGCGTCGCTTGTTGCGCAGTATCGCCAAGGGTGAGGAAATCACCTCCGATACATCGACGCTTGAAGATCCAAGTATTTTGGATCAGTTCATGCAGCCGCATAAATAAACAGGGCGCATGAGCTGAACCAAATGTTGAGATAGCCAGACTGGTTACAAAATGACCAGGCCTGGCTATTTTCATATAAACGAGGCCTAAACGGTCTCATTGTCGAACAAGGGTTCGTTTAAATAAATACAACGAAACGACCCGAGTTTCATAATCAAGGAGGAAGACTTTGGAACAGTCTAAAATTGAGAAGATTAAAAATCTTCCGGAGTATCAACAGCTCGTCAAAGAGCGTACGGGGCTGGCATGGAAACTCTCCATTGCCATGCTGGTTGTGTATTACGGGTATATCCTGCTGTTGGCGTTTGATCCGGCATTCTTTACGATGATTGTCAGCGGTCAATACGTATCCATCGGTTTCCCGGTAGGGGTTGCGATCATTATCTTTGCGTTTTTGCTGACCGGTTATTACGTCAGAAAAGCGAATTCGGATTTTGATGAACTCACGGCAAAAATCAAGAAAGAGGTTGAATAATGAAGATGGGAATTCATAAGTTATTGGCCTTGTTGGTTTTGGTCGTCATGCCGGTATCGGTATATGCGGCTGGGATTGATGTATCGGCTCCGGTTGAGAAAGAGACCAATTGGTCCGCTATTTCAATGTTTATCGTCTTTGTTGGCGCAACGCTTTACATCACTTACTGGGCGGCGCAGCGTACCAAGTCCGCAAAAGACTTCTATGCGGCCGGCGGTGGTATCACCGGGTTGCAGAACGGTCTGGCGATTGCGGGTGACTACATGTCCGCAGCGTCTTTCCTGGGTATTACCGGGATGGTGTACTTGAAAGGGTATGACGGTTTGATCTTTGCCATCGGGTTTCTGGTGGGGTGGCCGATTATCCTGTTCTTGATGTCTGAGCGCTTGAGAAACTTGGGTAAATTCACGTTTGCCGATGTCGCGGCTTACCGTTTCCAACAAACACCGATTCGTGTGTTGGCGGCTTTTGGCGGGATTGCGGTTGTTATCCTGTATTTGATCGCGCAAATGGTCGGTGCCGGTAAGCTGATCGAGTTGTTGTTCGGTTTGGACTTCAACTACGCGGTTGTGATGGTCGGTGTCTTGATCATCGCCTACGTATCCTTTGGCGGGATGTTGGCGACGACCTGGGTACAAATCATCAAAGCCGTTTTGTTGCTGTCCGGTGCGACCTTTATCGCTGTAGCGGTTATGTACAACATGGGCTTCAGTTTCGAAACCTTGTTTAAAACCGCTGTTGAAAACCGTGATGGCAATATGGACATCTTGTTCTCCGGTGGTTTCGTTTCCGATCCAATCAATGCGATTTCCCTGGGGATTGCCCTGATGTTCGGTACCGCTGGTTTGCCACACATCCTGATGCGTTTCTTCACGGTTCCGGATGCGAAAGAAGCTCGTAAGTCGGTATTCTATGCGACCGGCTTTATCGGGTATTTCTACATTCTCGCGTTCATCATCGGTTTCGGTGCGATTGCGATGGTGGTGGCGTCTGAATACATGGACGGTTCCAAGCTGATTGGCGGTAACAACATGGCGGCGATTCACTTGTCGCATGTGATCGGTGGTGACTTCTTCCTGGGCTTCATCTCAGCGGTAGCTTTCGCGACCATTTTGGCGGTGGTGTCCGGGTTGACCTTGGCCGGTGCGTCTGCGATTTCGCATGATATCTACGCGAATGTGATCAACAAGAATGCGACCGAAGAACAGGAAACCAAAGTGGCGAAAGGTGCAACTTTTGTGATTGGTGCTTTGGCGATTATTTTCGGTATCGGCTTTAAAGACCAAAACATCGCCTTCGTGGTGGCATTGGCCTTTACAATCGCCGCTTCCGCGAACTTCCCTGTGTTGATTATGTCCATGTTCTGGAGCAAGATGACAACCCGTGGTGCCGTTATCGGTGGCTGGTTGGGTCTGATCTCCGCCGTGGTCATGGTTATTCTTGGTCCGGTCGTGTGGACTCAGATTCTGGGAATGGGCGAAGCCATCGTGCCGTATAAGTTCCCGGCTCTGTTCACCGTGATCATTGCCTTTGTTTCCATCTGGTTCTTCTCCATTACCGATAAGTCGGTACGTGCGAAAGAAGACTTGGATGGCTTTGAAGCACAGTTCGTTCGATCTCAAACCGGGATCGGTGCCGAAGGTGCCTCGAACCACTAAGGTAAGTTACGAGTGATTCGTTAGAATAAAAAGGGGCTGTTTTCAGCCCCTTTTTTGTATGCCTTTGCGCGAGTGTGGCACAATGCAAAGGTCTTAAGAGGTAGAGCCTATGTCCGTTCAACAACAATTGAACTTTCTCAAACAAGTCGAACCGTTTTCGGCACTGAATGAATCGACGCTACTGTCGTTGGCTGAAGCCTTGGATGTGGTGTATTTTCCTTTGGGTGAACGTCTGGAATTGTCTTCCGGCGAAGCTGCAAACGAAAATGCATTTCTGTATTTTGTGATTAAAGGCCATGTGGCCGAGTTCGATGAAAATCAGCGCCAAGTGGCCGTTTACGGCAGTCACACGTATTTTGGCGAAAGCTTTCTATTAAAACGTGCGGCTTATCGCCGTTACGATGTGATTGAAGAAGCGATTGTCTATCGCTTGCCGCAGGAAGCCTTTCTGGAAGTGATGCAACAACCGGAAATCGAGGGCTTTTTCATTGATGACATCACCGCTAAACTCAACCGAATGCATGCCCAGATTCAAGCGGAGTCGTCCAGTGAGTCGCTGATGGGGGTGGTTGAAGACGCTCCGCGCCAAGCGTTGATCGAGGTGAGTGAAACGGAAACCATTCAGGCCTGTGTTCGGCAGATGCAGGCGTTGAAAACCGATGCGTGTGTGGTGGTGTTTCAGGACGAGGCTGAAAGAGGCATTGTCACGTCAATCGATTTGCTCAATGGGTTGGCGTTGAACGAGTACGCGGTGACGGATGCGGTCGGTCCCTTGGCGACGCGGCCGGTGATGACCGTGCATCAATTCGATTATTTGTTCAATGCGTTGTTGAAAATGACCAAGTATCGCATCAACCGTTTGGTGGTGCGCTCGGATGACGCCATGTTGGGTATTTTGCATCAGAAAGACTTGATGGGCATGTTTGCCAACCAGTCAGGCCTGGTGGTTTTGAGTATTCAGCAAGCCGAATCGTTTGACGAACTGAAGGGCGTGGCGGACCGCATTGATCACTTGGTGGTGAATTTGAATAATCGCGGGGTCAAGACGCATTACATCGCCAAATTGGTCAATGAATTGCACCGAAAGATGCTGGAGCGGGTTTTTGAGTTCTTATCGCCATCGGAAGCTTTGCAAAAAGGGTGTTTGCTGGTGATGGGCAGTGAGGGCCGTGCCGAGCAGGTGATTCGTACCGACCAGGATAATGCGTTCATTTTGCCGGATACGGTTGAAATATCGCCAGGCCTGGCGACATTCATGCAAACGTTCAGTGCCCGTTTGATCGAGTTGGGTTTTCCGCCTTGCCCGGGGAGAATCATGGTGTCGAACCCGGTTTGGACTCGGCCGTTATCGGATTTCAAACAGCAACTGCGTGATTGGATGACCGCGCCTTCCGGCGATGCGTTTATGAACCTGTCGATTTTCTTTGATGCCGAGGCGGTGTTGGGCGATGAACAGTTGTTGCTCGACGCCAAGCGAACCATGATGAGCTGGTTGGATTCGAACCGTCACTTTTTACCGCACTTCGCCAAATCCGTGTTGCAGTTCGAGACGCCCATCGGCTTTTTCGGAAAGTTGGTGACCGACAAAGACGCCAAAGACCCGAAAATCGATTTGAAAAAGGGCGGGATTTTCCCCATCGTTCATGGTGTGCGTTGTCTGGCGTTGGAACACGGTATTTTGAAAACCAATACCCATTGGCGTATTAAAGCCTTGATGGACATGGGGGTGCTGACCGAGCATTTTGGTATTGAACTGGGGGAAACGTTGAACTTTCTGAACACCTTGCGCTTGGAGTCGATGGTTGAGCAAATGCAGCTGGAGCAGGCACCGGACAACTTAATTCGGGTGTCGGGGCTGACGCAGTTGCAGCAAGACCTGCTCAAAGACGCGTTCAATGTGGTCAATCAGTTCAAAAAGCTGATTGAGCAGCATTATAAACTTCATGCGGTGATGTGAGGTGTGGCGTTCGTTACGACGTCGTTGGCATCGTCGCCAGTTGAAGGACGAGCGATTTGCGTTTTTGTTTGATGCCGTGCCGCCGGAAAATGAATGGGTGTGTTTCGACTGCGAAACCACCGGGTTGGATCCGAAAAAAGACAAAATCGTTTCCCTGAGTGCGATGAAGATTCGTGGGCAGGAAATCTTGACCAGCGAAGCCTTGAACTTGACGTTGGCACAGGATGCAGCGATTTCCGAACAAAGCATCAAGGTGCATTGGATTCGCAACGAAGATACGGTGCATGGCTTGAGCGAGCGGGAAGCCATTGAACAGTTTCTGCATTTTATCGGCTCCCGTCCGCTGGTGGGGTATTATCTGGAATTCGATGTGGCGATGGTCAATCAGGTGCTCAAGCCTTGGCTGGGAATTGGTTTGCCGAACCCGCAAATCGAAGTGTCGGCCTTGTATTACGATTATAAAGAAGACCCGATTCCGAAAAAGGTCATCGATTTATCGTTTGATGCCATTTTAACGGGGTTGGCTCTGCCGAATTTCGGTCAACATGATGCCTTTAGCGATGCATTGATGACAGCATTGATTTTCATCAAACTGAAAAAATTAGGGTAGGTTTGATTAAATGCGGGTAAATGAAATGCTTTGTTTGACAAATGCTTAAGCGTTTCATATAATTCCGCTCAGTTTTTTAAATCATGTATTAAGGGAGAGGCGGGTTAATGAGCGTCTTTCCGCTTAAATTTTAAAAACCCCGTCTTTACGGGGTTTTTTATTTTTTGAATTAAGGAAAAAGCCTGCGTGATTCTGGAAGAAAAGATTGAAAATTTGCTGAAGCCGACCATTGAAAGCATGGGCTTTCAAATGTGGGGCTGCGAATATTTGCCGGCGGGTAAACACTCGACCTTGCGTGTCTATATTGATAAGGACCCGGAAGGCGTTACCGTCGATGATTGCGGAGACGTGAGTCGGCAAGTGAGCGCCATCATGGATGTCGAAGACCCGATTTCCAATGCCTATATGCTGGAAGTGTCTTCACCGGGGATGGATCGTCCCCTGTTCCGTCCGGAACAATATCGTGCCTACGAAGGGCAGGAAATCCAGTTGCGGACGGCGGTGGCGATCATGGGCCGTAAGCGTTTTAAAGGCATTATGACGCAAGTGAACGAGGATGGCATCGTCGTTGAAGTGGACGGTGAGGCGTATGATATTCCCTTTGGCCAAATTGATAAGGCCAATGTGGTGCCGCAGTTTTAATCTTTTGAAATACACGTTGAATCTTTTAAAAATTTAGCCCCTACTTTTGAGGAAATAGAAATGAGTAAGGAAGTTTTAGCCGTTGTTGAAATCATGTCCAACGAAAAAGGCGTGGATAAGGATATTATTTTCGAAGCCATTGAGGCTGCGCTGGCGACCGCGACTCGCAAAAGCCACAATGACGAAATTGATGCCCGCGTTTCTATTGACCGTCACACAGGGGACTACGAAACGTTCCGTCGCTGGGAAGTGATCGAAGACGATGTCGAAATTGAAGACAATGTCGGTTGGTACATGCGTCACATGGATGCTGTTGAAATCGAACCGCACATTGAACCGGGACAATATATTGAAGAACCGATCGAGTCGATTGAATTCGGCCGTATCGGCGCTCAAACCGCTAAGCAGGTCATTATCCAGAAAGTACGCGAAGCCGAGCGCAAAAAAGTGGTGGAAGAATACGCCAAACGCGTCGGTGAGATTATGACCGGTCAGGTGAAGCGTATCGACCGTGGCGATGTGATTTTGGATTTGGGCGACAATGTCGATGCGGTTATCCCGCGTTCCGAGTTGATTAACCGTGAAGTATTCAAAATGGGTGATCGCGTTCGTGCCTATGTGCAAGACGTTTCGTTCCGTCCTCGCGGGCCGCAAATTTTCATGTCGCGAGCCTGTAAGGAAATGCTGATTGAATTGTTCAAAATCGAAGTGCCGGAAATCGGTGACGATTTGATTGACATCATGAGCGCGGCGCGTGATGTCGGATTACGTGCCAAGGTAGCGGTTCGTGCCAACGACCCTCGATTGGACCCAATCGGTGCTTGTGTCGGTATGCGTGGTGGCCGTGTGCAAGCGGTGACCAATGAATTGAACGGTGAGCGTATCGACATCGTGCTTTGGGATTCCAATGATGCCCAGTACGTGATCAACGCCATGGCGCCGGCCGAAGTCACCTCCATTATGGTCGATGAAGATAAGCACACCATGGACTTGGCGGTGGACGACGAACAACTATCGCAAGCCATCGGTAAAAACGGTCAGAATATCCGCCTGGCGACCGAATTGACCGGTTGGGAATTGAATGTCATGTCCGAAAGCGACATGGCTTCAAAACACGAAACCGAATCGCAAGGCCAGATGGCTTTGTTTGTGAACAGCCTGGACGTGGACGAAGACTTGGCGGAAGTCTTGGTGGCCGAAGGCTTTACGACGCTTGAAGAAGTGGCCTATGTGCCGACTGCGGAAATGCTGGAAATCGACGGCTTTGACGACGATATCGTTTCCGTATTGAAAGAAAGAGCCAAGGATGCGCTTTTGACTCAAGCAATTGCGAATGAAGAAAAGACAGCTATGGCTGAACCTGCACAAGACCTGTTGGATTTGGAAGGAATGACGGAAGAGCTGGCGAAATCGCTTGCCGCTCAAGGTATCGTCACTCAGGAAGATCTGGCGGAACTCGGAACGGACGAGTTGTTGGAAATGGTCGAAATGGACGAGCAGGCCGCGAGTGAGTTGATTATGAAAGCACGCGCACCATGGTTCGAATAATTAGGAGGACACGATTGTATGTCTGAAGTATCCATAAAACAGTTTGCTGAAACACTGAAATTATCAGTCGATAAGCTGATGTCTCAGCTTGAAAACGCTGGGGTGTCCGGTAAAAAAGAAGCGGATTTTCTGTCTGATGACGAAAAAATGACCCTTCTGAATTATTTGAAAGGTCTGCACGGCGAGAAAGTCGACACACCGAAAAAGGTGACTTTGAAGCGTAAACAGGTTCAGAAGCTGAACCTGTCCTCCGGTTCCGGTAAGCGTACCGTGAATGTGGAAGTTCGTAAGAAGCGTACCTATGTGAAGAAGCCGGAAACCGCTGAAGAGCAAGAACCGGAAGTCATCGAGGAAACGGTGGAAACACCGGTACCGGACGAAGTGGTAACGGCCGAAACGCCGGAAACCACTGTGGCTGAGACGACGTCGGAAGAAACCGCTCAACCGGAAGAAGCCTTATCGACGGAAGAAATCATCGAAGCCGTCTCGCCGGAACCGGTTGGGGAGGCCAAAGATAAGAAAGGTAAGCACGACAAAAAAGGTAAGACCACTAAAGCCAAGGTCGACGAAAAAGACGAACCGAAGCACAAAGGTAAACCTAAGCCGAAAGAAAAACTGTCCAAGAAAACCTTGGCGATGTCGGGTGAACAGTCTTTCGGCCGTCGTCGCCATAAAGGCGGACACAAGAAGACCTCGCCGTCCTCGAACGAACACGGTTTCCAAAAGCCGGTTGAAAAACAGGTTCGTGAAGTGCAGTTGGGCGAAACCATTAAGGTAGCCGATTTGGCCGACAAGATGGCGGTCAAAGCCACGGAAGTCATCAAAACCATGATGGGCTTCGGGAGCATGGTCACCATCAACCAAGTGTTGGATCAGGAAACGGCCCAGCTGGTGGTTGAGGAAATGGGGCATAAGCCGGTGTTAGTCAACGAAAACCAAATCGAAGACGATGTGGTGAATCAGGAATACACGGGCGAAACCGTTACGCGCTCGCCAGTGGTCACCATTATGGGCCACGTTGACCATGGTAAGACGTCGTTGCTGGACTACATTCGTAAAGCGAAGGTCGCACATGGCGAATCCGGCGGGATTACCCAGCACATCGGTGCTTATCACGTTGAAACCGGGCACGGTGGCGTCACCTTTATCGATACCCCGGGGCACGAAGCCTTTACGGCGATGCGTGCGCGTGGTGCCAAGGTCACCGACGTGGTGGTCATTGTGGTCGCTGCCGATGACGGTGTGATGCCACAGACTAAAGAAGCCATCCAGCACGCCAAAGCGGCGAATTTGGGCATGGTGGTCGCCATCAACAAGATGGATAAGGAAGGCGCCAACCCGGATCGTGTTATGCAGGAGCTGGTCAATGAAGAGGTCGTCCCGGAAGAATGGGGCGGTGATGTCCAGTTCATCCGTGTCTCCGCGAAAAGCGGAGAAGGCATCGATGACTTGCTGGACGCCATCCTGTTGCAATCGGAAATCCTGGAGCTGGAAGCGCCGTTGGAAGGCCCTGCGAAGGGCGTCGTGGTCGAATCTCGCTTGGATAAAGGGCGTGGGCCGGTAGCGACGGTATTGGTTCAAGCCGGTACCTTGTCAAAAGGCGACATCGCGTTGTGCGGTATGGAATATGGCCGAGTGCGTGCCCTGATGAACGAAAACGGCGAGCAGGTGAAAAGTGCCGGTCCGTCGATTCCGGTCGAAATTCTGGGGCTGTCCGGTGTGCCGGTGGCGGGCGACGATATGATCACGGTCGAAAGTGAACGCAAAGCCCGTGAAGTGGCGATGTTCCGTCAAAGCAAGCACAAGGAAATGAAAATCGCCCGTCAGCAGAAAGCCAAGTTGGACAATATGTTCAATAAGATGGAAGAGGGCGAAGTTCAAAACGTCAACATCATCTTGAAAGCGGATGTGCAAGGTTCCATCGAAGCGATTGTGGACGCATTGGTCAAATTGTCCAACGACGAAGTCAAAGTATCGGTTATCTCCTCCGGTGTGGGCGGGATTACCGAAACCGACGCCAACTTGGCCTTGGCCTCCGATGCGTTGATTTTCGGTTTTAACGTGCGTGCCGATGCGAAAGCCAAGCGTTTGATTGACAACGAAGGTATTTTCCTGAAGTATTACAGTGTCATCTATGAAATCGTCGATGAAGTGAAACGTGCCATCGAAGGGAAGCTGGAGCCGGACTTCAAGGAAGAGATCATTGGTGTGGCCGATGTGC
Organism: Hydrogenovibrio thermophilus; assembly: GCF_004028275.1. Taxonomy (NCBI): domain Bacteria; kingdom Pseudomonadati; phylum Pseudomonadota; class Gammaproteobacteria; order Thiotrichales; family Piscirickettsiaceae; genus Hydrogenovibrio; species Hydrogenovibrio thermophilus. The sequence goes on from NZ_CP035033.1 coordinate 1,325,007, forward strand.
GTGATGTCTTTAAAGCACCGAAAATCGGCTTGATTGCCGGTTGTATGGTCACCGAAGGCATCGTCAAGCGTAACAACCCGATTCGCGTGTTGCGTGATAACGTGGTGATTTACCAAGGCGCTTTGGAATCCCTGCGTCGCTTCAAGGACGATGTTCAGGAAGTCCGTCAAGGCATGGAATGCGGTATCGGTGTGAAAGACTACAATGACGTGAAAGTCGGCGACCAGATCGAGGTCTACGAACGCGTTGCGGTCAAGCGTACCTTAAGTTAATGGTTGCCAGGCCTGGCCGTTTTTGACGGAACAGGCCACGACAATTCGACTATTTTTTCAGTGCCCCGAGAGGGGCATTGTTGTTTGGCGCAATCGCCAATTATGAAGAGAAGATATTATGAACGACGAAGTCAGCAGACCGACCCGGGTGGCGTTGGAAATTCGCAAGACGTTGAGTGAAATTCTGCACCGTGATACCAAAGACCCGCGTTTGGAAAAGGTCAATATCACCGAGTGTAAGATTTCCAAGGATTTAAGCATCGCGACGGTGTACTTTACGATTATCGGAGCCAATGAAGACGATCCGGCAGCTCAGGATGCCATCAAGGCATTGGAAAAAGCCAAAGGATTCTTCCGTTCCGAAATCGGTAAACGCATGAAACTGCGCATTACGCCGGAAATCCGTTTCTTCTATGACACGGTGGCGGAAAACGCCAGTCACATTGAAGAACTGATTTTCAAAGCCTTGCACCAGAACAAAAAGTAAGCGTCGAGCGGGTTCTTATGGCAAAAAAACAATGGCAAGCCGTTGATGGCATCGTCTTGCTCAATAAACCGGAGGGCGTCACCTCCAACGGTATTTTGCAGCAGGTACGACGACTGTACAACGCCAAAAAAGCCGGCCATACCGGCGCTTTGGATCCGTTTGCAACGGGCCTATTGCCGGTGTGTTTTGGTGAGGCGACTAAAATTTCCGGTTTGTTGTTGGATTCCGATAAACGTTACATCGCCACGCTCAGCCTCGGCGTCGAAACTGATTCCGGAGACAAGGACGGTAATCCGTTGCAAACCGTGGACGTACCGCCTCTGTCCGCCGAAAGCATTCAAACCGTTTTAAAAGGGTTTGAAGGCGACATCATGCAGGTGCCGCCGATGTATTCAGCGTTGAAGCATCAAGGCATTCCGCTGTATGAATACGCCCGTAAAGGTGTGGAAGTTGAACGGGTGGCCCGGCCGATCACCATTCACGAATTGACGCTCATTGATTTTCATCCCACCGAAATCACTTTCGAAGTTTTCTGTTCCAAAGGTACTTATGTTCGTACACTGGGCGAAGAAATCGCCAAGGCGCTGGGAACACTCGGGCATTTGACGGCTTTGCATCGCACTCAAACCGGCAGCCTGTGCGGTGACGATATGGCGACACTGGAAACCATCGAACAGGATTTGGCCGCCCATCTGCAACCGTTGGATTTGCCATTACAGCACTTGCAAGCCATGTATTTGAACGAAGCTGATACGCGGACGATTCAGCACGGTGGTAAATTGGCGGTGGCGAAACCGGAGACGGAGTTGGTGCGTTTCTATGATCCGCAGCAGCGTTTCATCGGCGTGGGTGAATGGCAAACGGAAAAAAATCTGCTCAAGCCGAAACGTCTGTTTAATTTGGCGGACTGATTCACATGCCTGCGTCGTTTGACGAAACGCTTCCAATAGTCGATTTGCGGCCGGCCGACAGCTATGCATCCGCTCACTTCCGTGGTGCGACGCATTTACCCTGGCCGGATTTGAAAGAGCGTTTGTCGGAACTGCCACCGCGCCCGGCGGCCTTGCAGTTGATGGGCGAGGCCGCTGACCTGGCGGAAGCCAGCGCTTTTCTGAGCGAAAAAGGTTATGACATTGTCAAAGCCTTGGATGAAACCGCTTGTTTAAGCGAATTGGAAAAATCACCAGGCCTGGCGGTTTCCGGGCTGGCCTCCAAACGGCTGTGGCAGCCGAACCCTTTATTGGTCTGGTTGGTGGAATCGTCAGAATGCTTCGCTTCGACGTCTCATTCAACTTCGACGCAACGCCTTTGGGACATCGGTTGCGGCGGCGGCCGCGATGCGGTTTATATGGGGCAACAGGGGCTTGAGGTGACGGCCATCGACCAACAGGAAGCGGTTTTGTCCCGTGCCCGGCGATTTGCCGAACGGCAGGGCGTGACCGTAGATTGGAAACGCTGTTCGTTGGACGAAACCGGTTGTTTGCCGAATGAACCGGTGGATATGGTGGTGATGATGCGTTACTTGAATCGCGACCTGTTTCCGAGGTTGCGCCAAGCGATTCGTCCCGGTGGCCTGGTGGTGATGCAAACCTTTGTCGAGGGCGTGGAAGCGTTTGGTTCACCGAAAAACCCGAACTTTATTTTAAAACGCGGCGAGTTGGCAAAAACCTTTTCCGACTTCACGATAATTGTTGATAAAATAGACACATTGAAAGACGGGCGTCCGGTTTCGTCTTTTATCGCACAAAAGAAAACTTAAGAGACTCACTATGCAAGAAATGACCCCTTCCGATCTGTTCGATTATTTCCAGAGCAACGCCATTTGCGAATCCTTGACGCGTGCCGATGTCGAGGTGATGTCGCAGTTCTTACAGGAAAAGAACCTGAAAAAAGGCGATGTGATTTTTGATATGGGCGATGTCGGCGATTCGATGTTTTTCATTGTGAAAGGCAAGGTCGGCTTTTCCGTCAACGACGGTCAGGACGAGGCGGAAGTTGGCTATCAGGGGCCGGGCAACTTGATTGGTGAGATGTCGTTTTTCGACCGTAAGCCACGCATGTTGAAAATGTTCGCCATGTCCAAAGAAGTGATTTTGTTGGAAATCAAGCGCCCTATGTATGATCGCTTGAAAGTGGAGCATCCTTACATTGCGGTGAATCTGGTCGAAAATGCCGTGGTGAGTCTGGATCATTTGATTCGTGCCTTGAGTAACGATTTGTCGCATTTCGAACACTATATGGTCGGTTTCGGAAGACACTGATTTTTTAAGCCTTTTCGTGAATATAAGCATGGACAAGCCGATTTGTTTATGTATAATTCACGTTTTCATTCTGCCATCGGTTGCGGAATGGGAATTTTTATAAACCGATTTATCAAAGGATAAAACCATGCTAACAGCTGAAGATAAAGCCAAAATCGTTGCCGAATACGCAACTAAAGAAGGCGATACCGGTTCTCCGGAAGTACAAGTTGCCTTGTTGACACACCGCATCACTTATTTGACGAACCACTTCAAGTCGCACATCCACGACAACCACTCTCGTACCGGTCTATTGCGTTTGGTTAGCCGTCGTCGTAAGTTGCTGGATTACTTGCATAAGAAAAATGCACCGAGATATTTTGATTTGATCAAAAAGCTTGGTCTGCGTAAGTAATCGACTTCGCTGTCAAAAAAAGCCCCGCAGTGCGGGGTTTTTTTTTGCCTGAACACCGTCGAAAGCGCCCCGAAAAAGTTTTGGGATAAATGCGTTCGGTCGGTTGTTTGTCGGGGGATTTATTGTAAAATGTCTCGACTGTTTTAATTTGTAATTGACCTCCGACGACCCCCGATAATCCTAGGGCCGGAAACCGAGACAAGCCTGAATCCTCAGTAGCTTTACGCTTTAAAGTTCCTGGTGATTCAGGTTTCACTGGCTGAATGACAGGATCGATTCGGTCGTCACCTGATAAGGAAAAGATGTATGGCAAAGTACGTTAAGTCTTTCCAGTATGGAAAGCATCAAGTTCGTTTAGAGACCGGTGAAATCGCCCGCCAAGCCGATGGTGCGGTGATGGTCGCAATGGGCGACACCCAAGTATTGGTGACGGCGGTTGGGGCCAAAAGCGCGAAACCGGGGCAGGACTTTTTCCCGTTGACCGTTCAATATCAGGAAAAAACTTATGCTGCCGGTAAAATTCCAGGCGGTTTCCTGAAGCGTGAAGGTCGTCCTTCCGAAAAAGAAACCCTGACTTCACGTTTGATTGACCGTCCGATTCGTCCATTGTTCCCGAAAGGTTTCATGAACGAAGTGCAAATCATTGCCACCGTGGTTTCCTTGGATCCGGAAGTCGGCACCGAAGTCCCGGCCATGCTGGGAACGTCTGCAGCCTTGGCCATTTCCGGCATTCCGTTTGACGGGCCAATTGGTGCGGCGGTTGTCGGTTATAAAGACGGTGACTATTTGTTGAACCCTTCCAGTGAAGAATTGTTGGATTCCGATTTGGAATTGAGCGTCGCCGGGACATCCGAAGCGGTCTTGATGGTGGAATCCGAAGCGGCCGAATTGTCCGAAGAGGTCATGTTGGGTGCGGTGATGTTCGGTCACGATCAAATGCAAGTCGCCATTGACGCCATCAAAGAAATGAAGGCGGAAGTCGGTAAACCTCAATGGGACTGGGAAGCGGCGGCAGAAAACACCGAATTGAAAGACAAAGTCTACGATTTGATTCGCAGCGATATCGAAGCGGCTTATTCGATTGCCGATAAGATGGACCGTTATGCCGCCATCGACGCGGCGAAAGCCAAAGCAATGGATGCGTTGGAAGCAACGGAAGAGAACGCCGACGGTTACGAGGCGGGCGACATTGAAAAAATGGTCGGGAAGTTGCAGAAAGAAATCGTGCGTGGTCGCATTATTGCCGGTGAACCGCGTATCGACGGACGTGATACTCAGACCATTCGTCAAATCGATTGTCAGGTCGGTGTATTGCCGAAAGTGCACGGTTCCGCCTTGTTCACCCGTGGTGAAACTCAGGCATTGGTTGTGACGACATTGGGCACCGAAAAGGACGCTAAGATTGTCGATGAACTGACCGGTTCCTACTCGGACCGTTTCATGCTGCATTACAACTTCCCTCCGTATTCCGTGGGTGAATGTGGTCGTGTCGGTTCGCCGGGACGTCGTGAAATCGGTCACGGCATGTTGGCGCGCCGTGGGGTTTCGGCGTTGTTGCCGACGTCTGAAGAATTCCCATACACCATTCGTGTTGTATCGGAAATCACCGAATCCAACGGTTCCTCTTCCATGGCCACGGTGTGCGGTACCTCCATGTCATTGATGCATGCCGGTGTGCCGATTGCGGCGCCGATTGCGGGTATCGCGATGGGCTTGGTAAAAGAGGAATCCGGTTTTGCCGTCTTGTCCGACATTCTGGGCGATGAAGATCACCTGGGCGACATGGATTTTAAAGTGGCCGGTACTGAGCAGGGTGTAACCGCTTTGCAGATGGACATCAAAATCACAGGTATTACCCGTGAAATCATGGAAATTGCTTTAGGTCAGGCGAAAGACGGGCGTTTGCACATTCTGAAAGAGATGGATAAAGCCATCACCGCCTCGAACGTCAGTGTGGCCAGCACGGCACCACGCTTCTTCAATATCAAAGTCAAGCCGGAAAAAGTGCGTGAAATCATCGGTAAAGGCGGCGCGACCATTCGCTCCATCACTGAAGAAACCGGTGTTACCATCGAAATCGACGACGACGGTAACGTGAAAATCGCCGCCGTTGACGATGCATCTGCGGAAGCCGCGAAGGCACGCATTGCCGAAATCACGGCCGAGCCGGAAATCGGTAAGGTCTACGATGCGAAGGTCGTTAAAATCGTTGATTTCGGCGCGTTTGTGTCTTATATGCCGGGTCGAGAAGGCTTGGTGCATGTGTCGCAAATTGCCGACGAACGTGTTGAAGACGTCAATGAATATCTGAAAGAAGGTCAGGAAATTCAGGTACGTTTGATTGACATCGACAAGCAAGGACGCGTTAAACTGTCCATCAAGGAAGTGTAACCGTCCATAACGGTCATGGCCGTTACGTTGTATTGAAAGAGGCCGCATTTGTCGGCCTTTTTTGTTGAAAGCATTTATGAAAGATCCAGAAGGCGATTAAGAAGGGACTATGTCAAAGAATCATCCTGCATTTGAATTCATCACCGAGCATTTTATCGAATCGTTGAATATTACCGTTCAGCATTTCAAGCACAAGGTTACCGGAGCCGAGCATTACCACCTGGCGGCGGACGATCCGCAAAACGTCTTTATGGTTGCTTTACGGACCGTGCCGATGGATTCCACCGGTGTGGCGCACATTCTGGAGCACACCGTTTTGTGCGGCAGTGAAAAATATCCGGTGCGCGACCCGTTTTTCATGATGATTCGCCGTTCTCTGAACACCTTTATGAACGCCTTTACCTCCAGTGATTGGACCGCTTATCCGTTTGCGACCGAAAACCGTAAGGATTTCCAGAACCTGTTGGAAGTCTATATGGATGCGGTGTTTTTTCCGAACATTGATCCGTTGGATTTCGCTCAGGAAGGGCACCGTTTAGAGTTTTCGGAGATGGACGATCCAACTTCCGATCTGACCTATAAAGGCGTGGTGTTCAACGAAATGAAAGGCGCGATGAGCTCGCCGGTTTCGACGCTTTGGCAAACCTTTTCCGCGGAAATCTATCCGACGTCAACTTATCACTACAATAGTGGTGGCGACCCGAAAGACATTCCGGAATTGACTTATGAGCAATTGGTGGAATTCCATCGTTACCATTATCATCCATCGAATTCGGTGTTCATGACTTATGGCGATATTTCCGCCGCCGAGCATCAAACCCAGTTTGAAAGCCTGGCATTGCATCGCTTTAACGACCAAGTGGAACGCATTATGGTCGGCAAGGAAAAACGCTACAGTCAGCCGATGCAGTTTGAAAACCGTTATGCCTTGAATGAAGACGATTTGTCGAAGAAAACCCACATCGTGCTCGGTTGGCTATTGGGCGAAAACCAGAACCCGATGGACGTTCTGAAGGGACATTTGCTGTCCGCCGTGCTGCTCGACAACAGTGCGTCGCCTTTGCGTCAGGCATTGGAAGCATCGCATTTGGCCACGGCGCCGTCGCCGCTATGCGGTTTGGAAGACTCCAATAAGGAAATGGTTTTTGTGGCCGGGGTACAGGGTTCCGAAGCGGAACATGCCGACGAAATCGAAACCTTGATTCTGGAGACGCTGGAGCGCATCGTACGAGACGGCATTGACACCGATCAAGTCGAGGCGATGTTGCATCAATTGGAGTTGTCGCAGCGTGAAATCGGCGGGGATTCTTATCCATATGGCTTGCAATTGATTCTGCAATCTCTGGCAGGCGCCATGCACGAAGGCGATCCGATTGCGCTATTGGATACGGATGCGGCATTGCAAACTTTACGCGATGAAGTCACCGACCCGAATTTCATTCCGAACTTGATTCAAGAATGGATTCTGGATAACCCTCACCGTGTGCGCCTGACTTTGTCGCCGGACGATAAACTGTCGGCCGAACAGGATGCGGACGAAAAAGCCAAGCTGAAACGCATTCAGGATGATTTGAGTGACGCGGACAAACACGCGATAGTTGAGCGCTCTCTGGCCTTGAAAGCACGTCAGGAACAGTTGGATGATGCGTCGATCCTGCCGGAAGTGACCAAAGAGGACGTTCCATCAGAAATTAAGGATATTCAACCGGTTAAATCCGACACTGAAAGTCATTTAACGGCCTATCAGGCCGGGACTAACGGTTTGAGTTACCTGCAGATGATTTTGGATCTACCCGATTTCACCGAAGACGAACAAGCGGTTTTGCCATTATTCAATGCCTGCATGACGGAGCTGGGTTCCGCCGGACGCGACTATCTGGAAACCCAATCTTTGCAAGCGGCGGTTACCGGTGGCTTGAGTGCCAAATCGGCGGTACGAGCCAACCTGCATGACCGTGATGCGTTTTACAGCCATTTCATTTTGTCCGGCAAGGCTTTGAATAAAAATCAGCCAGGCCTGGCCGATTTGATGTTGGAAACGTTGGAGGAGGTGCGTTTTGACGAATTCGATCGTATTCGTGATTTAATCGGGCAAATCCGTTCGTCGATGGATCATGGCATTACCGGTAACGGGCATGGTTTGGCCATGTCGGCCGCCAACCAAACGGCCTCGCCGGTGGCGAACTGGAACTTTAAGCGTTCCGGCTTCGCCGGCATTCAAACCATCAAGTCGATTTACAAATCGCTGGAGACCGACGGCGAACTGGAACGCATCAGTCAATTGTTCGGGGGGATTCAGCAAAAACTGTTGCAGGCCTCCAAGCAAGCGCTGGTGATTTCGGATGAAACCGGGTTGGATTCCGGCATCGCCAGCATCTCGGAATGGCAAGGCGCTTTATCGACAAACGCAATCGGTAACGGATTGCAGTTGGCGGTGCCGCACACTCCAATTCACCAGGCCTGGGTGACCAGCACGCAGGTGAATTTCTGCGCCAAATCGTATCCGGCGGTGACCGCCGGACATGAAGACGCGCCGAAACTGTCGATTCTCGGTGCCTGTTTGCGCAATGGCTTCCTGCATTCCGAAATCCGCGAGAAAGGCGGGGCTTACGGTGGTGGCGCCAGTTACAATGCGGAAGCCGGCACCTTTGTGTTCTATTCGTATCGTGATCCGCGTTTGATGGAAACTTATGCCGACTTCGATCGTGCGCTGGATTGGGTCTTGAGCGAAGACGCCACCCAGGCGAAAGTGGACGAAGCAATTCTGAACGTCATCAGCGCCATGGACAAACCGGGTTCACCGGCCGGTGAAGCGCGTAAGGCGTTTTATCAACAGTTGTATGGTCGCACACACGCAATGCGCAAACAGTATCGGGAAGGGGTCTTATCGACCACGCTCGACGACATTCGTTCCGTGGCCGAGCGTTATTTGAAATCGGATGTCGCCTCGTCCGCCGTGTTGACGCACAGTGGCATGAGCGATACAGTCAAAGACAACGGGTTTGAAATCATCACGCTTTAGTATCGTTAGGCTTTAACACAACCAGTGAGGCGAATGCCCAAGGGAGTCAATATGCAAGCGAACCAACGCACCGGTGTTTTGGCACTGGGTTTTTTCATCTTTCTCGGGCTGTCCTCTCTCGGGCTGATTCTGGCCAATGCGGCGATCGACGTCAAGCAATATGACCGTGTCGTGACGGTCAAAGGGCTGGCGGAGCGAGAATACAAGGCCGATATTGTGATTTGGCCGATTGCGTTCAGTGTGGCGGAGAATGATGTTCAGGCACTGTACAGTTCTATCGACGATAATTCACAAACCATCAAGCGTTTTCTCATCAAAAATGGCATTCAGGACAGCGAAATCAGTTTTTCGACGCCGAATATTACCGATAAGTCCGCTCAGAGTTACGGCAACGGCCCTAAACCGGAGTTTCGATTCATTGCACGTCAGACGGTGACGGTCTATTCCAAAAATGTCGATGGTGTGCGTCAAGTGATGGGTGAGTTATCGGCGTTAGGGAAAGAGGGCATCGTTTTGACCGGCGGCGGTTATGAAGGCCAGACGGAGTATATTTTCACCCGTTTGAATGACGTGAAGCCGGAAATGATTGAGGAAGCCACCAAAAAGGCCCGTCAGGTGGCAGAGAAGTTCGCCGCCGATTCGGATAGCAAACTGGGCAAAATCAAACGCGCATCCCAAGGGCAATTCAGTATTCGGGCACGTGACCGTAACAACCCGCAAATCAAGAAAGTGCGGGTTGTATCCACGGTGGAATATTATTTGTCGGATTAAGCCTGTTGCCGGGTTAGGCCGCGGTGCTTTTCAGCGCGGTTTTACGGTGTTCGTTCCGACCGTGCAGCACCAGGCCTAAGCCGCCCAGCATTAAGGCCGCGGCAATCATAAACCGCAGCGTAATCGGCTCATCAATCAACCAAGTCGCCCCGAAAGCGGCGATGAGCGGTACCAATAATTGCGTGGCGGATGCCAGACTGGCCGACAATCTCGGCAAGGCCGTGTACCATAAAATATAACCCAATCCCGTGGTGACGCCCCCGGAAATCACCGCCAGCCAAAATCCTTTTGAAGTCATAAATACCTGGTCTCCGATGAACAACAGGCTCAATACACTGGCAACGGCAATCAGCGGCAGGGTGCGATAAAAGTTAAACGCCGTGTCCGACAGGGGTTTCAACGATTTTTGACCATTCAACGTATACAGCGCCCAAGTAAAAGCCGACGCCATCACCATGACCAAGCCCCACCAGGAAGGCGTGGTCAGCTTCGGGTAAACCAAATACAGTAATCCGACCAACGCCACCGCCGCGCCAATCCACTCCGCCAAATGCAGTTTGTCGCCTTTGCGCAAGGCATAACCAATCATGGTGAATTGCACCACCGCGGCCAGCACCAATGCACCGGTCGCGGTGCTGATCGCCACGTAACCGTAAGAAAACGTCAGGGCATATAAGAACAGTACCACGGCCGCGTACCAGGAGCCGTGATTGGTTTTTGACGTCGGCTGGGCGATGGTGGTTTGACGGCGGCGGTTTGACCAATGGATCAATGTCATGACCGCAAACAAAGACAGTGCGGCGGAACCTAAACGTAAACTGGTGAAGCTGACCGGATCAATCAGTTGGTGGTCCAGCGCCCAACGGCAAATGACGGCATTGGCGGCAAACGCGGTGACGGATAAAAAGGTCAAAAGGGCGGTTTGCATCATCAGGCTGCGGGTCATAATCGGGTTCCAAATAAGGGGACAAAAAAAGAAAAAATATTCTACGCGGCGGAGAATAAAAAGAACAGCGCGTTTTCGTAGGGTTTTTACGGTGTTGAATACAAACCGTCGGAATATAAAAAACGACCAGGCCTGGCCGTTTTCAGGTTATTTGGATGTTATTCGATAAACACCAGATACTGCAGCTGCCACAAATCAAATAGCAAGGCTTGATTGGCGGCGGTTTGCAAATCGTTTGGCGTCAGTTCGCTTTGATTGCATAAAGTGGCGATAAAACTGTCTTCGGCACCGTGTTTGTCCCAAATAGCGCCGTTGATGTAAAGCAAGGTCTCGTTGGCCACTTGAGCGTAAGCGAAGCGGCATACCGGGTCTTTTTCCATGCCGTCGCATTCGGTCAGAGCGGTACAGAAATCCTCGAATTCCGGGGTTTCATCTTCGCTCAACGGTTCCGGCAGTTGGCGTGAGGCTTCCTGGTCTAATTGAGTGGCAAAGCGGCCGAACCAGGTTTGCAGTAAGTCTTTATCTTGCAGCGCCGATGTCAGCAGTGCCTGTGCTTGTTCCACCGCATTGTCGGTGACTTCACCGGGATTGAGGTTGTCCGACCAGGTCGGGTCCTGATAGATGGCCTGAAAGGCGGACATTTCCGATAAATGGTCACCAAAGCTGTCCCACAGTTCTTGACCTTGGTAGCTGCGGTAACCGATGGAAAACGTCATGCAATTGTCGGTCAGGCCGACGCCGTGGTGGCCCCATTTCGGAGGGAGATACAAGATGTCACCCGGTTGGCAAACATAATCGTCTTCCACGTCAAATTTTTTCATCAATCGTAAATCCACACCTTCGATGTAATTTTCCGGTGTGCAATGTTGCGACGACAATTGCCAGCGGCGTTCGCCTTGTGCCTGCAACAGGAAAACATCATAGTGGTCGTAGTGGGGGCCGACATTGCCGCCGACGGCGGCATAACTGACCATGATGTCATCGATTCGCCAGCGAGGAATGAAATTAAATTTGTTCAGTAACTGATTGATTTCCGGTATTAAACGATCCATGCCTTGCACCAGTAATGTCCAATTCTCTTCCGGCAGTTCCTGGTAAATGCTTTCCGGAAAAGGGCCTTTCTTGAGTTCGTAATCGGTGTCGCTGTGCTGGATGACAATGCGGCTTTCCACTTCGTCTTCCAGCGACAAACCGGCGAGTTCTTCGGCGGAAATCGGTGGCGTGAACCCCGGCAGGGCATTGCGAATCAGCAAGGGTTTTTTCTGCCAGTAGTGGCTTAGGAAGTCGGTTTTGCTTAGCGCATTGAAATCAATCATTGTCATCGGCTCAGTATTTGGTTGAAAAATTAGGGCAATTATAACGGTTAAAGCTTGAGCTGACGATGATTCTTGGCGGGGACGTCATCTCCAAGGCTTATAACTTTGAATACGGCCAGGCCTGGTCGAAATATTCGAAAAGAACCGGAAGTCGGATATAAAAAAACCGGCCTGAAAGCCGGTTTTTAAATGAAGACGGGCACCGTTTAGCGGCCTTTCAACATGGTCAACGCCAATTCGATGTTTTGCGCCTGCTGTGCGGCATTACCGATGTAAGACGCCGGGGTCATTTCTTTCAGCGTTTGCTTGGCTTCTTCCGGTAATTCCAAGGTATCGACGAAATCCTGCATGATTTCCTTGTTGACGCGACGGCCACGCGTCAGTTCTTTCAATTTTTCATACGGCTTCTCGATGCCGTAACGACGCATGACGGTTTGAATCGCTTCCGCCAGCACTTCCCAGTTATTGTCCAGGTCGTCGGCCATGGCTTGCGCATTGACTTCCAATTTGTTCAAACCTTTCAAGGTGGCTTGCAGGGAAATCATCGTGTGCGCCACGCCCACACCCAGGTTACGCAGAACCGTGGAGTCGGTCAAATCACGCTGCCAGCGCGAAATCGGCAGCTTCTGACCCAGGTGGTCGAAAATGGCATTGGCGATGCCCAGGTTGCCCTCGGAGTTTTCGAAGTCGATTGGGTTGACCTTATGCGGCATGGTCGAAGAACCGATTTCGCCGGCGACGGTTTTTTGTTTGAAGAAGTTGATGGAAATGTAGCTCCAGACGTCGCGGTCGAAATCAATCAAAATCGTATTGAAACGCTGCATGGCGTGGAAGTATTCCGCAATGTAGTCGTGCGGTTCGATTTGAATGGTATAAGGGTTCCACGCCAAGCCCAAGCTTTGTACGAATTGTTCGGTCAGTTCATACCAGTTGATGGATGGGTAGGCCGCCAAGTGGGCGTTGTAGTTGCCGGTGGCGCCGTTGATTTTCCCCATGATCTGAACGTTCATCAATTGCTTGATTTGACGTTGCAAACGGTAAGCGACGTTGGCGAATTCTTTACCGGCGGTGGTGGGGGAAGCCGGTTGGCCGTGGGTGCGGGACATCATCGGAATGTCGGCCATTTCGGTCGCCATTTCAGCGATTTTATCGACCAGCGTTTGCATTTCCGGCACGATGACGCTGGAACGCGCGTCTTTCAACATCAAGGCGTAGGCCAGGTTGTTGATGTCTTCGGACGTACAGGCAAAGTGCACGAACTCGCCGATGGCGTTCAGTTCGGTATTGTCGCCGAAGTGTTCCTTGATCAGGTATTCCACCGCTTTCACGTCGTGGTTGGTGGTTTTTTCGATGTCCTTGACACGTTGTGCCATGTCCAAGGTGAATTCGTCCACCAATTTCATCAAATGGCTTTCCGCTTCCTGGCTCAAAGCCGGAACTTCCGGAATGCCCGGGTGGTTGGCCAACATACGCAACCAGGACACTTCCACTTTCACACGATTTTTGATGAGACCGTACTCGCTGAAAATCTCTTTAAGGTTGGACAAACGCGCACCATAGCGACCATCGACAGGTGAAATAGCGGTAAGTTCTGAAAGTTGCATCCGTTGGCTTCCTTTTTAATTTCATAATGCTTGAAAAATTTGCGCCCATTATAACCGATGTGACACAAAAAATTCTTCCGGATGCGCTTGATGCGGTCGAAAGCCATCGGCCATAATGGTTTGATTCATGCTTGATGCATATTCACGTTGTGCAAGCGCAACACAAGGGAGAAAAGGATGGTGTTCAAACGAGTGAAAAGCTTCTGTCTGGCGGTGCTATTGTTTTCGCCAGGCCTGGCCGTTTTGCCGACGGCGCAGGCGGCCGGGTTCGAGGAAAAAAAAGGGGAAACCCACTTTGAAGGACGCAACCGCGAGTTCCGTTGGGAAAGCGATCGGGTGCATTACAAATGCAGTTCCGGTAAGAAGGTGACGGTGATTTACATGAACATCGAACCGCAAGGCCATTTGGCGGTGATCGATTACGACGGTGTCATGCGGTTGATGAAGCCGTATCGCGCCTCGGGCGACAGTGTGAAGTATCTGGCACTGGACGAGCAAAACAGTCTGCGTTGGCACCGGGTTGGCGACAGAGGCTTTTTAAGTTACTTCCCGCCCGGCCAGCAAGGTGGCGCGAAGGTATTGGAAAAATTGTGTCAGGTGGACGATTAAGTCATGAAACCCAAATCGGACTTGCCGATGAAATGGTCGCCAGTGGTACAGGAGGAGGCCACCGGGTGCGGCATTGCCGCATCGGCGGCCCTGGCGCGCATTTCTTATGCCGAAGCCAAACGCGTGGCCGCACAAATGGGCATTTCCGCTGCGGATAAACGTTTGTGGTCAAGCACCGATTGGGTGGTGGGATTGCTGGGCGAACTTGGCATTGGCGTTCAGCCGGATCCGGTACCGTTCACCGCTTGGCATGATTTGCCGGATTGCGCTTTATTGGCGATTAAATGGCATTTGGAAAACGACCGACCGTTTTGGCACTGGGTGGTGTTTATCCGTCAGGCGGACGGTCAGGCGTATGTCCTGGATTCTAAAGCGACATTGAAACAACACCTGCGAACCGATTTCGGTCGTATGAAACCAAAATGGTTTCTGAACGTCGCTTTGGAAGTGATTTAATGGCAAGAGGCAAACTCACCAGGCCTGGCTGAAAACGGCGATATGTAAGGCCGTATAAGGAATATATAAATGACTATATAAGCATTTGATAATGTTTTGTTATGCGCGAGTAAGAAAATTTAGGGTTTATCCTGATTGATAATTCCGCTCTAGGTTTTTATGCTTACGTTCTTATCTCGAAGAGAGAGATGATTAAAAAGGATAAAAAATGTTGGACTACTTGAGATACCACTTTAAAAACCTGTGGTTCCGAGATAAATCGGAAGAGATTGTTTTCATCAATAAATACGCTGTTCAAATGCGAGCGGGGTTGATGTTGATTCTGCCGATTTACATGGTCATCGTTCTGTTCACCACCGTACTGGCTCCGACCTGGACGGTATTGCCGAACACTATGGTGGAAGAGACCTTTGACGTGACCGACGATTGGCGCACCATCTTCAATGTGCAAGCCTTCCGCACGCCGTTCGACTACACCATTCCCAGTCTGATTCTGCTGTACGGCATGTTCGAAATGATTGTCGGCATGTTCATCCGCACCGCTTATTTGTCGCCGACCATTCACATTGCGACGTTTTTAACTCGGAATATCCGTCCGAAATGGGAACCGCTGAAACCCAAACGTTTCGCCTGGCTGATTGGCGCCACGCTGATTACCTTGTGTTTGTTGTTTTTTAACCCGGATACCGCGGCGCGTTTCGTCAACGACTTGTTCGGTTCGCAGATTCTGCCGACGGACCATAACTGGATGCCGGATTTCATTCCGTTGCTGGTGGGCATCTGTTTCTTACTGATGTGGATGGAAGCGGTGTTTGGGTTCTGTCTGGGCTGTAAAATGCACTGGATATTGGCCAAACTGGGCATCTTCAAAGAACATTGCTACGATTGCATGAACGTCGATTTCGACCAACGCGCCTGGATTGAAGAACGCAAAGCCGCCGAAAAAGCCTTGAAAGACGGCGAGGCCAAAGACAAGGCTTAATCAACCGTTTGCCCTAAACCGCCCAGGCCTGGTTATTTTTGCTTTAAATTCATTCGTCATATTAGAATATACGTATTATGTCTGATTTAATATGAATGGAGAATTTAAAGCGCATCAATGGAAGCCTTAACGGAATATGTAAAAAACCAAGTATGGTTACTTGAATACCCAATTCGGTTTGAGGGTATGGATTTGTTTGGGCGGATGACCATTATCCGTTTGGAAAATGGCGATCTGCTTATTCATGATCCCTGCAAAATAACCGATGCTATCCGGCAGCAGATTGATGACATTGGCCCGGTGAAATACATTGTTGCACCGGGCAGTTATCACCATTTATTCGTAACCGATTTCCAAACGAAGTATCCGCAAGCGGAAACCTTTTTATGCCCGGGCTTGGAAAGAAAACGACCGGATATTCCCTTTGACTGGATACTCGGTAATAAACCGGATCCGAGATGGGCGGATGAAATTGACCAAGTGGTGGTGAGCGGCACCAAATATATGTGGGAAGTCGCTTTTTTCCATAAACCTTCCAAGACTTTGATTCTCGTTGATTTACTGGAAAATATTGGTGACGACTACCGGCATCATGCCAATTGGGTTTTGCGATTCTGGTGGAAGTTTGTTTTCAGAATGTGGAATAAACCTAAGCCTGCACCGGAATATCAAATGGGCTGGGGAAATAAACAAATCGTTCAGACGGCATTGTATAAAATTCTGGGCTGGCAGGCGGAAAGGGCGATTATTGCGCATGGTGAAACCATTGAAGAAGGTGTCAATGAGGTCTTGTCCGAGGCTTGGAAAAAGGTCTTAAAAGCATAATTTGATTCGCATTCAATCCTGAATAAACACCAGGCCTGGGCGATTTAGGGAATTCAGTCTATAATCAACGTTTATCCATTTTACGAGGTGATTCGGTGCCGGGAATTCTAATTGCGTTCAGCCTGTTGTTTATTGCGACGGTCACGGCTTGGTATCACCGCAAAGCGGGCATTGCTTTGTTCATGGTTTTTCTGGTGGTGGCGTTGGCGGTTTTCCTGCAACATGCAACCGATCACCTCGGGTTGCATTTTTAAAGGCCGTTGTCGTTTATGTCATTTTTTACCTTTCCCAACCTGTTCAAGTGGAAAAGTATCGTTGAAATTCTTGGCATTTGCCTGATCATCGCCGCGGCGTTTTATTATCAACTGGTGCTGAACGAACTGCCGTGCCCTTTATGTTTGTTGCAACGCATGGGGCTGTTGGCCATCGCATTCGGTTTTATGCTGAATTTACGATACGGCGCGCATCCCGGCCATTATGGATTGTCATTGCTGGCGGCGGTTTTGACCGGGCTCATTGCGTTGCGCCAAGTCAGTTTGCACATCAATGACCCGGAAGGCTATGGTTCGGCGGTGCTGGGATTGCATATGTACACCTGGGTATTTGTCATCGCCGTGGTGGCGGTGGTTTATATCGCCATCGTGATGAGCTATGCCGGACAGTATGCGCTGAAGCAAAGCGCGGATACCTCTATAGCGTTTCAACGATTCAGTTGGTTGGCCTTTGTGGCATTGAGTGTGATGCTGTTCGCGGATGTGGCGACGGTTTTGTTGGAGTGCGGTTTGCAGGAATGTCCGGATAATCCGACTCAGTATCGCTGGCTTTCGTCATAAATAACGCACTGAGCCGAAAACGACCGTCATGAAAACCTCCAATGATTTCCTGTCGACATTGAATGATGTGTTTGCGTTGTTCGGTGCCATTGAGGCCAAACGAATGTTCGGCGGTTACGGCTTGTATCATCAGGGGGTGATGTTTGGGTTGGTGTCCGGTAACGAATTGTTTTTGAAAACGGACGATGAATCGGCGCAAACGTTTATCGAGCAAGGGTTGCTGCCGTTCGAGTATTCACGGGATGGGGGCCGGGTGCAATTATCTTATTATGCGGCGCCGGAGGTTATTTTCGATGACCCGGAAGAGGCCAAAGAGTGGGCTGAACGAGCTTATAAAGCGGCGTTAAGGTCAAGCTCGGCCACAAGGGGTAAGTGATCGGAAGCTTGTTTGGCCAACGGGCTGCGGTGGGTGTTTAAACTTTTCAATACGGGGCGAGGAGCGGCCCATATACGATCCAATGACAACATCGGTAATTTCGTTGGCCAGGTTCGTCGAAAGGGCGTGTCCGGGAAGCGACTATGTAAGGCTCGTAACGGTCGTCCCCATAACCACCATTCATTCAGGTCACCAGCCAGTATGACAACGTCATGAGCATTATCGTTAAAAATCGTTAATAGACGTTCCACTTGTTCGCGGCGTTCTGATGGCCGTAAGCCAAGGTGGGTCGCCACCAGTTGTAACCGAATACCGTCCAGTGTGAAAGAAACATCCATTGCCTTTCGAGGTTCGCGGCCGGTCACACTGAGATCATGCGACCGGACGTCTTCATAGGGAAGCCGTGTCAGGACAGCATTGCCGTAATCACTGTCGCCTAACTTCATGGTGTTGCCCGCCAGGGCGGTGCATTGGGTCGCTTGTGCTAAATGGTTCAGCGCGTCAAATTCATGGCCTGGGCAAGATTCCACTTCCTGCAAGATAATCAAGTCGGCATTGATTTCCTGAAGCACCGCCGCGCAACGTTCGACGGATTGCTGACCATCATGACCGATACAGCGATGCAGGTTCCAGCTGACTAATTTGATGTTCATGGTTTTCGTTATTGTCCTTGCTCGCGTTTCCGGGATTTATAGCGCAGCCATTTACGCAGTCCAAACATCATCAAAACAATCGCCACCACCCAAAAGACCAGCCAAATGAGGTTGATGCCACTTGGCTCTTTTATTGAGCGTAACACCTTGTCGGTAAACAGCGCAATGGCCGCCATACCGGGTAAAAAACCAATGAAAGATCCTAATATAAAATCCCGTAAGCGAATGTGGGAGGCACCGGCGACCACATTAATCACCGCAAAAGGTGCGATGGGAATGATGCGCATTGTAATAATCGTTAAAACACCACGTTTGGATAACTTCTGGCTGATGCGATGCAAACGATTCCCCGCGTAACGTTTCAGCAGTCCGTGTCCGGCCCATTGTCCCAACAGATAGGACAACACCGCGCTGAGCAGGGCGCCCGACAAGGCATAGGCAAACCCCAGCGAGGACCCGAAGACCAATATCACGGCCACTACCAACAGGGTTAAGGGCACGGCGAGCGTGGCGGCGACAGCAAATATTGGAATCACAAGCCAGGGTGCAAGTGATTGCGATTCCAGTAAGGTGATATAACGCATCATCTGGTCGATATTCAGCCAGTCGCTTAACGGCGTCCAGCGCCATACGGCGACCAAAACCAATAACATCGTCAATAGCAAAGCGACTTTTAGAAAATGCCGGGCCGTATGAGGCTTGTCTTTATTCGGCACGAAATGGTTCACAAGATGATCGGGGTGATACGGCTGTTCAGGGTCGATTAGGGCGGATTCGGGCACCAGTTGATCGACTTCCGTTGTGACGTTTGTATTCAGCGTCTGTAAGGTGCGCTCGGAGCCTTGGAGCGATTCAATTGCGCGGATCAACGATGGATGTTCCGCTTCACTGTTTTGCAGTGTCGTAGTGTCGATACCCAGGTGCTCACTCATCAAGGTGCGCCGGATTTTTTGAATCGCGTAATAAGCCTCTGATTCGATTTCCGCTTCAATGAAAAGATCGCACTCACTGTCCAGCCCCATCGAACGGTTGCTGAGGTTGGAGGATGCCACCCGAAGCATGCAATCATCAATAATCATACACTTGGCATGAACCATTAAAGAGACATCCGTATCGCTTGCGAGTTGCGGATAATACAACCGCAAACGGTTTGCGTGATCCGCATCCTGCAGTTTTTTGACCAGGCGGGCACGCAATACATCCATGGTATGCTGCTCAAGCCATCCGCCGGTTTTTTCCGGCATCACGATGATGATTTCGGGGCCGTTTTCAAGCTGTAAACTTGCAACGAGCGCTTGTTGAATCGCATTTGATGTCAGGTATTGGTTTTCGATATAAATAAAGTGCTTGGCCGCTGAAATACTGTCCAGATAAAGTTGTTTCACTTCCTGAATCGCGGGGTGTCCACGATATTGCGCCAGTGTTCGTGCAATGCCGACCGGTACATTATGGATCAATGGTGTTATGGAAGCGGGCCAAGGATCATGCTCTAGGTCATCGTCCGGCGCATTTGGCGAATCCGGTTGAGCCGGGGTTGCTTGAGTTCCGGTCGCACGTTGCCAGCGTTCGCGTGCCAGTTGCCCTAAAGCTTTGGCCGCATCGTCATCCACCACCATTTGAACATCATGGAAAGGGGGATAAGGCTTGCCGTCTGGGTCTTTTCGTCTGGCATCGTCAATGGCATGCTCGGGGGTATCCCAGCGCCATTTGCTCAGGTCAAAGCCGCCGGAAAAGCCCACACGATCGTCAACGACCACGACCTTTTGGTGCTGAGAAGCGCCAACCGGGTGCTGACTGTCTAAATGAAAATGAACACGCGAGTGGGTTTTCTTGTTAAACACGTACGAAGGACGGCTTTCGCGTTCCAATGTATAGATGGACGCAAAGTCCCAGGTCAGCACAAAAACATCGACATGGTGTTCTCGTGCGACGAAATCCAGTAATTCGCCCAGTTCAATCGGGTGCTCATGGTCAGAATCGTCTCGCACCAGCTTCAATCGGCTGTGTAAATCCCACCCCAGAATGAACACCGAATCATGCGCCGAAAGAATGGCTTCACGTACCGCGCGAAAATAGGCTTCGCCATCAATGGCCACTGCAGCACGGTTCGCATTCACTTTTTGCCAGCAATTTTCGCCAGGGGTGAGGATTGAAGTGCGCCTCTCCCCAATCATATCGTGCATAGAATATCCTTAAAAACCTGATGAATGGTTCTGATGAATCATGGGCTGATTGAAACAGGATAACCGCCCAAGGTCAGAAAGCCAATCGGGAATGACCGGATTACTGGATTCAGGGTTATGAGACGACCAATGAATGGAGCTTGTTTCGGAGAGGATCAGAGTGACACCGGTTGGCGACGTTCGTCGCTTTCCGGTTGGGGATATTCAAGTGGCGTGCCGGCGGAATGCCGGCCGAGGGGGAGGCGTTATTTTTGCGAAAGGGCCTTAGTGTGGTAGGCGATATGCTCACCAATAAAGGTGGCGATAAAGTGATAACTGTGGTCATAGCCATCCTGCATTCTGAGTTGCAGGTTAATGCCATTATCGTCACAGGCTTTTTGCAACGCTTCGGGCTGTAACTGACCTTCGGTTAAAAATTCATCCGCCGTACCCTGATCAACCAAAATGTGTTCACAAGACGCGCCGTTTTCAATTAATTCAACCGCATCATAAGACGCCCAGTCACTTTGATTTTTTTCTCCTAGGTAGGCCGTAAAACAACCTTGTCCCCAGCCGCACTGCGTTGGGTGACAAATGGGCGAAAAGGCCGAGACCGATCGAAACGCTCCTGGATTTTTTAACGCGCAAATTAAGGCACCGTGACCACCCATTGAATGGCCGCTGATGGATTTAACGCCAGCCATCACCGGAAAATTTTGCTCAATCAAATTGGGCAGTTCAGCCGTCACGTAATCATACATTTGATAATGCTTCACCCAAGGTTCTTGCGTGGCATTCACATAAAAACCGGCACCTTTTCCTAAGTCATAAC
Organism: Hydrogenovibrio thermophilus; assembly: GCF_004028275.1. Lineage (NCBI taxonomy): Bacteria > Pseudomonadati > Pseudomonadota > Gammaproteobacteria > Thiotrichales > Piscirickettsiaceae > Hydrogenovibrio > Hydrogenovibrio thermophilus. Next base: position 1,346,199 of record NZ_CP035033.1, read on the forward strand.
GATCGGGTTCATCCGCCACCTCGTCCCCACGAGGGCTGGTGTCCGGCATCACCAAGGCAATGCCGTTTTCGGCGGCATAACGTTGTGCCCCCGCTTTAACGCGTACATTGTCGTCTGTGCAGGTTAAGCCGGATAACCAGTACAAAGCCGGTACGGCTTGTGTTTCCGCTTGCGGCGGCAAATAGACTGAAAAGGTCATCTCGCACTGGCAGCTATCCGAGAAATGTGTATAGCGGTTGAGAAAACCGTCAAATTCTTTAATGCTTTCTATTTGTTTCATGTTTCATTCATTCCATTATCTATCTCATTATTTTAAAAAAAGATCGTAATCCGCGTTTTTAAAAAATAATGACCGAGCGAATACTTTCGCCGCTGTGCATTAAATCAAAGGCTTTATTAATGTCTTCCAAGCCCATTGTGTGGGTCACGAAAGCATCCAGCTCGATTTCACCGTCCATATAACGTTCCACATAACCCGGTAGTTCGCTACGTCCTTTCACGCCACCAAAAGCGCTTCCTTTCCAGGTGCGACCGACGACCAAGTTAAACGGACGAGTCGAAATTTCCTGACCGGCGCCTGCCACACCAATAACGGTGGAAACCCCCCAGCCCATGCGAGTACATTCCAGAGCATCGCGCATCACCTCGACATTACCGATACACTCAAAGGAGTAATCGACACCGCCGTTCGTAATTTCAGCAATGTACTCGCTGACTTTGCCATCCACGCTTCTTGGGTTCACAAAATCCGTCGCGCCGAGAGCTTTGGCCATTTCCCATTTGCTTGGGTTCAGGTCCACCGCAATAATCCGTGAAGCTTTGGCCATAACCGCGCCTTGAATACAAGAAAGCCCGATTCCGCCTAAACCGAATACGGCCACCGTCGAACCGGCTTCCACTTTAGCGGTATTGAGTACGGCGCCAATTCCGGTGGTGACGCCGCAACCGAGTAAACAGACCTTATCCAACGGCGCTTCTTTATTGATTTTAGCTAATGCGATTTCCGGAACCACCGTGTACTCAGCAAAAGTGGAACAGCCCATATAGTGGTAAATTGGCTTACCATTTTTGGAAAAACGACGTGTTCCATCCGGCATATAGCCTGTCCAAACCGTTCCGGCAATGGATTGGCATAAATTGCTTTTCGTAGAGTTGCAGTATTCGCATTCTCCGCATTCGGGAATATATAACGGAATCACGTGGTCGCCAGGTTTCAGATCTTTAACACCGGGGCCGCATTCGACCACTTCACAGCCGCCTTCGTGCCCTAAAATGGCTGGAAAAACGCCTTCAGGGTCGTCACCAGACAGGGTGAACGCATCCGTATGGCAAACGCCTGAAGCAACTACCTTTAATAGGACTTCACCCTCTCTTGGGCCTTCTACTTCAACTTCTTCAATTTCTAAAGGTTTTTTGGGTTCCCAAGCGACTGCTGCTTTACATTTCATCTGTTTAAGTCCTTATTTTTTGGTCATTGAATATACAGTGGGAGGAGAGCTAAGGCAGGAATCAATGAATGAACAAAAACGACTATCGTTTTTATCGTAGGACAAAAAAAACCGCCAATGGCTCGCCATGGCGTGTATTTTCAATCATACCCTAAAAAAATCCATACCCTCATGGGAGTACTCATTATGGGGACTTTTAGTCTCTGAATCGTGCGTGGTAGCCATTCTAACGAAATTTTCCAGCGTGCATGATACAAGTTGCAAAAAAGATCATGGGTCTTTCCAGGTATTTCATATTCGCTGAAAGTCGGGAGATGAAGCGAGACGAGTCAAAAAATAAAATTTGGCATTCAGTGTTTATTTATGGCCTAACCTTATCAGGGAGAGAGATTGATTCGGCGTTCGTTGCTTTCCGGATAGGGATATTCCATATGGCGAGCCGCCGCGCGGGCAACGTCTTCCCCGAACTGCATGGCGACAATCTGCAAGGCCATGTCGATGCCGGCGGAAATGCCAGCTGAGGTGATTATATGACCGTGGTTGACCACATGCGACTGCTTATCGACCGTGACGTTCGGGAAAAGTGATTGCATCCAATCCAACGAGCGCCAATGGGTGGTTGCGCTCAAACCGTCCAACAAGCCCGCATTTCCGAGCACCAACGCCCCCGTACAGACCGAAGCCAGGGTTTCAACCGAAGCGGCCGCATCACGCACAAACGCCAGTAAGCTTTCGTTGTGCATTTCCTGACGAGTGCCCATGCCGCCCGGCACCACCAGAATATCCAACGGCGGGGCTTGTTCGAATGTACAGCCGGGGATGACTTTCATCCCTCCGGTAGTGGTTACCGGTTCGGGTGACTGCGCTATCAGATGGACGTCAAACGGAGACGTGTCTTCAAAGCGTCGATTTTCATCCAATCGTGTGACGGAAAAAACTTCAAACGGGCCGCAAAAGTCGAGGACTTCGACGTCATCAAAAATAACGATTCCAAGTTGTTTGCGCTTCATAGACGGTCTCTTTTTATAGGGGGCAATTAGGGGTCAATCGATAATGCCTTTGGCCTTCAGCGCTTCCAGTGCCAATTTTTGGCGCAAGGGCAATTGCGCTTTATTGTCGAGCACCATATTCAAGGCAAACAGCCAGGTGTCTTGCGATGTTTTGACATAGCCGATATACCAACCCACATTTGGGTGAACGCGTGCGGCCCAACCCGTCTTAGCCCATAAGGAATAAGAGGGTGTTTTTTTCACCAGCATGATTTTTTGCAAGGTGTCATAAGCCTTGTCATTAAAAGGAAGCTGGCGACGGACGAGTTTTTTTAGAAAATCCACCTGTTCGAATGCACTGATTTCAAGTGAGCCTTCATCCAGCCAAAAGGTGGTGACATCGAATTCGTTCTGTAAATGACCGTAATCAGTTTGTTTGAGATAACGTTTGTAAGCTTCGGTTCCGACTGCACGGGCAATTTGCTGATAACACCATACGCAGGAAACTTTAAAAGCGCTGTCCAACGTTTGGTCGTGATTCCAGCGGGCCACACTGTAATGGTGACCATCCCATTTGAATACAGTGTGTTCATCTTGAACCACGCCATCCTCAACGGCAATCAGGGTATTCATTACTTTAAACGTCGAGGCGGGTGAAAACGGCTGCCTCGCTCTTGTTGCATTATGGACAAATGTTTGCCCGGTTTTCAGCGATTCAATGACCATGGTGCCCTCAATATTTTGTTGGGCGAAAAGCTTGGCGATCACCGAATCGTCGGCATTCGAAACCACGGGAATCAGCGCGGTAAGCAGTGCCATAATGTAATATCGGGTGGTTTTATACATGATGCGTTATATCTTTTTAAGTAGGGGCGGAGGTGATGAATTGGCATTCAGGCCAAAGCCTGCAACCATTTATTGCGCGTTGACTTCTTCGCGTTCCCGTTCATATTGGTCGTAAGGTTTATTCGCGGCCTTCATGCAAGCATCGTATTGCGACGGTGGCTTTTTGTAACAACTGTTACGGTTATTGTGCTGAATATTGTCGTAAACGGCCTGATTGCTGCATCCGGCTAACATAAAGAGGCTTGTCAAAATCAGTAGGTTTCTCACCGTGCTTTCCCTTAGAATGGTTTGTGATTGAATGGATTCAAATGATACGAAATTTTGATTAGGATTTCGCGGTAAATCATCCAGTCATGACATTGTAATGGATTTTGATGGAGTGCTTGGAAAATGAATGTTTTGGTGGTCGGGGCAACGGGTGCGACGGGGCGGTTATTGGTGAGTCAATTGCTCAACCGTGGGTGTCATGTCAAAGCGGTGGTGCGTTCTGCGGAACGCTTGCCGGAAACGGTTCGAGCGCATGCGCATTTGACGCTCATCGAAGCCGACATTTTGGCGCTGTCGGAAACGGAGCTCGCTGAGCTCGTAAGCGATTGCAGCGCCGTGGCTTCCTGCTTGGGGCATAATCTGACTTGGAAAGGCCTTTTCGGTCAACCGCGCCGTTTGGTGACCGACGCCGTGCAACGTTTGTGCGATGCCATTCAAGCCAACCACAAAACCGAACCCACCCGGTTTGCTTTGATGAACACCTCCGGGAACCGGAACCGTGATTTGGCGGAACCCATTTCGTTTGCGGAAACCCTGATTGTCGGGTTGATTCGCCTTTTATTGCCACCGCATTCGGATAACGAACACGCCGCCGATTACCTGCGAACCCAAGTCGGACAAAATCATCCCGCCATCGAATGGGCCGCCGTACGGCCCGATTCCTTGGTGGATCGCTCGGACGTTACCGACTATGCAATTTATCCCTCTCCAACTCGAAGCGCCATTTTCAATGCCGGTGAAACCAGCCGAATCAATGTCGCCGATTTGATGGCCCGGTTAATAACCGAAGAAGACTTGTGGGAACAATGGAAAGGGCAGATGCCGATTATCTATAATCAGATTTAACCATTTTGGCTTTCTGCGCCAATCGCCAACTGCGGCAAAATCTGTATCAAGGCCTCATAAATGTCAGGTTCAATGGAACTGCCACACTCGCTTTTGAGTATCGACAGCGCTTTTTCGATCGGCATGGCATCTCGATAAGGGCGGGAAGCGGTCAGGGCATCAAAAATATCCGCCACGGTGATCAGTTTAGTTTCAAATAAAATTTCTTCACTTTTCAGCCCATAAGGGTAGCCCTTTCCATTGAGCTTTTCATGGTGTGCCCCGCAGATTTTGGCAATTCGGTTAAACGGTTGGATGCGTTGTAGAATTTGTTCGGAATACAGTGGGTGCAGTTGAACCTGTTTAAATTCATCATCCGTCAGTTTGCCGGGCTTATCCAGAATGTGGTTACTTACCCCCAGTTTGCCAATATCATGCAGCAGGGCACAGCGGTTGATTTCTCTCTGCTGTTCAAAGGAAAACCCAAAATGCTGACTGAGTTTGACGGTGTAATCGGCTACCCGAGAACTGTGATCGTGCGTAAAAGGGCTTTTCGCATCGACAATCATGGCAAACGCATAGGTGATGTCATCAATTTTCTGTTGAGTCAGTGTGATTTTTTCGGCTTCCGGTTCGAGCGAACGAATATCGCTTTCAAGGTCTGTTTTCGTTAAGGTTTCCCAAAAGGGCGATTGTGTTTCAAGACTCAATAAGGCGTCAACCAACGCCGGGTTAAACCAGGAGCCTTTTCGGGAACGAACCTCGTTTAACGCCGCAACCTGACCACCGGTTTGAAAAAACACATCGGTCACTTGCGAAAGCAGTGCAATTTGCGCATTGATTGGAATTTGATCTCCGGCCACGCCATAGGGCTTTCCATTGCCATTCCAGTGCTCGTCTAAATAACGAATACCGTCGGCGATTTCTTCATTAAACCCGAGGCGTTTTGCGATATCCGCGCCTCGCTCGCAGCGCGTTGCGAACATTTCCGTGCTTTGTTCGTCACCGAAGCGAGCAATATTGATCAAACGTTTCGTTTTGGAAATTAAGCCACTTCCGACGGCCGTATGCTTGAGGACAAAGTCAAGCATCTGCTTGTAGCTGTCATTATCGACCAATTTAAAATCTTTTTTCGCTTGGCGCTCATCACTGCCATACAGTTCATATAAACGCGCGGCATTACTGCTGCACCCGGCATCTTTCAATAGAAGGGTGTAGTACAAATTCCAAATGTGTTTGGATTCCAAGCCGATGATCTTGCCAATGTGCATCCCAATCCAGCAGCAGCGCACACTGTGCCCGGCGGGTTGTCCTTCCGTTAAGTCCAAGGCATAACTCAAGGCACTGATGACTTGCGAAAGGCTTAAATTTTGTACTTTATCGACCATGGTTTGAAAGATTCCATTTAAAAATGATGACGGGAGAACAATGGTCCCTTGATCACCACCTTAACGGAATTTCCGAATCAAAAACATTAAAAAATGTAATTCATCCGACAAGATGACCGGTGACAGTGAATGGAATTTCGAAAAGGCTTTATTTTCGGTTTGACGGTCATGCCTAAGCTTTAACCAATCAATTTGACCAGGCCTGGTCGATTTTTCGTGGGGTTGCGTATCGGTCAGCGGCTAGGCTATGCTTATCACTTTGCAAAACAGAAGGGCGTGGCATGCCCTTGGTTTCAACAGGCTAACAAACAAAATCACCAGGCCTGGTTAATATTGAATGGAGACCCTTGATGATCAAAACCCACGAAGACTTACACCAGTTGGTGTCGACGGAAATAGAACGTTATTTAGCCGAACACCCGGAGGCTTCCATCACCTTTGAGGTGGCTGAAAACAATTCCTGTAGTATGAAAAACACCCAGAATGACCATAAGTTCGTGTTTTTGTTCGCCCGCTTCGGCGATGAATATAAAGTGGGCTTTGCTCTGTACAAAGGCTATGATCCTAATCCTTGCTGGATTGACGATATTGAACATGAAGGCTTTGACCAAAATTTTATGCAAATCCTCATCAAAGAACACTTAATCGGAGAGTGAATCCAAAAAAAACCGGGTCAAAACGCCCTGTATTGTATAGGAATTTGGCCCGGTTTCCCCGCCACCAATTGCATATCCGAATGCAAAAATACGCCTTTTGCACGCTCTATCTGTAACACTTTATTTTAAGAGAGCTTTGCACGGGATGGATACACGTCTAAAAATGGCTAAAATCTTCCTGAATGTCGTTGAAAAACTCGTTAATAGGCAGCTATTAGCGTCGTTTTCCGCCTAATTCAGAAAAATTTGATCTCATTTTTTCCACGCGTCCCACCCATGCAAAGCTCTCTTTAACAATAATCACCAGGCCTGGGCATTTTTAAACTTATGGCAATGCTCAAGCTATGGCGGATACCACCCCGGTTTTAACGGCACAAAATGCCTGTTTGATGCGGGGGACTTTAAAGATGAATTTGAAAGGGCGAAGTAACGCATGACATCGGCACGGATTTTAGCGGTGGCCAACCAGAAGGGCGGCACCGGCAAGACCACTTTAAGCATGAACCTAGCCGCAGGCCTGGTCAATCACGGCCGTGTGCTGTTGATTGATGCCGACCCGCAAGGTTCGGCCACCCAGTGGTGCCGGTTGTCGGCCGAAGACAAACCGTTTCCGGTTCCCGTCATCGCTGTGGCCGGGCATTTGGCTCACGAAGTGGAACGCTTTGCAAACGATTACGATTTTATTGTCATTGATTGCCCGCCAACACTGGAAACCGGCGTCATGCAAGCCGCGCTCAAAGTGTCCCAAACGCTGTTGATTCCGGTGTTGCCGTCACCGATGGATTTATGGGCCAGCCTTCGCATTGCCGAAGCCATTGAACAAGCCAAAAGGCACAACCGGCCCTTACAGCCCTATATCGTCATCAATCAGTTGGAACCCCGCAGTGCCTTATCCAACGCCATGCAAGAAGCTCTGCAAGAGTTCGATATTCCCGCCTTGAAAAGCGGCCTGCGTCGTCGCGCCGTTTATCGCAATGCGGCGGTGGATGGGCTGAGTGTCTATTGCATGGGCAAACGTGGCGAAATGGCCGCCAATGAAATCGACGATATTATCCAGGAGGTTTTATGACCACCCAAAACACCACTGCATCTAAATTAACCGACAGTCTGCGTCGTGCCAAAACCACGCAGGAAAAACCCGCCAGCAAAACAACCGCAACGCCATCGCGTCAAAAGACGCCCGCTAAGCCGGTCGTCAAAAAACCAGCTTCAAAAGAGGAATCAACAGAACGGGTTAAACCCATGATTTCAAAACGCGTTTGGCCGGATTGACCCAATATTCAATCGGGTCAAATTCGATTCATTTATCAAACATAAATTAAGCGTTGGTGTTGCCGTTTTTCCGTAACAAATCTCGAATCTCGGTTAACAGTTTTTCCTCTGCGGATGGCTCCGGTGGCGCGGCTGGAGTTTCCTCGACTTTCTCGGCTTCTTCTTTTTCCTTAGCCATTCGTTCCTGCAATCGGTTGATGCTCCGTACTAGGAAAAAGACCACCAACGCAATTAACACAAAGTTAATGATGGCTTGGATAAAGTTGCCGTAGGTGATGGTCGCCGCACCGACTTGGAAGGCCAGCGCCGTGAAGTCCACTCCGCCCAACGCAATACCAATCAAGGGCATAACAATGTCATCCACCAATGATTTTACAATCGCGGTGAAAGCCGCTCCAATAATGACCGCGACAGCCAAATCAAGCACATTTCCTCGATTAATGAACGTACGGAATTCTTTGATCATGTTTTGTTCTCTTTTACCTTTGTGTTTTCAATGAAGTGAGTGCGGCGTTATTTTTTCGACCCGCTAACACCAAACTCAGCGAGCGAGCCTTGAAAAACTTCGCTTGAGTGCCTTGTTAACCTTGGTCTTAGGGTACTTTTATCTAAATTGGATTGCAAATGACGTGGCGGTAAATTTGGATGAATGGGGGAACCAAACCGGTTCGATTGGATGTGTCTAGTGATTATTTATTGAGGACAATGTCGATGTTGAAGCCTTCATCCTCCGTTGGAGCCTGAAAGTAACGGTTGACCTGGTGAAACACCGTTTCGGTATCAAATTGGGCGCGTTCCGGTGATTCCAGTCGGCGTTTTTCCAGCCGCTGTAAGCACAGCGAATCGTCGGTTTGCAGATAAATTAATTTATGGGGAATCTGACTTTCGTCGAATAGCTCTTTAAACCAAGCCCGTTGTTTTGGGGTGTTGCCCGGAAAATCCATCACCACCGAAACGCCGGAATGCAACAGGCTTTGAACATGGCTTTTTAGCAAGGGTTTCAAGCGTGCCGAATACAGGATGTAATCGTCAAAGTTTTGAATTTCATCAGGATAAAGAGCTACCAACCAATCATCTTCAGACAGCAAAATCGCTTTGAGTTCGTTCGCCAGTTGTTTGGCGTAAGTGGATTTCCCCGCGCCCATTTTGCCGCTGAAAAAAATCAAAGTGCCTGTTTCGTTCATTGCATATCCTTTGCAAATGGAGCATTCAATCAAATGACCAATATTACCAGGCCTGGTCGTTTTTACCGAAAGGTATTGAAGCAACCTCGAGTAATCAATCGAGTCTGACTCCATTGGTTTGAGTGCATTGTTATGCGTCTGTTGCCTGTGGACTGATCTGTCCTAAACCTTTTCCACGATGACATACTTGAGTCATGTATCTCTTTCCTTATCGTCCTGTAAGCGAGCACGCCACATGGCAATGCTGATACCTAGAAAGATTAGTCCAAGCCAGAAAATCTCATTGGCATTGTTATTTGCTTCAAAACTCATGATTACCATTCCGGCACCAGTAGCACCAAGGAGGTACCGGATTACGTCCATATTTGTCGTTTTAGATAGGCTCATTCCGTAATCTCCGATCTATTATCGCCACCCCGTTAAGCTAACCGGTCTTTGTTAGGTGTTTAAAGCTTTTGTGATTTGTTTTTTACCAGCAAAATATAATCGAATATAGACTGGCTTTTTATTCCATCCAAAATAATCAGCTTCACTGAAATTAAATGTTTTTGTATCGTAAGGTTCAATTCTGACATTAATCAATGAATCTTCTGGCGACCAAATACATTTTTCTTTTCCATCGTTTATAACATAAAGCTCCATATACTCAAGAAGAACAGGCTTGGAAGATAGGTTGTTGATATTTATATCGTTCCCGATCTCAGGAATACTTCTGAAAACTGGGCTAACCTCGATTCTAAAACGGTTACTCCAATACTCGTAAATTTTAAGAAATGCTAAGACTGTTGAGAGGATTGCTCCCCATACTGACATAAAGGTTGTCGCTTCTATTTCAAGTCCGAATATATTCATGTTTTTTGATTGAGTGACAGTTAGTTTCATTTACTCAATAAATTCAGTTCCAGACATGGTTGAAAGAATTTCATATGTAATATTTACACTTGATGCATCTAAAATTTTTATTTTTATTTTCTTAAACGCAAATAAGCCTTGATTTGAGTTATTTAGTTCAAAGTCAAAATCTTGAGAATATGCCTCACGGATCATATTTTTAGCAAATTCTTGTACGGTGAATTTTGCAAGGTTTTTTGATTTTCCTTTATAAATGATTTTATAGCTATGCTCAGGGTAATCAATACTTTCACTTTGAACAACTTCCTTTGTATACTTAACTGCAGGAGTTAGTGGGTTCCAGTTCAACTTATTTCTAAAAGTCCACTCACTAAATGAACCAACGCCTACAGGGTCTTTTAAGCAAATTCTTGGGGTACAGAATAAATTAGAGAAAATACCTTGTTGTGAAAAAATTGTTTTTGCTGATGATTTTTGATTTCTGCTCAAAGTCAATTTATCATCATTTTCTAGATTAATACTTGCAGGTTCAGTTAAGGTAAAAACATATCCTTTAGTAACAATTAACTCTACATCTCTGTAAATCGAATCTCCAACAGTCGCGGTTTTTATCTCGCCTTTTTTCTGCATAACTACTTTATGATAACTTTTAGATTCACTGTCAGTTATATTTATAATTCTTACGCCACCATTTGATGAACAGCCAGATAATATTGAAGCAGTTATTAAGAAACAACCAAATAAAATTGCTTTATTCATGAAAAAATCTCTTATTTATTAATAAAATAGGACGCTACGCTTTAATTAAGGCAGGCATTACTATTTCTATTTGATTCACCAAATGAAAAAGGGTTGCGTCCAATTTTTTTGATCGGTTATCGAATTTTGACCTAACTTTCTTATCAGAGAAAGTTGTTTCGTTTTTACGATTATCCTACTCGACTTGATTTTAAAAATTAAGTAAAAACTCTAGTTTTCATTGTAGGGCGAATGTGCCCAGCAGTCCGCTGCATACTCATCAATCATATGTTTTTCTTCTTCGATAAATCTGGCCAGGCCTGCCGGGAAGGGGTTTTGGGCGAGCCAGTGGGTGGAGCGCATTTTGACGGGTGTGAAACCACGGGCGATTTTGTGTTCGCCGCCGGCACCGGGTTCGAATGTTTGAATGTTGTTTTCAATCGCGTAGTCGATGCCTTGGTAAAAACAGGTTTCGAAGTGCAGGTGTTTGACTTCTTCAATGCAGCCCCAATGGCGGCCGTAAAGCGTGGTGTCGGAGCGGAACATTAAGGCTCCGGCAATGCAGCGGCCGTCCAAATCGGCCAGCACCAGCAGAATTTGCTCGGGCATGGCTTGGGCGATGGCTTTGAAGAAGTCGAGATTGAGCGTGGGGGTGCTCCATTTGTCGATAAAGGTTTTCTGGTAGAAATAACTGAAATTGTCCCAATCGTCTTCGGTGGCGGTGTGGCCGTTGAGTTGACGAAATTCGATGCCGCTTTCGGTGACGGCTTTGCGTTCCTGGCGGATGTTTTTGCGCTTTTTCTTTTTGAGTTGGGCAAGAAAGTCGTCGAAGGTTTGATAATCCTGATTGTGCCAATGAAACTGGCAGTCGTGACGGAAGTATTCGTTATCCCGTTTATGCGATTCCAACCAGGCCTGCTGTTCCGGGTTGGCGAACAACCAGTGAACGCCGCTCATATTAAGATTTTCGGCTAAGGCCAAAGCGCCGTCAAATAACTGCGTTTGCAGTTGTTCGGCGTCGAAAGAGCCATTGCCGATGGTTTCCAGCTGCGGGTGAATCAGAAAACGCTGTCCTTGCGCGGGGGTGTAAGGTACGGCGGAGACGAGTTTGGGGTAATAGGGCAAGCCGACGTGATTCCACGCTTGTTCCCAGGCCTGGTCAAAAACGAATTCGCCGTAATTATTGTGTTTTTCATACAACGGCAGGGCGGCCACGATGCGATCGCCGTGCGGGCTTTCATAAGTGAGGGTGAGATGGTGCGGCAACCAGCCGAAATGTTCGCCCACGCAATCGTGCGCTTCCAAAGCCGATAAAAAACCGTGTTTGAGGAAGGGGTTGTTGTCCTGCACCAAGGCATCCCATTGCGCAGCTTGCTCGGCGGAAAATTCGGTCAGGCCGTTGTGGACGTCGAGACGAAGTTTGGGGGTTTGCGCTGTGGTCGATTTTGGCTTTGAATTCATCTTGTTTGCCTTAACTGTTTGAACTCATTTTAGCATTGAAGTCCGTTTACAACGAATGGGTTTGTATGTATTTGGAGTCAGTTCAGCCGGATATTCATAGTCTCTCAATTTATATTTTTCATTGTTAATGTATATTTTAGTCGTGACTAATTAACAGCTAATTAATGTCTAATTAATTATTGGTTAATGGCTTTGAGCGGGGTTTGTGTAGCATTCGTTTTGGTATGACGCCTCTCATTATTTCTTTATTTATTTCGACAATTATTTAACAAAACAGGTTTTTATGGATATTCAAGCCGCAGGGAAGCAGCCGGATCAACGTTCTATTTGGTATTTTTTAGGCCCAGCTTTTTTAGTGTCGGTGGGTTATATGGACCCTGGCAATTGGGCGACGTCCATCGAAGCGGGTTCCCGTTATGGTTATGACTTACTTTGGGTGATTACGTTGGCGTCGCTGGTGGCGATTTTGATGCAGTTGCTCAGTGCGAAACTGGGAATTGCGACGGGACGAAATCTGGCTCAGATGATTCGCAGTGAACACCCAGGACGATGGGGGACGTTTTTATTGTCTTCGGCGGGCTTGGCGATGGTGGCGACGGACTTGGCCGAGTTCTTAGGCGTGGCGGTGGCGTTGAACCTGTTATTTGAGATTCCACTGGTGGCCGCCATCTTTCTGACGATTTTTGATGTGCTGCTGATTCTCTGGCTGGAACGATTTGGGTTCCGCTGGGTGGAAATGACCATTTTTGCCTTTGTCGCCACCATTGGCCTGGGGTATGTGGTGGAACTGTGGTTGGTGCAACCGGAGTGGGCTGAGGTGGCCAAGGCTTTGGCGGTGCCGAACGATACGATTATGAACACCACGGCTTTGTTTATTGCGATGGGCATTTTGGGGGCGACGGTGATGCCGCATAACCTGTATTTGCACTCTCATCAGGTGACAACCCGTTCCAGCTTGGCAGGGGAGGCGTTACAACGCTTTTATAAAATGATGAAGTGGGACACGATATTGGCGTTAACCGCCGCTTGGGTCGTGAACTCCGCTATTTTGATTATGGCCTCGGCGGCATTCCATGAAAAAGGGTTGTTAATTACCGATATCGACGAAGCTTATCACACCCTCGGCCCATTGCTCGGCGGTGCGGCGGCGCTGACCTTTGGCATCGCGTTGCTGGCGTCGGGCATTGCCAGTTCCGCAACGGGCACGCTGGCAGGGCAGATTGTGTTTGAATCCTTCTTTAAAAAACGCCCGGTTAATATTTTAAAAATCCGCGTGTATATCCGTTTGGCGACCATGATTCCGGCGGCGGTGGCCATTTTATTGAGCGCCAAGCCATTGAGTTTACTGGTGTTGTCTCAGGTGGTTTTGTCGATGCAGTTGCCGTTTGCAGTGATTCCGTTGGTGATGATGACTTCCGACCCGGCTTTAATGGGGGATTTGGTGAACGGCTATGGCACTAAAATGATGGCTTGGATGGCGTCGATTGTGATTGTGGTTTTGAATATATGGCTGCTGGGGATGCTGTTTTGGGACGGGTTTGAAAGCATGGTGCTTCACTGAGCCGGATCAGCCTGATGGTCGCCCGGTTTTACGGTGTGTGAATTCTTTTTTAGATTGTTGGCACCTGCGGCTTAAGTGTTTGGGTGTGTCTATGATAAAATGTCTCCAACCAAAAAAATCATAAGTACTGGAGAGAGAGTATGTTAGAAGCCTATCGTCAACATGTGGCTGAACGTGAAGCGGAAGGAATTCCACCGTTACCGATGGATGCGGAGCAAACAGCACAACTGGTTGAATTGATTAAAAACCCACCGGCGGGTGAAACGGATTTTGTATTGGATTTGTTTGTGAACCGTGTGCCGCCGGGCGTTGACGAGGCGTCTTACGTGAAAGCCAGCTTTTTGGCGGACGTGGCGGCGGGCAAAGTGTCTGTTGATTTGATTTCCCCGGTGAAAGCCACCTTCTTGTTGGGCACCATGCTGGGCGGTTATAACGTTCAGCCGTTGATCGGTTTGCTGGACAGCGATAAGGCCGAAGTGGCCGAAGAAGCGGTGAAAGCCCTTTCCAAGACCCTATTGGTGTATGAAGCTTATCACGACGTGGTGGAGAAATCGAAAACCAACGATTATGCCATGCAGGTGTTGAAATCCTGGGCGGAAGCCGAGTGGTTCCTGGATAAGCCTAAGATGCCGGAACAAATCACTGTGACCGTCTTTAAAGTGGAAGGCGAAACCAACACCGATGACTTGTCGCCAGCGACAGCGGCTTGGTCGCGTCCGGACATTCCATTGCACGCCAAGGAAATGTTGAAAGCGCGCATGGACGATGTGGACGGCACCATTGCCGAGTTGGAAGCCAAAGGCCATCCGGTTGCTTATGTGGGCGACGTGGTGGGCACCGGTTCGTCGCGGAAATCGGCGATGAACTCGGTGATGTGGTTCTTCGGGAATGACATTCCTTACGTGCCGAACAAGCGCCAAGGCGGCGTGGTGTTGGGCGGTAAAATCGCACCGATTTTCTTCAACACGGCGGAAGACTCCGGTTCTTTGCCGATTGAATGTGAAGTAGACAATTTGAACATGGGTGACGTTATTACGATTCACCCATACGACGGCAAAATTACCAACGAAGCGGGCGAGGTGGTTTCCACTTTCGAATTGGCGCCGGACACCATGCCGGACGAAGTGCGTGCCGGTGGGCGTGTACCGCTGATTATCGGCCGTGGTTTGACGGACAAAGCGCGTGAAGCGCTGGGCATGGAACCGTCCGACGTCTTTATCCGCCCAACGGATAAATCCCAAGCCGAGCACGGTTATACGCTGGCGCAGAAAATGGTCGGTAAAGCCTGCGGTATCGAAGGCGTGCGCCCGGGCATGTACTGTGAGCCACGCATGACCACGGTCGGGTCGCAAGACACCACCGGTGCCATGACGCGTGACGAAATGAAAGAATTGGCTTGTTTGGGCTTTTCGGCGGATTTGGTGATGCAATCGTTCTGCCACACTGCGGCCTATCCGAAGCCGGTGGACATCAAACTGCAACACTCCTTGCCGGATTTCATGACCAGCCGTGGCGGTGTGGTTCTGCGTCCGGGTGACGGGGTCATTCACTCTTGGCTGAACCGTCTGTTGTTGCCGGATACCGTCGGTACCGGCGGCGATTCGCACACCCGTTTCCCAATCGGGATTTCCTTCCCGGCAGGGTCAGGCCTGGTGGCTTTTGCCGCAACCTTGGGCGTGATGCCGCTGAACATGCCGGAGTCGGTTCTGGTGCGTTTCAAAGGTCAAATGCAGCCGGGCATTACCTTGCGTGATTTGGTGAACGCCATTCCGTATCAAGCGATTCAGGACGGTTTGCTGACCGTCGAGAAGAAAGGTAAGAAAAACATCTTCAATGGTCGTGTTCTGGAAATCGAAGGCTTGGAGCATTTGAAAGTGGAGCAGGCGTTTGAGTTGTCCGACGCGTCCGCCGAGCGTTCCGCCAACGGCTGTGTGGTGAAATTGGGTCAAGACCCGATTATTGAATATCTGAAATCCAATATGGCGTTAATCGACTGGATGGTCGAAAACGGTTATCAGGATGCCAAGACCTTGTTGCGTCGTCGTGACGAAATGCAGGCGTGGATTGATAACCCTGAGTTGATGGAAGCGGATGCCGATGCGGATTACGCGGCGGTGATCGAAATCGACTTGGAAACCATCAAAGAACCAATCGTGGCGTGCCCGAATGATCCGGACGACGTGAAACTGATGTCTGACGTGGAAAACGCTAAAATCGACGAAGTGTTCATTGGTTCCTGTATGACCAACATCGGTCATTATCGTGCCGCCGGTAAGGTGCTGGAGCAAATGGGCAATGTGCCGACCCGTTTGTGGATTGCGCCGCCGACGAAGATGGACGAGCGTCAGTTGATTGAAGAAGGTTATTACAGCATTTACGGTCGAGTGGGTGCTCGGACGGAAATGCCGGGTTGTTCCTTGTGTATGGGGAACCAGGCGCGTGTCGCCGATGGCGCGACGGTCTTCTCGACCTCAACCCGTAACTTCCCGAACCGTTTGGGGAACGGCGCGAACGTTTACCTGGGGTCGGCGGAGCTGGCGGCGGTGTGTTCGGTCTTGGGTCGTATTCCGACGGTGGCCGAGTACATGGATGCCGTGGCGATGTTGGATACCATGTCCGACGATGTCTACCGTTATCTGCAGTTTGACGAAATGGCCGACTACAAAGTGGAAGAGCCGAAGAAATTGTCGGACATCGGTGTGGCCGTCGCGTAAGCGTCCGCCATTTCCCCATAAAAAAACCGCCTTAACGGCGGTTTTTTTATGTCTGTTATTTGGTGTGTCGGCCAGGCCTGGTGACTATTGGAATTGGATTAACCGACGGTCACGCGGTTGCGTCCGTCTTCCTTGGAACGATACAACAAATTGTCGCCACGGTGCATCAGGCTTTCCGCGGTGTCTTTGTGCTTCAGTTCGGTCACGCCAAAACTGGAGGTGATGTGCAGATCGTGCGCATCAAGCGTTTCCAACTTTTTACGCAAGCGTTCCGCGACTTTCTCGGCGTCTTCCAGATAGGTTTCGGGTAACAATATCACGAATTCCTCACCCCCCCAGCGGGCAAAGACGTCCTTGTTGGTCAAGCCGTCTTCGACGGCACGCGCTACGGTTTTGAGCACTTTGTCGCCCATCAAGTGACCGTGGGTGTCATTGATTTTTTTGAAGTGGTCAATGTCGAAAAACACCAGGCTCAGCGGCAACTGTTTGGATTTGCTCAGTTTCATCTGCTCGTTCAAGGCGCGTTTGAACACATTCCGATTCGGCAGGCTGGTCAAGCTGTCGGTCCGCGCCATTTTGTGCAACAAACGTTTCTGACGAATCTGGTTACGCAGGTAGAAGAAGGTCAGTAAGCTGATAATGAACAGCAGGCTTTCATTTACGACGTTGATTTTCATGAAGTTTTCAGTCACGATGCGCAAGCCGGGTTCATTAATGTAATTGACGATGTAACCGACGGCTTGGCCTTCGGTATTTTTCAATGGGAAGAAGGTGACCAAATAATAGGTTTGGTTAATATTAGTCACTAAATGACAAACATTGCATTGGCCGAGTACGCCTTGGAAGTCATCGTGCAGTTTCTCGTTGATGGCGTGAATGCGTTTTCGGGAAATGCTGTTTGGGCGTTTCTCATGGTATTGCACGCTTTTGTCCACCACATAGTTTGCGGAGATTTCCGACGGTGCGTAGTTGCTTTGCTCGTTTTCGAACACCTTGTGTTTGATCAGGTCTTTTTTCAACAGCAGGTCGTGCGCTTCGTTGTGGTCGTGGGTGATGAGGTGGTAAATGGCGTCAATGGAGAAGGAAATCTCCACACTGCCGACCAACTCGCCCTGGTAATGCAAGGGATAGACATGACGGAAGCCGTTGAAAATGCGGCCTTCCTCAAACCCGAAAATCGGCTTTTGAGTTTTGTGCACTTGCTCGATGCTGTAACGGACGTCGGATAAATCGTCCCCGAATTTCGCCGGGCGGTGAAAGCGCAAAAAGCTGGAGCTGTCCGGTAAATGGAAGTGCAGTTGTCGGATGTATTCCGATTTCAGCAGTCGATACAACGGCTCCAGACGGTTGTAGAGTGTTTCGCGCACCTCGTTGCGCACGACCGCGTCGCCATGATAAGCCTTGGCCATCAAGCTAAGAATGTCGTCCTGATTGATGGCGGAGGTGAAGATGACGTCGGCATTGATGCGCAGCGCTTTCTGGCTGGATTTGAAACTGTTGATTTCCTGCTGACTGGCGTAGTGAATCAAATGCTGTTTCTGGGTGCTGTAATTGCTGTAAGTGGTCCAGATGCTGCCGGCACTGAGTAAAATGAATACCGCGATGGAGACGATAAGCGCCAATCGCCGGGAGGGCAGATTTTTCCAGCGTCGGAATGTTCTTTTGGCAGGTGTCGGCATGGTATAAAAAAATCAAATGCAGTTAGGTGAAATATTCATTATACCATTTCTGCAAAATAACACTAAAACTCAGTGGGTTATACCGTGAAGTTTACGCCAAGTCGGACATTGAAAATGCCCAGGCCTGGCGGAAAATGGAATGGCGCTTAGCGCAAGGAAGTGAGGTAGAGAGACAGCTTGGTCGCGGTTTCTGTGCTGATGTCGCCCAATAGCTGTTCCATAAAGCCTTTTTCGGTTTCGTAGTAACGGGTGTTGGTCTGTTTGATGACTTCACGCTCCACGTAACCCATGTCACCCAAACCGTCAATCAAACCGTTTTCAACCGCTTCGTCGCCCAACCAGACCAAGCCGGTAAAGGTGTTTTTATTTTCTTTCAAACGGTCGCCTCGGCCTTTACGAACCGCTTCGATAAATTGTTCATGCGTTCGGTCCAGAATGCGTTTCTGGAAGAACTCGCGGCCTTCTTTATCAATCGGGCCGAACGGGTTCAAAAAGGTTTTGTGTTCTCCGGCGTGCATGGAACGGTTTTCCACGCCGATTTTATCCATCAGGCCGGTGAAGCCGAAGCTGTCCATGCGCACGCCGATGGAGCCGACCAGCGAGCCTTTGTTGGCGTAAATTTTATCGGCGGCCACGGCAATGTAATAACAGCCGGAGGCACAGGCGTCTTCCACCACCACGTACACCGGTTTTTGATACAGGTTTTTCAAACGGGTGATTTCATCATTGATCAGCGCCGATTGCACCGGGCTGCCGCCGGGTGAATTGGCTTGGATAATGACGGCCTCGGAATTCGGGTTCTTAAAGGCTTTGTCCAATAATGGGTTGAGTTTTTCCGCACTGGTGTAAGTGCCCGGCATAATGGCGCCTTCCAGTTTGACGATTGCGACATGCTTATCGGTGCCGAGCATTTCCTGTTCGGACGGAATCTGGCGAGTCAACATCACGAGGGTGACGATAATGTAGGCCACGACGGCCAGTTTCAGCAGATTGGTCCAGCGGCGGCTCCAACGTTCCTGCTTGATGAACTTTTCCGCCGCACCGGCTAAACGGTTCAAACCATCGTTTTGATTCGGATTCTCCATTGACAATACCTTATAATGTGTCGAAATCGCCTGACGAAAACCGGAATGCAAGCCGGCACTCCGAATGCCGAAAATCGGTCGTTTCGTTTAGAGATTTCTAAATTATCTGAATTATGACAGCCCGCCACGCGCCGGGCTGATTGAACAAGAAGCCCCATTCTAACCGAAATGACAAAGCAAGTAGATACCCAATTCGACATCGATGCCTTTTTGAAGAACCTGACCGAGCGGCCGGGCGTGTACATGATGAAAGACGCCGAGGATCAGATCATATACGTCGGGAAGGCCAAGAACCTGAAACGGCGGGTATCAAGTTATTTCAAAAAACGCCACGACGCTATCAAAACCGAGGCGATGGTGGCGCAAATCGCGTCGATTGAGGTCACGGTCACGGACACCGAATCCGAAGCCTTGATTCTGGAAAACACCTTAATCAAACGCCATAAACCGCGTTACAACATCCTGTTCCGCGACGATAAATCCTATCCGTACATTTTTGTGTCGACCGGCAAGAAATTTCCATCTTTGAGTTATCACCGCGGCGCGAAACGCAGGGTGGGGCGTTATTTTGGGCCTTTCCCGAATGCGTCCGCGGTGCATCAGACCTTGCATGCCATCCAGAAAATTTTTCCGGTGCGCCAGTGTGCGGAAAGTGTGTTCAACCACCGTTCGCGGCCGTGTTTGCAATATCAAATCAAACGCTGTTCCGGCCCCTGCGTGGAGGGTTTGGTCACCAAAGAAGAGTACGACGAAGACGTGGCCAACACCATTGCGTTTTTGGAAGGCAAAAGCTTTGAGGTGATTGAAAACCTGGGGCATAAAATGCAGGCGGCGTCCGATGCGTTCGAGTTTGAAGTGGCGGCGGTCTATCGCGATAAAATCTCCGCGTTGCGCGCCATTCAAAGCCAGCATTTGATTAATCAGCCCGGCTCCAAGGACACCGACGTGGTCGCGATGGCCGAAGAAGCCAATCAAGTGTGCGTGTCGATTATGATGTATCGCGGCGGCAACTTGTGGGGCAGTCAGAATTATTTCCCGAAAACCGGCGGGCAAGACGTGAACGCCGACGAAGTGATTACCGCCTTTATCAGTCAGCATTACAGCGACTTGCCGGTGCCGCAGTTGTTACTGGTGTCGGAAGCCTTGGAAGATAAAACCGCGTTGGAAAGCTGGATGTCGCAACGACGCCAAGAAGGCAAAGCGAGCGGTAAGGTGAAAATCCGCCAAGCGAAATCACAAACCGAAAAAGGTCTGATGAAGCTGGCGATGACCAACGCCACGTCCGGTTTGAAGCAGCAATTGACGCAGAAAGCTTCGCAAGCCGAGCGGGTAAAAGCCTTGCAGGAAGTGCTGGCCTTGCCGGTGCCACCGAATCATATGGAGTGTTTCGACATCAGTCATACTCAAGGCAATCAAACCGTCGCCAGTTGCGTGGTGTTCAGCGAAGGCGTCCCGAACAGCAGCGCTTACCGCAAGTTCAATATCGAAGGCATTCAGCCGGGCGATGACTACGCCGCCATGCATCAGGCGCTGACACGCCGTTACAGTCGAGTGAAAAAAGAAGGCTTGCCGATGGCGGATTTAATTGTCATCGACGGCGGGAAAGGCCAGCTCAATAAGGCCATTGAGGTGTTCAAAGCTTTGGAGCTGGATAATGTGCCGCTGGTATCGGTCGCCAAAGGAGAAGGGCGCAAGGCAGGCCTGGAGATTTTGTACACGCCGTTTAATGAAGAAGGCATTGACCTCGAAGCCGATGATATCGCCTTGCATTTAATCAATTACATTCGTGACGAAGCCCACCGTTTCGCCATCACCAGCCATCGCAGCCGCCGTCAAAAAGCACAAACCCATTCGCGTTTGGAAGATATTCCTGGGGTTGGCGCCAAAACGCGCCATAAATTGTTGACGCATTTTGGCGGTTTGGGGGAAGTGAAAAACGCGGCGGTGGCCGAGTTGCAGAAAGTGCCCGGCATCAGTCAGAAGATCGCCCAGACCATTTACGATTTCTTCCACGGTGAAATCTGAGCCGTAAAGCGCACGGAATTCATTCGCCCCATTTATGACACCAATCAATTTAGGGGTATGAACTTTTTACGAAACCCCACTATTTATTGCCATACTCACGCGGGTCTATGGTAATATTTTTTGGATTTTGACCGATAAACCGTCCGTCGGGCGGCCTTTTTACCAGCTGAAATAAAAAAGATTTAGAGTTTTATGTCCCTGCAATCCTTACCTATGATGATGACGTGGTCACGCGTACTGCTGATTCCCGTTTTCCTGATTTGTTACTACGCACCGATTGAGGATGCGCGTTTCTGGGCCGGGTTGGCCTTTATGATCGCCGCCATTACCGACTGGTTCGACGGATTCCTGGCACGTAAACTTAATGTCAGCAGCAAACTAGGCGCCTTTCTCGACCCGGTGGCGGACAAGTTGATTGTCGCCGCCGCCTTGATTGTGGTGGCCGTGGAATATCAAAACATCTGGGTGACCTTGTCGGCCATCGTCATTATGATGCGTGAAGTCAGTATTTCCGCTTTACGGGAATGGATGGCGGAAAACAATGCCCGTGAAGTGGTGGCCGTGTCCAATTTGGGTAAAGTCAAAACCGCCTCGCAATTGGCGGCCTTGACCTGGTTGCTGTATGGCGGCGAACTTTGGGGCGTGGATTGGGGCACCTTGGGCTTCCCAATGTTGTACTTCGCCGCGATTCTGACGATTATTACCTGGTATCAATACGGGCGTGCCGCCTTGCCGGTGATTTTGGACACGTCATCCGAGGATGCAAAAGATTCACACTAATCAATAACTTGCGTTTTGATTTTGAAAACCCGAATACTGGGCGGTTCATTTTCCGTCACAGATTCGGGTTTTTTCGTTAAAAAAGCTTGTAATTTTTCCGTCTCGCCCTATAATACGCCTTCATTACGAATGCGGGAATAGCTCAGCGGTAGAGCACAACCTTGCCAAGGTTGGGGTCGCGAGTTCGATCCTCGTTTCCCGCTCCAAATGGCGGAATGGCAGAGTGGCTATGCAGCGGATTGCAAATCCGTGGACCTCGGTTCGACTCCGGGTTCCGCCTCCATTTTTCGGTTCTTCGTAATCCTCATTATTTTCTTGCCCGCCCAGGTGGCGAAATTGGTAGACGCAAGGGACTTAAAATCCCTCGGTGGCAACACCGTGCCGGTTCGATTCCGGCCCTGGGCACCATTTACAAAGCTTTACTTTCCTCCGTTTTATTTTTTCAGTATTTATCCATACATTCTTCGGTATTTGCCTTTGACGGAACCTCGCGGGTCAAGTAAGATTCCCTTCTTTAATTGTTTCAGGTTCGACCTTACGCTATGAGCAAAATAATCGATTTAAAAGGCTCAATCCTTTCCTTAACCGTTCTAAATCTTTTTTCCGATCAAATTGATGATACCAAGCAGGCGATTGCGGCGAAAATCGGCCAGGCGCCGGATTTTTTTGTGGGGATTCCGATTGTATTGGAACCGCAAATTGAATTGAAAGACCCGACCTTTTTGGCGTTGTTGGTGGAGTATTTAACCCAGCAGCAGATGATTCCGATTGGGATTCGTACTGAAGACGAGAGTATTAAAGAACAGGCGGAGTATGCAGGCCTGGCGATTTTCCCGAAAGAGAAGCCGAAAGCGGCCCGCGCAAGCAAACCGAAAGCGGCGGCCGAAGAAGCTGGTTTGAAAACGGCGATGATGGTGAACGGCGCGGTGCGTTCCGGCCAGCAGATTTATGCGAAGGACCGTGACTTGATTGTCATGGGGCCGATTAATCCGGGTGCGGAAGTGGTGGCGGACGGCCATGTGCATGTATTCGGTAAGGTAATGGGTAAAGTGTTTGCCGGTTCGTCGGGCGATACGTCGGCGCGGATTTTTGCCAAACAGTTGAACCCGGAACTGGTGTGCATCGCGGGAATGTATCAATTGTCGGAAGATATCGACGAGGCCTATAAATCCGGTTTTGTGGAGATTTGTCTTCAGGACGGGAAGTTGGTGTTCAATACCGATATTCTGGCGTAATCGTGACGGTTTGCAAACTTTTGTCACGAGTAAATTTACGCAACCCATCAAGTCCGTTATAATTTTGAGAATTTGTTTTTATTCGCCGGTCGTTTCGACGGGCGATTTTCATTTCAAGGAGAAGCTTAGGTGTCACGTGTAATCGTTGTAACCTCTGGTAAAGGTGGCGTGGGTAAAACCACGACCAGTGCGAGTATTTCAGCCGGCCTGGCGTTAAAGGGCTATAAAGTCGCGGTCATTGACTTTGATGTGGGGCTGCGTAATCTGGATTTGATTATGGGCTGCGAACGCCGCGTGGTGTACGATTTCGTTAATGTGGTGCAAGGCGAAGCTTCTTTGAAACAGGCGTTGATTCGCGATAAGCGCATCAATAACCTGTACATTCTGGCGGCGTCTCAAACCCGCGATAAGGATGCGTTGACACAGGAAGGCGTGGAAAAAGTCATTGAAGACCTGAAAGAAGACGGTTTCGATTTCATTATTTGTGACTCTCCGGCCGGTATCGAAAAAGGCGCGCAATTGGCGCTGTACTTCGCGGACGAAGCGATTGTGGTCACCAACCCGGAAGTGTCTTCCGTGCGTGACTCCGACCGTATTTTGGGCATTTTGCAAGCCAAGTCGCGTCGTGCGGAGAACGGCGATGAGGCGATTGTTGAACACTTGGTGTTGACGCGCTACAACCCGGAACGAGTGGAAACCGGCGAAATGCTGTCGGTTGAAGACGTGACGGATTTGTTGAATGTTCGTTTGTTGGGTGTGATCCCGGAGTCGCAACAGGTGTTGAATGCCTCCAACTCCGGTGAACCGGTGATTCTGACCAAAGATTCCGATGCGGCGTTGGCGTATGAAGATGTGGTGGATCGCTTCTTGGGCGAAGAGAAAGAACACCGTTTCTTAACGGCTGAAAAGAAAGGCCTTTTCAAGAAAATTTTCGGGAAGTAAGCTATGGCGTTACTAGACTATTTACTTGGACAGAAAAAGAAGAAATCGGCAAATGTCGCAAAAGACCGTTTGCAGATTTTGTTGGCGCACGAGCGCTCTGAACGTAAAGCACCGGATTATTTGCCGAAAATGCGTGAAGAGATTCTGGAAGTGATTGCCAAGTACGTGAACATCGACCAGGATCAACTGCAGATTTCGGTGGATGAAGCGAACGGCTTTGAAGTGCTGGAATTGAACTTGGTGTTGCCGGATAAGTAAGCGTTTACTTTTTAAAGAGTAACCTATTAAAAAAGCCGCTGGGATAACTCTCAGCGGCTTTTTTATTTTGGAGCCTTTGGTTTTTAAACACCCAAAACCACCAGGCCTGGTGATTTTGGTTACTTCCGGTTTAGGCTTGCGTGACCGCCTTTTTCAAACGGTAATCGGCATAGAAGGCGCCCAGCGGAATCAAGGCCGCGACAAAGACCAAAGCGCCCAGTCCTGGTCGAATTAGCTTTTTCGCCACTGCGGACAACATGGTCAGGGTGAGAGAGATAAACAAAACGCCGTGCGTCGGCCCAAGCACCTTGACCGCGTAAGGCCAATCGAATTGGTATTTAATGGGAACGGCGACAAAGACCAATAGCAGCAAAGCGATACCGTCCAGCAGAGCCAGCCAGTAAAGTAATTTAAGATGGGAGTTCATCGTTTTTCCTCTTGAAAACCGCGTCAAAAACGCCGTTCGGTCTTATTGAAAGTGTGTTTAAGCGTGGCTGTTATGGTGTCACGTTTTGATGGATGAAGGCTTGAGAAAGCCTTGAAACGGCTGGATTGGGCAAGCGGGAGGGCGTTTGAAAACCGAATGGCGAAACCATTCGGTCATCATGTTTGAACGCTTAGCGTCCGAGGTATTGAATTTTGACCAGCGCACCGAAAATCGGGTGGTCGAAATAATGCAGTTCGCCGGATTTGATTTTGCGGGATTCTTTTAGCTGAAAGCGCCAAAACTCCGGTAACTCGGTTTCTTCCACATTCTGGTTGACGGCGAATTCGTCGCGGATGCGCAATGGGATTTTGCGGTCCAGTTCCAAATCCAAACGCACATGGGCGTAACGGGATTTGTAAAACACCAAGGTGCCGAGCAGTTTGGATTGATAGCTTTTGTCCGGCAGAGCTTCAATCAGAATCGGTTTGGTTTTGTCTTCCGGCTTGCCTTCCAGCACCCAGCTGGTGTGATAGAGGATGTGATAACCTTTTTGCGGCGTCATTTTATTCGCTTCACCTTCCAGCATGAAACGACTGGCCGGAAGGGTGGTGAGGTTAACCGTGCCATCAATATTGACCGGGTCCGGTTCATGCCAGTATTCTTCGGTCCAGCCACGCAAGGCCAGGGTTTCGAAAACAATCAGTTCCACTTGATATTTCGGCAGGTCTTCCGCTTGGGCTTTGGTGGCAAGGCCCAGACTGAGAAAGCAAGCCGTCATCAAGCTGAAAAACAATCGTGTATGCATTTAAGTGTCCTTGTTCGAAATGGTGGCCACGATGAGTTCGATGGCGTCGATTCGTTGTTTCATGTCAGGCATTGTATCGAAATATTTTAATTCCGTTTGCCCTTTTAGTTGATAGTTCTTCGGGTGATTTTGAATCAATTTAATCAATTCCACCGGGTTGATGTTGGGGCTGTCGCCGAATTGGATACGAATCATCGACTCGGACGCTTCCAGTTTTTTCAGGTTCAGCGGTTCAATCAACAGCTTGACACGCGTGGCCTCGAACAGGTTTTTGACCTGTGGCGGTAACAGCCCGAAACGGTCGATCATTTCCACTTCCAGTTCCTGTAAGCCGTTGGTGTTGTCGGCACTGGCGATGCGTTTGTAGAACACCAGACGGGTGTGGATGTCCGGCAGATAGTCTTCCGGAATCAAGGCCGGTAAACCGAGTTCGATTTCCGCGCCGGTGTGGAGCTTGGCCTCCAACTCGGGTTGTTTGCCGGATTTTAACGATTTGACGGCGCGTTCCAGCAATTCCGAATAGAGACCGAAACCGATTTCCTGAATTTGGCCGGATTGGCCGTCGCCCAGCAGTTCACCCGCGCCACGGATTTCCAAATCATGGCTGGCAAGCATGAACCCGGCACCGAGGGTATCGTGCTTGGCGATGGCAGTGAGGCGTTTTTCCGCATCGGCGGTCATCAGGCTTTTACCGGCAGTGAACATATAGGCGTAGGCTTTGTGGTGCGAACGTCCGACACGGCCGCGTAACTGATGCAATTGCGCCAGGCCAAATTTGTCGGCGCGGTGAATCAGAATGGTGTTGGCGGTTGGAATGTCGATGCCGGTTTCGATAATGGTGGTGCAGACCAGAATGTTGAAACGACGGTGATAAAAATTCTGCATCACCTGTTCGAGTTCACGCTCGTGCATTTGGCCGTGGGCGACGTCCACCTTGGCTTCCGGCAGGAGTTCGCGCATGTCTTCCGCCATCTGTTCGATGCGGTCGACGTTGTTGTAAAGCAGGTAAATCTGCCCGCCACGACGGATTTCACGCAGACAGGCTTCTTTGACCACATCCGGGTTCCATTCCAGCACGAAGGTTTGCACCGCCAGACGTTTGGCCGGCGGCGTGGCGATAATCGACAGGTCACGCAAATCGTTCATCGCCATGTTCAGGGTTCTTGGAATCGGTGTGGCGGTCATGGTGAGCACGTCCACCTCGGTGCGGAGTTTCTTGAGCTGTTCTTTCTGGCGCACGCCGAAACGGTGTTCTTCGTCGATGATAATCAGGCCGAGGTTGTCGAATTTCATGTCGCCCTGAATCAGCTTATGGGTGCCGATGACGATATCGACCTGTTTGTTTTGAACCGCTTCGAGAATCTGTTTGGTTTCCTTGGCGGTTTGGAAACGGGATAAGCCTTCAATGCGCACCGGCCAGTCGGCAAAACGGTTTTTAAAGTTTTCCATGTGTTGCTGCGCCAGCAGGGTGGTGGGCACCAAAACCGCGACCTGTTTGCCGGCGTAAGCGGCAATGAAGGCGGCGCGCATGGCCACTTCGGTTTTGCCGAAGCCGACGTCGCCGCAAATGAGGCGGTCCATCGGTTTGCTGGCTTGCATGTCATGCACCACCGCATCGATAGCGGCTTCCTGATCGGGTGTTTCCTCGAATGGGAAGCTGGCGCTGAAGCGGGCGTAGGCTTCTTCGTCGGTTTCGAAAGAATGACCAGGCCTGGCTTCGCGCTGGGCGTAGATGTCGAGCAGTTCGGCGGCGACGTCACGGACTTTTTCGGCGGCTTTGCGTTTGGCCTTGTCCCATTTGTCGGAACCGAGTTTGTGTAACGGTGCGGTTTCGGCGCTGGCGCCGGTGTAACGGCTGATGAGGTGCAGCGAGGTGACGGGCACGTACAATTTGGCTTCGCCGGCGTATTCGATCATCAGGAATTCGTGTTCTTCACCTTGGATGGTCATGGTTTCCAGGCCAAGGTAGCGGCCGACCCCGTGGTCGAAATGCACAATCGGGCTGCCGATGTCCAGTTCGATGAGGTTGGAGATGGCGGTGTCGAATTCGGAGTGTTTGCGCTTACGGCGTCGTTTCTGAATGACGGTTTGGCCGAAAATCTGCGCTTCGGAAATCAGGCAGAAATCCGGTGTGAAGATGGATTCTTCCAACGGGCCGACTACGATTTGATGTGGTAAATCGTTGTGTTTGAACGCATTCCAATCATCGACGATTTTCGGGACTTTTCCTTTAAATTCAGTATGTTTTCCGAGCAGTGTTAACAGCGTTTCTCGGCGTCCGGTGGATTCGGCGCAATACATAATACGGCCGCCGTATTCGCTTTGGAATTGATCCAGAAAGGCATTGAGTTTGGCCATCGGGTATTCGCTATTGGCCTGCACATTTAAATCCGGTGCCGGCAGGGTTTTGAAGTCCACTTGGTTTTTGCCGGAGGCGATGCGCTCCAGTTGAATGCGATGATAGTTTTTCAGGGCGCTGAAAATGTCGTTTTCGGATTGAATCAGTTCTTCCGGCGGCAGTACCGGATAATCCGGGTTGTGCTGTGCGATTTGATACCGCTCACGGTAATCGCGCCAGTTTTGTTTAATGGCGTCCTGAATGGCCGGTTGGCTGAAGAACAGACTGTTTTCGGGAATGTAATCAAACAGCGTGGCGGTTTCGGGGTGAAATAATGACAGGTAATATTCCAGGCCATCAACGGTCTGGCCGTTATGAACCGCTTGGTACAACAGGCTGTTGCGGGATTCGTCACCGAAGGTTTGGCGGAAGCGTTGTTTGAATAAGGTGATGCCGTCCGGGTTGAGGTCGTATTCCTTGGCGGGCAGGAGTTCGATTTGGTCAATCTGCTCGGTGCTGAGCTGGGTTTCCGGGTCGAAACAGCGGATGGTTTCGACTTCGTCGTCGAACAAGTCCAATCGGAAAGGCGTGCGGCTGCCCATCGGGAAGAGGTCGATAATCGAGCCGCGCACCGCAAATTCGCCGTGTTCCATCACCTGGCTGACGCGTTGATAGCCGCCGGATTCCAAACGTTGGGTAAAGGGTTCGATGTCGAGGGTATCGCCACACTTTAATATAAAGGTGTATTGTTCGATGAACGTATGGGGAACCACTTTCTGCAACAGGGTACTGACCGGCAGGATCAAAATGCCTTTTTGGGTTTGCGGCAGTTGATAGAGCGTGCGCAGGCGTTGCGAGATGATGTCCTGATGCGGTGAAAACTGGTCATAGGGCAGGGTTTCCCATTCCGGAAAGTTCAGAATCGAAAGGTCGCCTTCGGAAAAGAAGTTCAGCGCGTCTTCATATTTATTGGCTTCGCTCATGTCCTGAGTCAGCAA
Source organism: Hydrogenovibrio thermophilus (assembly GCF_004028275.1). NCBI lineage: Bacteria > Pseudomonadati > Pseudomonadota > Gammaproteobacteria > Thiotrichales > Piscirickettsiaceae > Hydrogenovibrio > Hydrogenovibrio thermophilus. Next base: position 1,374,972 of record NZ_CP035033.1, read on the forward strand.
AACCACCAGGCCTGGGTGGTTTCGGGCTTTTTCCATGATGACGAGCGCGTCTTCGGCCGAGGTGTTGAGCGACCAGTGTGACGTCTGGCCTTTTAGTGGAACCTGATCGGCTTCCAGCAACGAGTAGGGTTTGGGCATGCGATTTTCTATGACTTTGGGTTTGTATTGGTTTGAAAAATGACGGTATTTTATCAAAATATTGCTTTCAACTGGCGCTTTCAGGCACCATAATAGCCGCGCAAACATCAGTTTAAATGAATCGCATCGTATCAATAAGCAAAAAGGTTGAATGAATCATGAACGGTCGCTGGGCTTACAACTGGGTACAGATTTTGGCACACCATTATGTCTTGAGCGCAGTGGTGTTCGCGGCAGCTTGGTTGTTGGCACTGGCCGGGGTGTTCAAGTCACCGGCCTTATTCGAGCAAATGAATTTCATGTGGGTTTGGTTGGCGTTGGCCTTGATGGGTGGGGTGTCGGTCAAGGTCATGGATTCGGTCAAGACCGGCGTTTTGGTGTTTGGGCTGAGTTTGGCGGTGTTGGGCGCGGTACTCGGGTTGTTGGGCTGGTTCGGCTTGGCGTTGACTGAAACGTCGGTACTGGGCATGGTGGTGGTGTTGGCGCTGATGATGAGCAATTTGGTGCATGTGATGGCGGCCTTGTTGCGTGAAATGGCGCGGGGCGGGTTTCAACATGATGCTTTAGCCGAAGCATTGAATATGAATGCCGCGCCGGTGTTTTTGTCGAACCTGACGACCGGTTTGGGGTTTGCTGTCGCGGCTTTTTACGATGCCCGTTTGCTGGATGCGGCCTGGGTTGTCTTGCTAGGCGCGCTAGTGAGTTATGCGATGCTGATGACGGGCTTGCCGCTGATTCTGTTGCGTTGGTTTTTGGAGTTCCGCGTCGGGCATTATGAAGACCGCCACGGGTTTATCGGTTTGGCGGAAAAATTTCAGACCTATCCGAAATGGGTGACGCTCATGTTGTGGTTGTCGGCGTTGGTGGTGGTGATGAGCGCCGTGTATCTGTGGCGCAAGCTGGATAACCTCAATGCGGTGGGCGTGATGTTAGCCACGAGTTTTGTGGTGTTATTAGTATTTTGGCATGACCTTAAAATAACTTTGATGACCCTATTAAGCAGTGTTTTGTCGGTTATTTTGGTTTTGACTGCGTATTTTTCCGTGCAGAATTTCCAATCGATTTCGGCGGTTATTTTGATTGTGCCGCTCGGGATAGTATTGGATGATGCCATTCATTACTTTGCGCGTTACTTGAAATCAAAACGCGGTTACTTTAACGATGTGGAATCCTGTCATCGGTTTGCGTTAGCCAGCGTGGGGCGCCCGATTTGGGCCACGACACAAATTCTGATTGCCGGACTATTGGTGTTGAGTTTCAACGAAAATTCATTGGTGCAACAGGCAAGTTTGATTACCCTTTTGGCGGTTTTATTGGCGTCTTATATTGTCTTGGTTTGGCTGCCGGCCTTGGGCTTGAAAAAAGCGAAAAACAACCGCTAATAAAATTTATTCCACAAAATCAGTAAAACTTATTATTCAATATACGAAAAATTTATTTTTAATTTGAATATTAATGCTTCATTATTTCCGGTCAAGAAGTCTGTGGTAACTCAGAATACAGCTCGGATAGGGCGTCTTGTTCAAGACGGCACCCACTTCCGGCTCGGATTTCTCAAATAAAAAATCAGATAAGCGCTTGATGTTACAGCGGGATTCAGAGTTTTCGGGGTCTGAAACCTAAAACCTTATTCTTGTTTGACGATTAAGTGCAATTTCTAGAGATACGAATGAAAAGGAACGAAAAATGGCAACAATTGTTGTAGTAGGATCAAGCACCGGTGGTCTACCGATGGCTTACGATGTTCGTAAGCACCTAGGCAAAGAGCATACCATCAAAGTCGTAAACGCAATCGACGAGTTCAATTTTGTCCCGTCCAACCCTTGGGTGGCGGTTGGCTGGCGTAAGCCGGAAGACATTTCCTTTAAATTGGAACCGCATTTGACGCGTAAAGGCATTGAGTTTTACCACCAGACTGTGACGAAGCTGGATGCTCCGAACAACAAAATCACTTTGGATGACGGTAGCGAAATGGACTACGACTACCTGATTCTGGCCACCGGTCCGGCATTGGCTTTCGAGGAAATCGAAGGGTTTGGTCCGAAGAGCCATGGCGGGAATACGGTTTCCGTTTGTACGACACCGCACGCGACTGAAGCGTTTGAACAATGGGAAGAATTCTGCGAAAACCCTGGCCCAATCGTTGTGGGCGCGGTACAAGGCGCATCCTGTTACGGTCCGGCTTACGAGTTCGCGATGATCATGGAAACCGATTTGCGTAAGCGTAAGATTCGTAGCCAGGTTCCGATGACGTTTGTAACGTCCGAACCTTATATTGGCCACTTGGGTCTGGGTGGTGTTGGTGATTCCAAAGGGTTGATGGAAACCGAAATGCGTAACCGTCACATCAACTGGATTTGCAACGCAAAAGTGACCAAAATCGAAGACGGTAAAATGTATGTCGACGAGCACAACAATAAAGGTGACGTCATCGATCAGCACGAACTGCCGTTCAAATATTCCATGATGTTGCCGGCGTTTAAAGGTTCCAAGTTCCTGCAAGAATTGGCCGAGCCTGAAAACATGGGTGGTCCTTTGGTTAACCCTCGTGGTTTCGTTAAAGTCGATAGCTATAGCCGTAACCCGGCGTTCCACAATATCTATGCATTGGGTGTTGGGATCGCCATTCCTCCGGTTGAAGCGACGCCAGTTCCTGTCGGAACGCCAAAAACCGGTTTGATGATCGAGTCGATGGTGACCGCCATTTGTCATAACATTGAAGCGAACCTGGAAGGTAAAGAGCCACACGAAGAGCCGACTTGGAACACTGTGTGTCTGGCCGATATGGGCGATACCGGTGCCGCGTTTGTGGCCTTGCCACAGATTCCACCGCGTAACTTGACGTGGGCGAAACGTGGTAAATGGGTTCACTTGGCGAAAATCGCGTTTGAAAAATACTTCATCCGTAATATGAAAGCCGGTAACTCCGAGCCGATTTACCAGAAGTACATCATGAAAATGTTGGGTATCAACCGTTTGAAATCCGACAAATAAGACGCTTTCGTCTGCCACTGAAAACGCCCTCCTTGTGAGGGCGTTTTTGTTTGCGACATTCAGTGAAATGGCTTAACGTTTAAAGTCATCATTGCCGCAAGTCTTTGCTTTATAATAAGCGCCATGAATTTAGCCGCCACCCTTCATTATCTGGACCTGCTTGGAACCGTCGTGTTTGCCATGACCGGCCTGCTGGCCGCCAGCCGAAAGCAACTTGATTTGTTCGGCGCCATTGTCATTGCGATGGTGACGGCTGTCGGCGGCGGCACCTTGCGTGATTTGATTCTGGATCAGCCGGTTTTCTGGTTGTCGGAAAATATCTATATTTATGTGGTGGTGATTTCCACCTTGTTCTTGTTTTTCTACGCACGCTTTCGCAGTTTACCGACACGCTTGTTATTGTTTTTGGATGCGTTGGGGTTGGCGGTGTTCAGTGTCATCGGGGCGCAAAAGGCGATGGCCTTAGGATTGTCCGACCCGATTGTAATCATGACCGGGGTCATGACCGGAGTGGTCGGCGGGGTGATTCGCGATGTGCTGATGGGCGAAGTCCCACTGATTTTCCGTAAAGAAATTTATGCCACGGCGTCCTTTGTCGGCATCAGCTTATTGCTGCTGATGGTCGGTTGGGGCGTGTCGGTCGACGTTTCGGTCATTGTATCGATTTTAGTGATTTTCATCTTGCGGGCCTGGGCGGTGCAGTTCAATATCGGACTGCCGGTGTTCCAACCCGTGAATACGCAGGATTAAAGTAAGAGTCTTTTTATGTTCAAACTGCCATTCGAACTGCTGCTGGGGACGCGTTACACCCGGGCCAAAAAACGCAACGGGTTTATCTCGTTTATTTCGCTGTCGTCGATTATCGGGATTGCCTTAGGGGTAACGGCTTTGGTGACGGTGATGTCGATCATGAATGGTTTCCAGCAGGAACTGCGAGACCGTATTCTGGACATGACCGCTCATATGACGCTATCGGAACGTGGCGAGCGTTTGCATCACTGGCAAGATTTGTACGGTATTGTCAAAACCTTGCCGCATGTAAAAGGCGCGGCGCCGAATGCGATGGGTCAGGGCATGTTGACGGCTGGCGACCGGGTCAAAGGCGTTTTGGTTCGCGGGGTGTTGCCTAAGTACGAAGGTCAGGTGGCGGACGTGCAGTCTAAAATGGTGTACGGTCAGATGGATGATTTGAAATCTCGAGATTACAACATCATTCTCGGCACGGAATTGGCAAATGGTCTTGGGGTGTCGGTGGGGGACAAGGTCACCTTGGTCGCGCCGCAGGCATCGATTTCGCCAATGGGGATTATGCCGAGATTGAAGCGCTTTACGGTGTCCGGTTTATTCGAGGTGGGCATGCATGAATATGACAGTGCTTTGGCGCTGGTGCACATGAACGATGCTCAGCGGGTGTTCAAGTTGGGCGATGCCGTGTCGGCATTGCAACTGCGTTTGGATGATTTGTTCGCGGTGCGGGCGGTACGCAACGAAATTGCGGATAACATCGATCAGGTGTTGTATATCCGGGATTGGACGCAACAACACGCCAATTTCTTTAAAGCCATCGAAATGGAAAAGCGCATGATGTTCATTGTATTGGCGTTGATTATTATGGTGGCGGCGTTCAATATCGTGTCGACCATGGTGATGGTGGTCACCGACAAGCAGAAAGACATCGCAGTGCTGCGTACTATTGGTGCCAGTCCGGCCAGTATTCAGACCATTTTCATGGTGCAGGGTTTGATTATCGGGATTGTCGGTGCCTTGATGGGCATTGTCGGCGGGGTGACCATTTCCCTGAATATCGATGTCATCGTCCCGTTCATTGAAAACCTGTTCGGCTTTAAATTCTTCCCGGCGGACATTTATTACATCAGCAAAATTCCGTCTGACCTGCATTGGGAGGACGTTTGGGTGGTGTCAGGCCTGGCGTTTATTCTGACTTTGTTAGCGACGATTTATCCGGCCCGACGCGCGGCCAAAACTCAACCGGCGGAGGCTTTGCGTTATGAGTGATGTCATTCTTCATGCCATGAATCTGGAAAAAGAATACCGTGACGGCAAACTGGTGACGCCGGTCATCAAAGGTTTGGATTTCGAACTGAAAACCAATGAAAAGGTGGCGATTGTCGGCAGTTCGGGTTCCGGCAAAAGTACTTTGCTGCATCTGCTGGCCGGATTGGATACACCGACCGGCGGTGAAGTCGGCTTGATGGGGCAGGATTTTTCCCGTCTCAGCGAAGTCAAACGCGGTCGGCTGCGGAACGAATACATGGGCTTCGTATACCAATTTCATTTCTTGTTGCCGGAACTCAGCGCGCTGGAAAACACCATGTTGCCGTTGCGCGTGGCCCGAAAACCGGCGCATCAAGCACAGCAAGAAGCCGAAGCCTTGCTGGAACGGGTCGGTTTATCGCATCGTATGGCGCATAAGCCGGCCGAATTGTCGGGCGGTGAGCGTCAACGCGTTGCGATTGCCCGTGCCTTGATTACGCGTCCTGCCTGTGTGTTGGCGGACGAGCCGACCGGCAACTTGGATGAAACCTCGGCACAACAGGTTTTTGATTTAATGTTGGAATTGAATCAAGAGCTTGAAACGGCTTTGTTGGTGGTGACGCACGACCTGAAGCTGGCTGCGAAAATGGATCGGCAGTATCAACTGACGGAAGGGCATTTTGTCGCGCCGGATCTAGGGGTGACGTCCGCCTGATATGCTCAATATTCAATCCGTAACCTTGATGGCCGGGACGAAAGTCCTGTTGGAAAATGCTTCACTGGTCATTCACCCTGGGCAAAAAATCGGCTTGATTGGTGCCAATGGCGCCGGGAAATCCACGCTGCTTAAAGCGATTCTTAACGAGGTGCCGTTGGATGCGGGCAGCATCGCCATGCCGGACGCCTGGCAAGTGGGATATGTGGAGCAGGAACAAACGCACCTGCACATGAAAGCGCTGGACTACGTGATGTTCGGCGATACGTTGTATGCTGAGGCACGAAGCAAAATCGAGCAAGCCGAGCGAGATAATCATCATGACCGGTTGGTAGCGGCTTACGATGAACTGGATCACATTGACGGTTATGACGTGCCGATGAAAGCCCAGCAATTGATGTATGGTCTAGGGTTCAAGGAAGCGGATTTCGACAAACCGCTGGAAGCCTTTTCCGGTGGTTGGCAGGTTCGCCTGAAATTGGGGCGAGCGTTGATGCAGCGTGCGGATTTGCTTTTACTGGATGAACCGACCAACCATTTGGATATCGAAGCGGTTTCCTGGTTGGTGCAGTGGTTGAAATCGTTTTCCGGTGCCGTGATTGTCATTTCCCATGACCGCCATTTTCTCGACGAAGTGGTGCAGGGCATTGCGCAACTTGATCAAGGGCGAATCCACTATTTTACCGGCAATTTTGCGGCCTTCGAACGTCAGCGCAACGAGCAACTGATGCAGCAGCAGGCGCTGCACGATAAGCAGAAACAGCAGATGCAACATCTGAAGTCCTTTATCGAACGCTTTAAAGCTAAAGCCTCCAAAGCCAAACAGGCGCAGAGCCGTGTCAAAGCCATGGAGCGCATTGAGCAAGTGGCCGCGGTGCAGGCCACAAATCCCTTTCAGTTCCATTTAGCCGAACCGGATCATTTACCGGACCCGATGTTGAATGTTGAACAACTGGCGTTCGGTTACGGTGATACTGCGATTTTGCAGGAAGTTTCTTTGGTGTTGCGTGCCGGTGACCGCATCGGATTGGTCGGGGTGAACGGCTCCGGGAAATCGACGTTATTGAAACTGTTGATTCGTGAGCTGCAACCGAAAAGCGGGGTGGTCAAACACAGTAAAGGCTTGAAAATCGGTTACTTCGCACAGCATCAACTGGAGGCATTGAATCCGAATCAAACGCCTTTGGCGCATATGTTGGCGCTTGGCAAGGAAATGATGACGGACATTACCGATCAGGAAGCGCGGGATTTTCTCGGGCGTTTCGGGTTCGGGCATGACAAAGCCTTGTCGCCGGTCAAGCCGTTTTCCGGCGGCGAAAAGGCTCGTTTGTCGCTGGCACTGATGGTGTATCAAAAACCGAACCTGGTGATTTTGGATGAACCGACTAACCATTTGGATATGGAAACCCGAGATGCGCTGGAAATGGCGTTGCAGGAGTTTTCCGGCGCTTTGATTTTGGTGACGCACGATCAGCATTTATTGTCGAGTATTGTCGATCAGTTTTGGTGGGTGCACGATACGCGGGTGGAACGCTATGCCGGTGATCTGGAAAGTTACTTGCAGCAGCGTTTAAAACGTTTGAAAGAGCAGCAGGCAAGCATCAAAGCTGAAAAAGCGGCTCTTTCGGCCAGGCCTGGTGATTCTTCGGATGACGCCGGGGCGGTCAACAAAAAAGCCCAGCGTCAGGAAAACGCTCAGTTCCGCAAGCGGTTGAAAGAAGCGACACGTGCACAAACCAAGCGATTGACCCAGGTGGAAAATGCCTTGTCGAAAGCGCAAAATGCGCTGAGTGACATTCATTCGACCATGGAAGATTCCGGTTTGTACGAGGCCAGTCGTTCCGAAGAACTGACCGCATTGCTCAAAGACGAGGCGCGCTTAACCGCTGATATTGAAACGTTGGAAGAAGAGTGGCTGCTGTTGGAAGCGGAAATCGAGGAGATTACCGATAATTTTCAATGATGATGCTTTTTGAAAGGTGAGAACTGGTAAATCCCAATAAAAAAAGCTGCATCATGCAGCCTTTTTGGTATCGACGCCGTTTAGCGATTAACGGAAAGCACAGCCGTGCTTTAGACCGAACTTGCGCAGGATGTACACCATCGGGCAGAATCCGGTCAAACCGGAAATCAACAGGTTTAGACCGATGAAACCGGTCAACAGCAACCATGCCGGAGTGTAAACGTACGCCAGAATTGCGGACAGCAATACCATTGTGCCGACCATCAGCATCATGAATTTTTCAATAACCATCTTTGTTAGCCTCTTTTAAATATATAAGCGTTTATAAATATATTTTACATATAACCCAATATATTAATTTTATCACAGTCGCGCTATTTGGTGGAAGAGCGCATTAATTTCCGGCTATGTCTTTCATTAATTTAATAAAATCGGTATAATTCCGCGTTTATTTTAGTTAGAGAATAAACCGCCGAACGGGATGTTGTAATTCTGTTCACGAACTGGATTTTAATTTTTGAGATTAAACACATGCAAGTAACAGTAGAAAAGCCGGAAACAGGCCTTGAACACAAAATTAACGTCACGCTGCCAGCGGGTGATTTAGACAGTAAAGTTGAAAGCCGTTTAGCCCAAATGCGTCGTACGGTGAAGATGGATGGTTTCCGTCCTGGAAAAGTCCCTATGAGCATTGTGAAAAAACGCTATGGCGGTCAAGTTCGTCAAGAAATGATGGGTGAAACGGTTCAGCAATCTTTCTATGAAGCGGTTGCGAAAGAATCTTTGAACATCGCCGGTTACCCACAGTTCCAAGAGCTGGATGAGAAAGACGGTAATATCATCTATTCGGCGACATTCGAAGTTTTCCCGGAAATCAAATTGCCGAAGTTCTCGACATTGAAAGTGGAAACCGTTAAGTCCGAAGTCACGGATAAAGACGTTGAGAACATGATGACCAAGCTGCGTGAACAAAAAATGGCTTGGAAAACGGCCAGCGCCGCTAAAAAAGCCCGTAATGGTGAACAGGTTATTATTGATTTCGTCGGTAAGAAAGACGGCGTTGAGTTCGAAGGCGGCAAAGCCGAAAACGTACCTCTTGAACTGGGTTCCGGTCGTATGATTCCAGGTTTCGAAGACGGAATTATCGGCATGAAAAAGGGAGAGGAAAAAACCATTGAAGTGACTTTCCCGGAAGACTATCAGTCTGAAGAGCTGAAAGGGCAAACCGTTACATTTGACATTACGGTACACTCGGTACAAAAGAAAGTCTTGCCAGAGATTGATGAAGAATTCGTTAAGTCCTTCGGTATCGAAGAAGGGACTGAAGAAGCTTTGATGAACGAAATTCGTTCCAACATGGAAAAAGAGTTGCAACGCGCAGTTGAAAACCAAAACCGTACCGCTGTTTTGGATGCCTTGTCCGAAAAAGTGGACGTTGAATTGCCGCAAGCCTTGATTGATCAAGAAGCGTCTGCGTTGATGCAGCGTCAGGTCGAACAATTCCAACAACAAGGTTTGAAAGCGGAAGACATCGGTTTGACGTTGGAAACCTTCAAGCCTGACGCGGAAAAACGTGTCAAAATCGGTTTGGTTCTAGGTGAAGTCATCAAAGAAAACAAAATCGAAGCGACGGAAGAAGCGAGAAAAGCGTTTATCGAAGATCAAGCCTCGGCGTATGAAGATCCGAAAGAAGTGATCGACTGGTATGCGAAGAACCCGCAGGCTCAGAAAGAAATCGATGCGATTTTGGTGGAAAAAGAGATTGCCAACACCATCTTGAAAGACGCCAAAGTCAAAGAAGTTTCAAAATCGTTCGAAGAGATTGTTAGCCCAGCTGCCTAACCGCTTTTCAACGTCTGTAAAAAACTTAACTTCTGTTGCAAAATGATGTAATTTTGTAACAAAGTTAAGTTTTTTTTTGCCTGATAAAAAGCTAAGATAGAACCATCTATACGGTAACTTTTTGACGAAACAATTGAAATTTCGAGCCTGTTTTCAGGTCTTTGAAATAAAAACTAAATAAAAATAAAGGTTTATTTGAATGCATTCAACACCGATCCAAGACGCTTTGATTCCAATGGTCATCGAACAAACGAGCCGGGGAGAACGCTCGTTCGACATTTATTCCCGTTTGCTGAAAGAACGCGTCATCTTTTTGGTCGGACAAGTCGAAGACCAGATGGCGAACTTGATTGTCGCCCAGTTGCTGTTTTTGGAATCCGAGAACCCGGATAAGGATATTCATCTTTATATCAATTCACCGGGCGGAAGCGTAACGGCGGGCATGGCCATTTACGATACGATGCGATTCATCAAGCCGGATGTTAGCACCATGTGCATTGGCCAGGCAGCGAGCATGGGATCGTTTTTGCTGTCCGCCGGCGCGGAAGGCAAGCGCTTTGCATTGCCGAATTCCCGTGTGATGATTCACCAGCCGTTGGGTGGTTTCCAGGGGCAGGCTTCGGATATTGAAATCCATGCAAAAGAGATTATGCAAATTAAAGGGCGTTTGAATCAGGCTTTGGCCGACCACACCGGTCAGCCGTTGGATGTGATTGAGCGTGATACGGATCGTGATAATTTCATGAGCGCGCAGGAAGCGTGTGATTACGGTTTGGTTGATAAAGTACTAACACGTCGTTAATAGAAAGAAAAGGCAGTCGGATGAGTGAAAAAACGTTGTATTGTTCATTTTGCGGTAAAGCGCAGGATGAAGTGAAAAAATTGATTGCAGGCCCTTCTGTTTATATTTGTGACGAATGTGTTGAGCTGTGTAATGACATTCTTAAAGAGGAATTCGGCGAAGAAGAATTGAATGCGTTCGAGTTGGATAATTTGCCGACGCCGCATGAAATCAGCCAAATTCTGGACGACTACGTCATTGGCCAGTACCACGCCAAAAAAGTGCTGTCGGTGGCGGTGTATAACCACTACAAGCGTTTACAAAACGGTTATCAGAAAGACGATGTCGAACTGAACAAAAGTAATATTTTGCTGATCGGGCCGACCGGTTCCGGTAAAACCTTGCTGGCTCAGACTCTGGCGCGCTTGCTGGATGTCCCATTCGCCATCGCCGACGCCACCACGCTGACCGAAGCCGGTTATGTGGGGGAAGATGTTGAGAGCATTGTGCTGAAACTGTTGCAACGTTGTGACAACGATGCGGAAAAAGCCGAAAGAGGCATTATCTATATCGATGAAATCGATAAGATTACCCGTAAATCGGAAAACCCATCGATTACGCGCGACGTATCCGGCGAAGGGGTTCAACAGGCGCTTCTGAAACTGATTGAAGGCACCGTTGCGAACATTCCTCCGCAGGGCGGGCGCAAGCACCCGAACCAGGATATGATTCAAGTTGATACCTCGAAGATTCTGTTTATCGTCGGTGGGGCGTTCGAGGGGCTGGATAAGCTTATCGAGCAGCGTACGGATAAGAATACAGGCATCGGCTTCTCGGCTGAGGTGAAGTCGCAAGACACCAAGGCATCATTGTCGGAACGTTTCCAGGGCATCGAGCCGGAAGATTTGGTCAAGTTCGGTTTGATTCCGGAATTTGTCGGGCGCTTGCCGGTGGTCGCGGCTTTGGAAGAGTTGGATGAGAAAGCCTTGATTCAAATTCTGACCGAACCGAAAAACGCTTTGGTCAAACAATATCAGAAAATGTTCGAGCTGGAAGGCGTGGAACTACAGTTTCGTAAGGATGCCTTGACGGAAATCGCCAAAATGGCGATCGAACGTAAAACCGGTGCGCGTGGGTTACGCTCCATTTTGGAGAAAACTTTGCTTGATACCATGTACGACCTACCGAGCATGCAAAATGTCGAGAAAGTTGTGATTAACAAAGCCGTTATCAAAGGCAGTAAAAAGCCGATGCTGATGTACCACGAGTCGGACGAAAAAGTCTCCGGGTAGTTAACGGTTGCCACTGCGTGGACGCGTGGATAATAACGATAAAAAAGATTGGAACGCATTATGGACATAGACCAAATTGAATTTAAAACCAACGTGTTTGTTTTAGCTTTACGCGACGTGGTGGTTTTTCCCGGGATGGTGGTGCCGTTGTTTGTCGGTCGCCCGAAGTCAATGAATGCATTGAATGCGGCCATGAAAGAAGATAAGCAGATTTTTCTGATTACCCAGAAAAATGCCACCGAGGAAACGCCCACCATCGATAACCTTTACCGCATCGGGGTGATGGCGAATATTCTGCAATTGCTGAAATTGCCGGATGGAACCTTGAAGGTACTGGTGGAAGGGGTTAAACGTTTTGAATTGCTGGGGCTGAACAACGAAGAGTCCTTCCTGACCGGTGACATTCAGCAAGTGGAGTCGGACGAAACCTTGGATAACGATGGGGTGGTTCTGGTACGCACCATTCAAGAGCGTTTTCAGGATTATGCGGATTTGAAGAAAAAGATTCCATCTGAAGTCCAGAAAAGCATTCAAAAAACGACTGAACCGAATCGTTTGGTGGATACCATTTCCGCGAATTTGAAATTGGGCATTGAAGAAAAACAGCAGTTGCTGGAAATCTTGTCCATCAATGATCGTTTGGAACACATTCTCAGTACCATCGAAACCGAAATCGATTTGTTGGAGTCTGAACAGCGCATTAATTCGCGCGTTAAGAAAAAGATGGATCAGACCCAGCGAAACTTCTATTTGAACACCAAGCTGCAAGCGATTCACGAAGAGCTGGGCGAAGCTTCGGAAGACGGCGTCAGCGAAATGACCAAGTTGAAAGAACAAATCGATGCGGCCGGTATGACGCCGGATGCCTTGAAGGTGGCCGAAGAAGAGTTGAAAAAACTCAAAATGATGTCACCGCAATCGCCGGAAGCCAATATTGTTCGCACTTATATTGAGTGGTTGGTGGCGATTCCGTGGAAGAAGCGTACCCGTGTTTCTAAAGACTTGAATAAAGCTCAGGCGATTTTGGATAAACAGCATTACGGCTTGGAAAAAGTCAAAGAACGGATTATTGAATATTTGGCAGTCCAGAAGCGCGTTAAAAAGATGAAAGGGCCGATTCTGTGCTTGGTGGGGCCTCCGGGGGTCGGTAAAACCTCTTTGGCTCGCTCCATTGCCGAAGCCACCAACCGTCATTACGTGCGTATGTCATTGGGTGGTGTGCGAGACGAAGCGGAAATCCGCGGCCACCGTAAAACCTATTTGGGTGCCATGCCGGGACGTGTGATTCAAAAAATGAAAACCGCCGGAACTCGGAACCCGCTGTTCTTGTTGGACGAAATTGACAAAATGGCGCGTGACCAGCGCGGCGATCCAGCCAGTGCGTTGCTGGAAGTATTGGATCCGGAACAAAACAAGGCGTTTAACGACCATTACCTGGAAGTCGACTATGATTTGTCCGACGTCATGTTTGTGGCAACATCGAATTCCATGGATATTCCGGAACCGTTGTTGGACCGAATGGAAATCATCGATTTAGCCGGTTACACCGAAAATGAGAAGCTTAATATCGCTTCCCAACATCTGTTACCGCGTGAAATGAAAGATCACGGCTTGAAAAAAGACGAAATTGAAGTGCCGCGTGAATCGATTTTGAAGATTATTCAAACCTACACCCGCGAAGCCGGTGTGCGATTGTTGGATCAGAAGTTGGCGAAAATCTGTCGTAAATCGGTTAAGGAAATCGTTACGGGCGAGGCCGAAGCGCCGATTCAGGTGATGCCGGAGGATTTGGAAAAATACCTCGGTGTCGCCAAATACCGTTTCGGTCTGGCGGAAGAAAAAAATCAGATCGGGCAAGTGGCCGGTTTGGCCTGGACACGTGTTGGCGGTGACTTATTACGCATTGAAGCCACGGCTATGCCCGGAAAGGGGAAAAATACCTCGACTGGTCAATTGGGCAGTGTGATGCAGGAATCGACGCAAACCGCGATGAGCGTCATTCGCAGCCGTTCCAAAGAATTGGGGTTGGAAGACGATTTCTATGAAAAACAAGATATTCATTTGCACTTTCCCGAAGGGGCTATTAAAAAGGATGGGCCGAGCGCGGGGATTGCGATTTGTACCGCCATTGCGTCGGTCCTGACCCAAATTCCGGTACGTTCCGATGTGGCCATGACCGGTGAAATTACCTTGCGTGGTGAAGTCTTGCCGATTGGAGGCTTGAAAGAAAAATTGCTGGCGGCGGCGAGAGGCGGCATTAAAACCGTTTTGATTCCGTATGAAAATGTCCGGGATTTGTCGGAAATTTCCGAGGAAGTGAAAGCCGGTTTGGACATTCATCCGGTGCAATGGATTGACGAAGTCTTTAAGATTGCATTGGAATCCATGCCCGCAATCGACGATGAAGAGGCGCTTGCGGACATTAGCATGAAAGATGCCGAAATGGACAAAATCATTGCAAATAAAGAAACTTCCAAGCAAATTCTTAAAAAAGGTCAGAAAAGGCATTAATTTTGTAAATTTTTCCTCTGAACAGGCTTGACAGTAAATGTTGAACGCTGATATAACTACCACAAGCCTTAATTTGGGTGGAAAGAATACTTAATACTTATGGAGAAACTCACATCATGAATAAGACCGAATTAGTTAGTGCGATCGCTGAAGAAGCAGGTTTAACGAAAGCAGATGCCGCTAAAGCGCTAGAAGCAACTGTGTCCACTGTTACAAAAGCCTTGAGCTCAGGTGATTCAGTCGCCATCATTGGATTTGGTACTTTTAAAGTTGGTGAGCGTTCAGCACGTACTGGTCGTAACCCTCAAACAGGTGCAGAAATGCAAATCCCTGCGGCAAAAGTTCCTAAGTTCTCAGCTGGTAAAGCACTTAAGGACGCTGTTAACTAAGACCGAATTTGTCTTAATAGCTGTCACAACCCCTCAAATTTAATCAAATCAATAGGTTAAATTCTGAGGGTTTTTTTTATGTCAGAAATTTGTAAAAAAAGCATCCAAATTGTTTGACAACGTCGCTTAAGTACTTATAATACGCCCATCAGTTGAGGCAAGCTCAGACAGCGTCTGAAACGGCCTCAAGCGCAAAAGAATAGATCAGAGTTGGGTGATTAGCTCAGTTGGGAGAGCATCGCCCTTACAAGGCGAGGGTCACTGGTTCGAGCCCAGTATCACCCACCAGTTTTGATTCGATTCGGAGTGGTAGTTCAGTTGGTTAGAATACCTGCCTGTCACGCAGGGGGTCGCGGGTTCGAGTCCCGTCCACTCCGCCATTATTTGCACTGATTCGAATTGTTTCTACGATTCGGGTGATTAGCTCAGTTGGGAGAGCATCGCCCTTACAAGGCGAGGGTCACTGGTTCGAGCCCAGTATCACCCACCATTATTATTTCGATGATTTCCAATCATCATCCCTGTTCGGAGTGGTAGTTCAGTTGGTTAGAATACCTGCCTGTCACGCAGGGGGTCGCGGGTTCGAGTCCCGTCCACTCCGCCATTTATCGATTCTCGATTTCCTTTTTCTTATTTAAAAATAACCTTTCACAGGCCTTTGCGGTTTTGTTTTCTACGGTATTTTCTATCCGTGCTTCAGGCATAAAAAAAGCCCCTTGCGGAGCTTTTGTATGAAATGACCAGGCCTGGCCATTTTTTGATGATATCAGTTGCTGGCTGTGGTGTTGTAACCGCCATCCACGTAAGTGATTTCACCGGTGATGCCTGATGCCAGGTCTGAGCATAGGAACGCGGCGGTGTTGCCGACTTCTTCGATGCTGACGTTACGACGCAGTGGCGTGGCTGCCGCGGCTTTATCCAGCATGCTACGGAAGTCTTTGATGCCGGAAGCCGCTAGGGTGCGGATCGGACCGGCCGATACGGCATTAACACGGATACCATCTTGTCCCAAGTCGGCCGCCAGGTAACGTACGGTTGCTTCCAGAGACGCTTTGGCGATGCCCATGACGTTATAGTTTGGAACGGCTCTTTCCGCACCCAGGTAAGAGACGGTGAGGACCGAACCGTTGTTTTTGTTCAGCATGTCATAGCCGGCTTTGGTCAAAGCTGTCAGGCTGTAAGCAGAAATGTCGTGCGCCACCGAAAAGCCGGAGCGGGTTGAGGCGTCAATCATGCGGCCTTCCAATTCCTCACGCGGTGCGAAAGCGACCGAGTGAACCAGAATGTCCAAACCGTCCCATTGTTTGCCCAGTTCGGCAAAGACGTTGTCGATTTGTTCGTCGGACGTGACGTCCAAAGGGAGAACGATGCTGCTGCCCAGTTCTTCGGCGATTTTCTCAACGCGACCTTTCAGTTTTTCGGTTTGATAGGTCAGGGCGATTTCCGCACCTTGTTCGTGCATTTGTTTGGCGATACCGTATGCGATGGATTTGTTATTCGCGACCCCGACGATCAGGGCTTTTTTTCCCGCAAGAAATCCCATTTTGACTCCTTTGTTCTACTAGGTTGTTTCCGAAAAATGTACAAAAATAATTTGGGTCATTATAACGTTAAAATCGGGCTATAATGATCTTCTTTTTATTTGAAAAACCATTCGTAATTTTGATAACCTAGTCGGAATGTCGAGTCGATTCAAATCTCTCTTATAAAGCGGATGAAGCGTGGTTGGTAACTTCTTAAAAATCAGTGTGATTTTATCGGTAATCATGTTTTTTTCCGGCTGTGACGGCAGCCGTTGGAACAATCCTTATGAACTGTCGCAAGTGGAAGAGCCGGTGCTGTTTTCGGCTTTTTCATCCCGCCCGAAACATCTTGATCCGGTGATTTCTTATAATGCCAACGAGTGGTCGATTATCAGCCAGGTCTATGAACCGCCGCTGCAATACCATTATTTGAAACGCCCTTATACCCTTGAGCCTTTGACCCTGACGGAAATGCCCACAGTGACCTTTTTAAATCAGGCCGGGGAAGTGGTGTCGGAGGATTCCGGCGAGGTTGCCTTTTCGGAATATCGGCTGCAGCTGAAACCCAACATCTATTTCCAACCCCATCCGGCCTTTGTCAAAGATGCGCAGGGGCAACCGGCATTGGTGTCGCTTACCAACGAGCAGTTGGAAGGCATTCGAACCTTGGAAGATTTCACCGAAACCGATACCCGTCCTTTGACCGCGGACGATTATGCTTATGCCATCAAGCGTATGGCGGTGACCAGTAATCATTCGCCGATTCTGGGTACGATGAAGCCGCTGATTGTCGGCATGGCATCGTTTTCGAAAGCGGTGTCGGCGCAACCGGTAACGGTACCCGAGCTCAGACAGAAGGATTTACCCGGCGTGCAGGTGGTGTCGGACCGTGAATTGCGCATCCGCATTCATGGGGTTTATCCGCAATTTCTGTATTGGTTGAGCATGAATTTCTTCGCGCCGATTCCTTGGGAAGCGGAGGTGTTTTACGATCAGCCAGGCCTGGCGGAAAAGAATATTTCATTGGACACCTATCCGGTCGGCACCGGCCCGTACCAATTGGTGGAAAATGACCCGAACCGTCGCATGCGCCTGTTGGCTAACCCGAATTACCACCACGGTTTTTACCCGACCGACGGCTTGCCGGACGATGCGAATCCGAATCTGCTGAACGATGCCGGAAAGCCGCTGCCGTTCATTAAGGAAGTCATCTATTCCCTGGAAAAGGAAAGTGTGCCGTTATGGAATAAGTTCTTGCAAGGGTATTACGATGCCTCCGGTGTCAGTTCGGACAGCTTCGATCAGGCGATTTCGGTTTCTTCCGGCGGCGATTTGAGTTTGACCCCCGAGATGCGGGACAAAGGCATTCGCTTTCTGAATGTGGTGGAACCCACTGTGTTTTATTTCGGCTTCAATATGCTTGACCCGGTGGTCGGCGGCTACAGTAAGAAGCAGCGCAAACTGCGTCAAGCGATCAGCATTGCGCTGAACGAGGAAGAATTCATTTCCATTTTCCTGAACGGGCGTGGGGTGGCGGCGCAAGGCCCGATTCCGCCGGGTATTTTCGGTTTTGAACCCGGCAAGGCGGGCATGGATCCGTTTGTGTATGATTGGCGAAACGGTCGTCCGCAACGCAAATCGATTGAAGAAGCCAAACGCTTGCTGGTCGAAGCGGGTTACCCGAATGGCCGTCAACCGAACGGCGACCCCTTGGTGTTGCATTACGATACGGCGGCCACTGGCCCGAACAGCAAATCACAGCTTAATTGGTACCGTAAGCAGTTTGCCAAGCTGGGAATTGAGCTGGTGATTCGCGCCACCGATTACAATCGTTTTCAGGACAAAATGCGCACCGGGCAAGGGCAGATGTTTTCCTGGGGTTGGAACGCGGATTACCCCGATCCGGAAAACTTCCTGTTCCTGCTGGATGGCGAGCAGGCCACCGTTAAAAACAAGGGCGCGGGTATCAACTACGCCAATTACGATAATCCGGAATTCAACCGTTTGTTCAAGCAAATCAAAACCATGTCAAACGGGCCGGAGCGTTTAGAATTGATTCGTCAAATGGTGCGCATCGCGCAACAGGACGCGCCTTGGTCTTGGGGCTTTAATCCGAAAAGCCTGGCGCTGTATCACAGTTGGTACCACAATGCCTGGGCGAACCCGTTGGCGAATAACACCTTAAAATACAAGCGTTTGGATCCCAAGCTTCGAGCGGAAAAACAGATTGAATGGAATCCGCCGGTGTTGTGGCCATTGATTTTAGTGCTGGTCCTGTTACTGGTGTCCATTTACCCGCTGGTACGTGCCTATCAAAAACGGCAAAAAACCGCAATTGAAACGCATGACTCGGGAGGCGCGTAAATGTTGGCTTATATCGTAAGACGCTTGTTGTTCGCCGTTCCGATTTTGATCGGCGTGAACCTGATTACTTTTGCACTGTTTTTCATGGTGAACACTCCGGACGATATGGCGCGCACTCATTTGGGCGCTAAGCAGACCACGCCGGAAATGATCGAGGCCTGGAAGCAGGACCACGGTTACGACAAGCCGCTGTTCTATAATGAAAAAGCACCAGGCCTGGGCGTTTTGACCGATACCTTGTTTGTGAATGAATCCGTTAAGCTTTTCACTTTTGACTTCGGCCAGTCGGATGACGGTCGGCAGATTTCCGCCGACATTCAGGAACGCATGTGGCCGAGCTTGGCCATTGCCTTACCGACGTTTCTCATCGGTTTGGTGACCAATATTTCACTGGCGTTGTTGATTGTCCTGTTTCGAGGGTCGGTGCTCGACAGCGTGACCATGATGGTGGCGGTGGCGATTATGTCGATTTCCGGGCTGTTCTACATCATCGCCGGCCAGGTGCTGTTCAGCAAAATTTGGCACTGGGTGCCGATTTCCGGTTACAGCGAAGGTTGGGATGCCTTTAAGTTCTTGATTTTGCCGGTGGCCATCGGCGTTTTCGCCGGGTTGGGTGCCGGCGTGCGTTGGTATCGCAGCATTTTCCTGGAAGAAATCAATAAGGATTACATTCGCACGGCTCGGGCCAAAGGCTTGTCTGAAATCAAATTGCTGTTCGGTCATTTATTGCAAAACGGGCTGCTGCCGATTCTGACCGGCGTGGTGGTGGTGATTCCGACCTTGTTCATGGGCAGCT
Organism: Hydrogenovibrio thermophilus; assembly: GCF_004028275.1. Classification (NCBI taxonomy): domain Bacteria; kingdom Pseudomonadati; phylum Pseudomonadota; class Gammaproteobacteria; order Thiotrichales; family Piscirickettsiaceae; genus Hydrogenovibrio; species Hydrogenovibrio thermophilus. The sequence continues at coordinate 1,394,275 of NZ_CP035033.1, forward strand.
TGATTATGGAGTCCTTCTTCGGTATTCCAGGCCTGGGCAGTTATACGATTGACGCCATCAATGCGCAGGACTTCGCCATCGTGAAGTCGATGGTGTTCCTCGGTTCGGTATTGTACATCATCGGCCTGATTCTCACCGATATTTCCTATACGGTGTTTGACCCGAGAGTGAGGTTGGACGGATGATGGGCATCAGCTTGGAAATGCTTTGGACGGATTACATGATCTGGGGGCTGATGCTGGCCTTGCTGGTGTGGGCGCGTTTGATCAGCCGTTCACCGCAGGTGCGTCAACAATGGCTGCAGATTTTCGAATCGCGTTTGGCAATGATTTCCGCGATTCTGTTGATGGTGTATTTGTTGATTGCTCTGATGGATTCGGTGCACTTCCGCGTCGACGCGTCGTCCACGCTGTTATCGGATAATCAAAGTGTGCTGGACACCGCCTTACCGCATTTGGCGAGTGATCAGGAACGCACTTACTCCGCGCCGTTTGCGACGACCGAATACAACAAGAGTTTGGAAGTCGGCGACGATGGCCGTGTCGAACAGCGTTACCGTCCCTTGAAGCATGTGGAACCGGTGTCGATTGTTCAGGCCAGTTTGGAAGCCGCTTTGGCCGGGTTATTGATCAGTTTGTTGTTGATTTTATTGCACGCCTTGTGGCGCTCACGGGTTCACCGACTGTCGTTACTGGCTTACAGCCGCCAAGTATGGCTTAACCAAACACGCCTGCCTTGGCGGACCGGCTATTTAACGCTGATACTGGTGGTTGTCTTTTTAGCTTGGCTGTATCACCTCAGTTTCTTCTACCATGTGTTCGGCACCGACAAGGTGGGCAACGATGTGTTGTACGAATCCTTGAAAAGTATCCGCACCGGCGTGTTGATCGGGGTGCTGACCACTTTGGTGATGTTGCCGCTGTCGTTGATTCTGGGCATCAGCGCGGGTTTGTTCCGCGGCTGGGTGGATGACGTCATCCAATACATTTACACCACCTTGAACTCGATTCCCGGTGTTTTGTTGATTGCCGCCGCCGTCCTGGTGATGCAAGCAATTATGAGCAACAATCCGGAATGGTTCAGCAGCACGGAAGAGCGCGCGGACATTCGATTGCTCTTCCTGATTTTTATTCTTGGCATGACCAGTTGGACTGGACTGTGCCGATTGCTTCGCGCCGAAACCCTCAAAATCAGCCAAGTCGATTATGTCACGGCCTCGAAAGCCTTTGGCGTGAGCCGCTTCCGCATCATCGGCCGTCACATCATGCCGAATGTAATGCACATCGTATTGATTGCGGTGGTGCTGGATTTCAGTGGCCTGGTGTTGGCGGAAGCCGTTTTGTCGTATGTTGGCGTCGGGGTGGACCCGACCATGCACAGTTGGGGAAATATGATCAACCAGGCACGCTTGGAAATGGCGCGGGAACCGATGGTCTGGTGGTCGCTGTTTTCGGCTTTCTTTTTTATGTTTATCTTGGTGCTGGCCGCCAATTTATTCTCGGATCGAGTGCAAACCGTGCTGGATCCACGTAATCAGAAATAATGTTAGGATGAATCTATGGCATCACAAGAACCCGTATTGAGCGTTGAACACCTGGCAATCAAAGCCGGTGACACTTCGCTGGTCAAAAACATCAGCTTTCAGATTCAACCGGGAGAAATTTTCACGTTGGTCGGGGAATCGGGCAGCGGCAAATCCCTGACGTCATTAGCGATTATGCGTCTGCTGCCGGAAGCACTGGACATCACCGGCGGGCAAATTGTGCTCAACGACGAAAGTCTGTTCTTGTTGCCGGAAGTGAAAATGCAGCGAGTGCGCGGTCAGCAAGTGGCGATGATTTTTCAGGAACCGATGACATCCTTGAACCCAGTCATGAAAGTGGGGGATCAAGTCGCGGAAGCCTTGAAGGTTCATTTAAAAATGAATCGTCAGGCCGCTCGCAAAAAGGTGATCAGCCTGTTTGAGGAAGTCGGCATTCCCGACCCGGAGGCACGTTACGACTGGTATCCGCACCAATTGTCTGGTGGGCAGAAGCAACGCGTAATGATTGCGATGGCGCTGGCCTGTGAACCGGATTTGTTGATTGCCGACGAGCCGACGACCGCCTTGGACGTTACCATTCAAGCCCAGGTGCTGGAACTGCTGAAACGGTTGCGCGATGAGCGAGGCCTGGCGATTTTATTCATTACCCATGACATGGGCGTGGTCAACGAAATGGCGGACCGCGTGGCGGTGATGAAGCAAGGTGAATTGGTCGAGCAGGCCGATAAAGCGCACTTCTTTGCCAAACCGACCCATCCGTATACTCAAAAACTGCTGGCCGATGCCGTGCCGAAACTGACGTACAAGCCGATTTCGGAAGCGCGCAGTTTGTTGCGTATTAGCGATTTGAAAGTGCATTTTCCGATTAAAAAAGGGATTTTCCAGCGCACCGTCGGCTATGTGAAAGCGGTGGACGGCGTCAATCTGGCGATTAATCGCGGGGAAACCTTGGCGCTGGTCGGCGAATCCGGCAGCGGCAAAAGCACCATCGGGCAGGCGATTTTACGGTTGGTGGACGCGACGTTCGGCGAAGTGGAGTTTCATACTGAATCGGAAATCGTCGATTTGCTGCCGTTGAATGAACGTCATATGAAGCCGTTTCGCAAACGGGTGCAGGTGATTTTTCAGGACCCGTTCTCGGCGCTGAACCCGCGAATGCAAATTCGCGACATTATCCGTGAAGGCATGAACAGCTTGAAGGTCGGCCCGAAAACGCCGGCCGAGCAGGATGCGCGCATTGATGAATTGTTGGAACAGGTCGGGCTGCTGCCGGAACATAAGTTCCGCTACCCGCATGAGTTTTCCGGCGGGCAGCGGCAGCGCATCGGCATTGCCCGCGCCTTGGCGGTGGAGCCGGAGTTGATTATCTGTGACGAGCCGACCAGCGCCTTGGACGTATCGGTACGGGCGCAGGTGTTGGAGCTGTTGAACCGATTGCAGCAGCAATATCATATGTCGTATCTGTTCATCACCCATGACTTATCGATTATTCCCGCCATCGCCCATCAGGTGGCGGTGATGAAAGAAGGGCGGATTGTCGAACAGGGCCCGGTGGAAGACATTATGCTGAACCCGCAGCATGACTACACTCGCAAGCTGTTGGATTCCGCGCCGGAGTTGATTAAACAGGCCTTTAATCGTCCGCCAGAGGCACCAGCACTTTAATTCAAGCGAGTATGAAAAGTCACCAGGCCTGGCGACTTTTCAGGAAAGTGCTTTCACGTTCAATCAGGTTTTGGCCTGACCTTCCAGTTCGGCAATGCATTGCATGGTTTTCAACACCGAATCCGGATTCAAACTGATGGAGTCAATGCCCAGTTCAATCAAGAACTCGGCCATTTCCGGATAATCCGACGGCGCCTGACCGCATAGTCCGGAGTGCAGGCCATTGCGTTTAGCCCCTTCAACGGCCCATTTAATCATGGTTTTCACGCCTTCGGCACGTTCGTCATAACTGTCCGCGACCAAAGCGGAATCCCGATCCACACCGAGCACCAGCTGCGTCAAATCGTTCGAGCCGATGGAAATACCGTCAAAGTAGGGCGCGAAGGCGTCCATTTCAAGTACATTGTTGGGAATCTCGCACATCATGTAGATTTTCAACGCATTTTTATTACGTTTCAAACCATGTTTTTCCATGGTTTCGATCACTTTTTGCGCTTCGACCACACGCCGCACAAACGGAATCATCACGATGACATTGCTGAATCCCATTTCTTCGCGCACGTGTTTGATGGCTTGGCACTCCAGAGCAAAGGCCGGCTCAAACGCCTCGGAAATATAACGCGATGCGCCGCGATAGCCCAACATCGGGTTTTCTTCATCCGGTTCGAAATATTTTCCGCCCAGCAGGCTGGCGTATTCGTTGGATTTAAAGTCCGACAGGCGGACCACAACCGGTTTCGGATAGAAAGCCGCAGCAATGGTGCCGATGCCGCTGGCGAGTTTGTCGATGAAAAAGGCTTTGCCGCTATCGTAACCGCGGGTTAGGTCGGTCAGCTGTTCCAGGATGGTTTTGGCCGTTATTTTTTCCGGTTGCAGTAACGCTAAAGGGTGGGCTTTGACCGATTCATTAATGATGAATTCCATTCTGGCCAGCCCGACGCCCTGATTTGGGATAAAACTGGTTTGAAAGGCCAGTGCCGGATTGCCTAGATTCAGCATGATGTCTGTTTTCGGCATCTCCAAATCGGACAGGTCAGTTTCATGGATTTCAAACGGTTGTTTGCCGAGATAGACTTTTCCTGTATCGCCTTCGGCACAGGAAACGGTGATTTCGGGATTGGATTCCAACTCCTTGGTGGCTTGGGGGCAACCGACAATCGCCGGAATGCCCAGTTCACGCGCAATAATGGCGGCGTGGCAGGTTCGTCCGCCGCGATTGGTGATGATGGCTGAAGCGATTTTCATCACCGGTTCCCAGTCCGGCGTAGTGATGTCGGTGACGAGAATTTCGCCGGCTTTGAACTGGTCGATGTAAGCGACATCTTGGATTACGTGGGCCTGGCCATGAGCGACTTTGCTGCCAACGGCGCGGCCTGTCGCCAGAATTTGAGCATCCGGTTCCGGTGAAATTTGGTAGGTTTTCAATTGGGTGCCAATCTTTTGAGAAGCCACGGTTTCCGGGCGGGCCTGGACGATATACAGCTGCCCATCGTCGCCGTCTTTGGCCCATTCAATGTCCATGGGGCGTTGGTAACCGATTTTGTCGCTGTAATGTTTCTCGATACGAATGGCGTAATCCGCCAGCTTGAGAACCTCTTCGTCGGTAATGCAGAAAGCCTGGCGTTCGGCGAGGGAGGTGCTGATGTTGCGCACCGGCGATTTATGGGCGTCCGCGGCATAAATCATTTTGATTTTCTTGGCGCCAAGGTGGCGTCGCAATACGGTTCGGTAGCCTTGTTCAAAGGTTGGTTTATGGACATAGAATTCGTCGGGGTCGACGGCGCCTTGAACGACGTTTTCGCCCAGACCGTAAGCACCGGTAATGAACACCGCATCCTTAAAGCCGGTTTCGGTGTCGATCGAGAACATCACGCCGGATGCGGATAAATCGGAGCGCACCATTTTTTGGACGCCAATCGACAGTCCGACATCAAAGTGATTGAACCCTTGGTCGATTCGGTAATGGATGGCGCGGTCGGTGAACAAGCTGGCAAAGCAGCGTTTACAGGCATCGAGCAGGGCGGTTTCACCGCTGATATTAAGATAGGTGTCCTGTTGGCCAGCGAAACTGGCGGTGGGCAGGTCTTCCGCCGTTGCCGAGCTGCGAATGGCCATGGTAATCGGCGTGGTGAAACAGTCGCTTAAAACGTGATAAGCGTCGAGAATTTCGTCGATCAACGCTTGTGGCAGATCGGCATGGTAAACCAATTGCCGTGCGGCCTGACCACGTTCGGCTAAATCGGTTACGCTGGATTCGTCGAGCGGGTCAAGAATGTCATGAAGCTTGTCCCACAAGTCGTTTTCCGTTAACACGGCTCGATAAGCCTCGGCGGTGACGGCAAAACCGTTTGGCACCGGAACGCCGACCGGCGTCAGAGCCTGAAACATTTCACCCAAGGAGGCGTTTTTACCGCCCACCAATGGAATATCATCAATTCCGATTTCGTCAAAAAATCGAATATAACGCCGCTTTGCCATGATGTTCTCCTAACCCGAATATTTAACAAATTTGCACCGATTTTGCTTGTTCCTTGATTCCACAAGAAATATTTTCTCAGTCGGCCGTAATCACCGATACGACGCTTCTTCGAAAATTTCCTTGTGAAACCAATGCTCTGCGCAATCTCAGCACAAATTCATGAAACATTCGGCTAAAAAGTTGTATAGTTTGTAAGGTGTTAATGCTGCGTAACATCATACGCCCTTCCCAGGCGGATTCAAACCCAAATAAAAACACATCCGGCCGTTTGCACAGCATAAGTTTCCAGACCGATTGTAACCCGATAATGAGGAGATTTGATCATGAATGCTACCCGAAACTGGTCGCTGCCCGAACTCAGTATTCCGTTAAAAGCCCTGTTCACCGGCTACATTATGGTGGTGGGGCTAGGGCTGTTGATGGCCGGCGGACAAATACTGCTGACGCACGGTATGGCGGACGGTAAATTCGGGGTTTCGGTCGATGATATTGTGTACAGTTATTACGGGAATCGAACCGGCTCCAAGCTGGAGTCGAAACTGAACGGGTCGATGAAAGACAAAGCCACGCCGGAAGAACGGATGACATTGATTAAGTGGGCGCGTGACGGGGCGAAGGAATCGGAATGGGAGCCGATTGTTCAGCCGATCGTGATGCAAAAATGCGCCATGTGTCATGCACACATCAAGTCTCTGCCAAATGTTTCTCAATTCGACACCATGAAAGACATCGCCAAAGTGGATGAGGGCGCGGACATTACTTCTCTAACACGGGTTTCGCATATCCACCTGTTCGGTATTTCGTTTATTTTCTTCTTTGTTGGTTATATTTTTTCGATGGCGGTTGGCTTTAATCGCTGGGTGAAGGCGGTGATTATCTTTATTCCGTTTGCATTTTTGGTGGTGGACATCGCGTCCTGGTGGCTAACGAAGATGAATCCGCAGTTTGCCTGGTTTGTGATTATCGGTGGCTTTGGTTACAGCATTGCCGCGACGATTATGTTGTTCACGTCTTTGTACCAAATGTGGGTGATGCCATGGGTGGCTGCGCATAAAACGCCGTCGGCGTAATCACCGAAACGGCCTTCTGAAAAGGCGAAACGCAAGTTAAATTGACTGAATTGCAAAAAAACGCCCAGGCCTGGGCGTTTTTCGGTTTTAGAGCTTTTGCAGAGAATCGGTCGTGGAATCGTCTTGCAAGGCTTTCAGGAGTTCGGCGGCGATAACCTGACTGGTCGGAATGGTCTCGGGGTTCTCACTCGGGAACTGACGGCTGCGCGTATTGGATTGAAAAGCACCGAGTTTGGCGCTGTAAAAGCGCAGGGGGCTTTTCTGGTTTTCGAGCGCCACGGTTTTCATAAGTTGTTCCAGCCCGGCTTTGGCCACCCCGTAAGCGCCGTAATAAGCCGGATTGTCTTCCAGGTTTCCATCCAATATTGCAACCAATTGCCCGGCGTCTGCAGCGCGTAATAAAGGCAGTGTTTGCTGAATGAGATGGAAGTTGGCATTCAAATTGGTGTGCAGCACTTCGTACCATTGGATGTAATCGAAATACTCAACCGGCGTAAAGGCCGGTAGGGTCGCGGCATTCAAAAACACCCCGTCAAGATGGCCGTATTCATTTTCCAATGTGGTTCTCAGTTGCCCGTAATGCTCGATGTTTGCGCCGAGCAAATCCATTGGAAACAAAGCCGGTTGCGCTTGGTAGTCATCGGAGTCGACAAGGGTGTCATAAAGGTGATTCAAGCCTTTCAGGTTTTTATCCAATAAAATCAGTTGGTTGTTGTCGTGTGCTGAGGCCAGTGCGAGGCTGCGCCCCAAGCCTTCCGCGGCACCGGTAATCAAATAAATGCTCATAATGTCTCTTGAATGAAGTGAGTGATTTCAATCGGGGTTTCAAAGAAATAATCGGCCGGCCACGCGGTTTCGGACGCGGCTTCCGGCAGATAACCGAACATGGCGGCCCCGGTTTGCATCCCGGCGTTGATGCCGGCTTCAATGTCTCTTGGGTGGTCGCCGAGATAAATACATTGGTCTGCGGTGACGCCGCATTGTTGCGCGGCCAACAACAAGGGTTCCGGATGCGGCTTACGCACGCTTAAGGTGTCGCCGCAAATGATGCTGGCCGGTTCGGATGGAAACGAGATGTTCGCCAACAACTTTTCCGTCAACCAGGTGGGCTTGTTGGTGACAATCCCCCAGGGAATATTACGTTCGGCGATTTCCGCCAGGCCGGCTTCCAGCCCCGGGAAAAGGCGTGTATGCATGTCGATGTGCTTGAAGTACACATCCAGAAAAAATTGTCGTTTGCTTTCCAATTCCTCGCCTTCCAAGCCGGGAAACGCCAGCTGTGTCATCGCCAGTCCGCCTTGAGAAACGGTTTTGCGAATGTCTTGATAATGCAAAGGGTCCTGGCCGTAATGGCGACAGGTGTGGTTCAGCGCGTAGGCAAAATCGTAGGAAGTGTCGAGCAGGGTGCCGTCCAAGTCAAAAAGCACACATCGAATGGTCATAGGGTTGTCTCTTTCAATTTGGTCAGTCATTGCGGTTAAGCGGGTTTTTGATAAGCCATCAGGTAATTAACATCGAGTTTCTCGCTCAAACCATAACGCTTTAAGAGCGGGTTGAACTCGATGCCGGCGCCGTCTTTGAGTAGCAGTCCGGCTTGTCTTGCCATGGCGTCCAACTCGGACGGTTGGATGAATTTTTCATGTGTATGGGTGCCTTTCGGTACCAGATCCAACAGCTGTTCTGCCGCGAAAATCGCCAATAGGTAGGATTTGTAATTGCGGTTCAGGGTGGAAAAGAACACCCAGCCGCCGGGTTTTACGGCTTTAGCAGCCGCTTCGATGATGGCCGCTGGTTGTGGCACGTGTTCCAGCATTTCCATACAGGTGACGATGTCGTAATGCCCGGCGTGTTGGTCGGCATGATCCTCTGCCGATTCCAAACGGTAATCGACCTTGACGCCGGAATCCAAGCCGTGCAGTTTGGCGACAGTCAGTACTTCATCGGCCAAGTCGATACCGGTGACTTGGCCGCCGGCCTTGGCCATGGCTTCCGATAGAATCCCGCCGCCGCAACCGATGTCGAGGATGGTGTGACCTTCAATGGGCAAAAACTGCTCCATGAACGTCAATCGGAAAGGGTTGATTTTATGCAGTGCGCCGAACTCGCCCGACTCGTCCCACCAGGTGTTGGCGAGCTGATTGAAATTGTTCAGTTCGGCTTGGTCGGCGTTGATGTGTGGCGTTTTGGACGTTGACATAAAAACAAAACTTCCTCGGAACTTTTTGGCAATTGGTAAAGTGCTCGTGATTATAGCAACTACTCGGGTTTTTATGTGACTTAATCCAAGCCGTACCTTTCGTGATTGAAAATTTGAATCCCCCGATAAATTGGTGAATGAAAAATCGCATAAACCCTGATGAATGGCTGGGAAAGGTCAATTGCGCCTCGATTGCCGACAGGACGCATAAAACCTAGAGGAAAGGCCTTTTTTTGGGTTATAATGCTTAGCTAATGTCAACTAAAAAGAAAACTGTGATTCTATGTCTGATTTTGCAAGAGAAATTCTTCCGATCTCATTAGAAGATGAGATGAAACAATCTTATCTCAGCTATGCGATGAGCGTTATTGTAGGGCGAGCCTTGCCGGATGTTCGAGACGGTCTGAAGCCGGTTCACCGTCGCGTGCTTTATGCGATGAACGAATTGGGGAACTCCTGGAATAAGCCTTACAAGAAATCGGCACGTATCGTTGGGGATGTGATTGGTAAATACCATCCGCATGGCGATACGGCGGTGTACGACACCATTGTGCGTATGGCGCAACCTTTCTCGTTGCGTTACATGCTGGTGGATGGACAGGGGAATTTCGGCTCAATCGACGGGGACGCGCCGGCCGCGATGCGTTATACCGAAGTTCGAATGGCCAAAATCGCACATGAATTACTGGCGGATCTGGAAAAAGAAACCGTCGACTTCACTCCGAACTACGACGGTTCTGAGACCGAACCGGACGTTTTGCCGACACGAGTTCCGAATTTGCTGGTCAACGGTTCTTCTGGGATTGCGGTGGGGATGGCGACCAATATCCCGCCGCACAACCTAAACGAAACCGTCAATGCCTGCGTGGCTCTGATTGATAATCCTGAGTTGGATATTCCTGGGCTGATGGAGTATCTACCGGGACCGGATTTCCCGACTTACGGGATTATTAACGGTACCAAGGGAATTCGAGAAGCCTATGAAACCGGTCGCGGTCGTGTGCAAATGCGCGCCAAAACCAGTGTCGAAACCGATAAGAGTGGCAAGGCTTCCATCATCGTTCATGAAATCCCGTATCAGGTCAATAAAGCCAAACTGATCGAGCGTATTGCCGAACTGGTCAAAGAGAAAAAAATTGACGGCATCACCGCACTGCGAGACGAGTCCGACAAGGACGGTATGCGTATCGTGATTGAGGTACGTCGTGGTGAAGTCCCGGAAGTTCTGATTAACAATCTCTATAAGCAGACCGCGTTGCAAACCGTTTTCGGCATCAATATGGTGGCGTTGATGGACGGCCAGCCGAAACTGCTGAACCTGAAAGACGTGCTGGAAGCCTTTATTCGCCATCGTCGTGAAGTGGTGACGCGTCGCACGATTTTCGACTTGCGCAAAGCGCGTGAAAAAGCGCATATCTTGGAAGGCTTGGCGCTGGCGTTGAACAATATCGACGAAATGATCGAGTTGATTAAGTCGTCACCAAGCCCGTCGGTTGCGAAAGAGCGTATGTTGGAGCGCGACTGGCCAATCGGCAATGTCGGGCAGCTACTGGATCGCGTCGAAATGGACGATGTGCGCCCTGAAGATTTGCCGGCTGGCTTTGGCGCCGAGGGTGAAATTTATAAATTGTCACCAGTTCAGGCGCAAGCCATTCTGGAAATGCGTCTGCACCGCTTGACCGGTTTGGAACAGGATAAAATCCTAAACGAATACCGCGAGTTGATCGAAAAAATCGCCGAGTTCCTGGAGATTCTTCGTAATCCGGACCGTTTAACTGAAGTGGTACGTGAAGAATTGCTGGAAGTGGTCGAAAACTTCGGTGATGATCGTCGTACTGAAATCGACCACTCGTATCAAGAAATCGACGCTGAAGATTTGATTGCGGTCGAAGACCGTATTGTCACCTTGTCGCAAGACGGTTACATCAAAACGCAGCCGTTGTCCGATTACCAGGCACAACGTCGGGGCGGTCGTGGCAAGTCGGCCACGCAAATGAAAGAAGACGATCAGGTCGGTAAGATTCTGGTGGCCAGCACGCACGATATGTTGCTGTGCTTCTCTAACCGCGGCAAGCTTTATTGGCAGAAGACCTGGCAGTTACCTTTGGCGAGCCGAGGTTCGAAAGGGAAACCAATTGTGAATGTCCTGCCATTGGAAGATGGTGAGTACATCACTTCCATCTTGCCGGTGACGGAATTCTCCGACGGTTATTATGTCTTTATGGCGACCAAGAAATCGACCGTGAAACGTGTAGCGCTGGCGGACTTTTCACGTCCAAGAGCCAACGGTATTATCGCCGTTGATTTATTGGATGACGACGAATTGGTCGGCACCGCCATTACTGACGGCGAACAGGATATTATGTTGTTCAGCAATATCGGTAAAGCGATTCGTTTCGACGAAAACGACGTCCGTGTCATGGGACGCCAAGCACGTGGTGTGCGCGGCATGAAACTGAAAGACGATATGTCAATTATCAGCATGCAGGTGGCGCGTCAAGACACATTGATTCTGACCGCGACCGAGCACGGTTACGGTAAATGTACGCCGGTGGACGACTACTCCACCATCAATCGTGGCGGACAAGGGGTCATTTCCATTAAGACCTCCGACCGTAACGGTAATGTGGTGTCGTCGGTCGCGGTGACACCGGAACAGGAAGTGGTGCTGATTACCAATAAAGGGACTTTGGTGCGTACGCGCGTTTCCGAAATTTCCGTGGTGGGACGTAATACCCAGGGTGTGAAATTGATCAACGTCGGCAAAGGTGAAGTCGTGGTCGGTTTGGCTGTCGTCGATGTTCAGGACGAAGAGCTGTTGGAGGCCATCGACGAGGCGGCGGATGAGACAACTGTCGAGAATGCTGCGCCTGAATCGGACGCTGGAGAAGACACTGCAACGGAATAATGTTCAATCAAATCGGGCCGGGTTCATCGGCCCAATTCCAAGTTCAATGTAATAAAGAGACACAATGAGAGCATTTAATTTTAGTGCCGGCCCTGCGATGTTGCCGGAAGCTGTGATGCGTAAAGCGCAGGCGGAGTTTTTAAACTGGAATAATACAGGCATGTCGGTGATGGAAATGAGTCACCGTAGCAAGGAATTTATGGAAGTGGCGCACCATATGGAAGCCACCTTACGTGAAATCATGGGCATTCCTAGCAATTATAAGGTGTTGTTCGTGCACGGCGGCGCCTCTTTGCAGTTTGCCGGTGTGCCGATGAACCTAACTGAAGCCGATGATGTGGTGGATTACGTCAACACCGGTGTTTGGTCTCAAAAAGCCATTAAAGAAGCCTCTCGTTATGTCAATGTGAACGAAGTCGCAAAAGCGGAAAACAGCATTCCGGCTCCGGAAACGTGGCGACTGTCACCTGAAGCCAAATACTTGCATATTTGCCAGAACGAAACCATCACCGGTGTGGAATATCAATCCGCTCCCATCAGCGACAAGCCCATCATTTCCGACTTTTCATCCACGGTTCTTTCCCGTCCAATCAATGTCTCCGATTACGGTGTCATCTATGCCGGTGCGCAAAAGAATATCGGCCCGGCAGGCTTGGCGATTGTTGTGGTGCGCGAGGACCTGATCGGACAGGCGCGTTCCGATACTCCGAATCTGATGAATTGGCAAACCTACAACGATAACGAATCCATGTTCAATACACCGGCGACCTTCTCTTGGTATTTGGCCGGTCTGGTCTTCGACTGGATTAAAGAGCAGGGCGGAGTTGACGCCATGGGGGAAATCAATCAGCGTAAATCGAAAAAACTGTATGACTTGATTGATGCTTCGGAATTCTTCTACAACGAAGTCGACCCGTCGGTGCGCTCTTGGATGAATGTGACCTTCAAGTTGAAAAATACGGATTTGGACGCGGCGTTCCTGGAAGAATCGAAAGCCGCCGGTCTGTTGAGTTTGAAAGGCCATAAAGCCTATGGCGGTATGCGTGCCAGTATCTATAACGCCATGCCGGAAGAAGGCGTGGATGCATTGGTGCAGTTTATGAAAAACTTTGAAGCGAAATACGCCTGATAACGGCCGGCCCTGAGTAAAACGACAAGACTTTATGATTGACGAAACAGAAAAACAACAACTCAACGAGATTCGAGAAGAAATCGACCAAATCGATGCCGAGATTCAGGCATTGATTTCGCGCCGTGCAGACTGTGCCCAGAAAGTGGCGGACATCAAAACCAAAGGCGGCCAGGTGGAAGCGGTATTTTACCGCCCGGAACGGGAAGCACAGGTTTTGCGTGCGGTCAAAGCGCGCAATAAGAGCTTGATTCCCGATGATGAAATGGCGCGGTTGTTTCGTGAAATTATGTCGGTTTGTTTGGCGTTGGAACAACCGATCAAGGTCGCGTACCTTGGACCGGAAGGCAGCTTTACGCATGCCGGCGTGATAAAACAGTTCGGTTCGTCGGTGCATCCATTAGCGGTTTCGTCGATTGAAGAAGTCTTTGAAATCGTTGAAAAGGGCGACGCCAATTATGGTTTGGTACCGGTTGAAAATTCCACGGAAGGCGTGGTGAAGCAAACCCAAAACGAGTTGGTGACCACGCCGTTAAAGATTTCCGGTGAAGTCGGTTTGGAAATCCATCATTGTCTGCTGTCACAACAAAGTTCGTTGGAAGGTATTGAAAAAATCGTCGCCCACCCACAGGCGCTGGGACAGTGTGAACAGTGGTTGAAAAACAATGCCCCTCGTATTGCGTTGGAACCGGTGGAATCCAATGCGCTGGCCGCACAAATGGCACAGCAGGATGCCAGTTTGGGTGCCATAGCTTCAGAAGCCGCGGCCCAATTGTACTCTTTGAACGTGTTGGAAACCCACATCGAAGACCGCAAGGATAATACGACCAAGTTTTGGGTCATCGGCTCCGAAGCGACCGAACCGAGCGGTGAAGATAAAACCGCGATGGTGTTGGCCATGCCCAACAAGGCCGGCTCCTTGTTGGATGTGTTATCGAGTTTCGCCACGCGCAATATCAGTATGACGCGCATCGTGTCGATTCCATCAACGGAAACCAAATGGGATTATTTGTTTTTCATCGATGTCGATGGTCATCAAAAAGACGCCAATCTCGCGGAGGCGATTCAAGAGGTTCAACAAAAAACCAGCTTTTGTAAAATCTTGGGCTCTTTTCCCGTCTCCCCGTTGAACTAATTGAAGCGATTACGATATGTCCAACCCTTTGTTTTCCGACCAGGTCCTGTCACACGTCAACCGTATCGAAGTTTACCAGCCGGGGAAACCGATTTCTGAATTGCAGCGCGAGCATAACCTGTTTCGCATCTCCAAATTGGCGTCCAATGAAAACCCACTGGGCAGTAGCCCGAAAGTGGTGAAAGCCATTCAGTCGGAACTGATGAATCTGGGACGTTATCCGGACGGCAATAATTATTATCTGAAACAAGCTCTGGCGGATTTTCTGCAGCGTGATGTGTCGCAGATTGCGCTGGGCAACGGTTCGAATGAGTTGTTGGAAATGGCCGCTCGAGCGTTTGCGGGTTCGGGTGATGAAATCGTGTATTCGCAGTATGCTTTTGCCGTCTATGCCATTAGCGCTCAGGTGGTCGGCGCGACGGGTGTCGAAGTCCCTGCGAAGGATTGGGGGCATGATTTGGCCGCCATGGCCGATGCGATTACCGAGCGAACCAAACTGGTTTATTTAGCCAATCCGAATAATCCGACCGGCACCTTTTTCGGAAAAACCGAATGGGAAGACTTTATCCAGAAAGTACCGAAGCACGTCATTGTCGTGCTGGATGAAGCCTATACCGAATACGTGACCGATCCGGACTATGCAGATGGACTTGACTATCTGGATGCATATCCGAACCTGTTGGTTTCGCGAACCTTTTCAAAAGCCTATGGTTTGGCCGCATTGCGGGTCGGTTACATGGTCGGTCACCCGGAAGTGATTGGCTACATTAACCGGATTCGTGAGCCATTCAACATCAACCATCTGGCGCAGGTGGCCGCACAGACGGCCTTAACCGACCAGGCTTTCGTCAAGAAAACGGTGGAACTGAATCAGCAGGGCATGGTCAGTCTGATGCGCTTTTTCGACGATATGGATTTGGAATATATCCCATCCCAAGGTAATTTCATTTGTGTCCGATTGGGTGAAAGCGCACCACAGGTCAATCAAGCCCTGTTGGCGGAAGGCGTGATTGTCCGCCCCGTCGCCAAACAAGGCACTTTCGCTGAATTCTTGCGGGTGTCGATTGGGCTGCAAAAAGAAAACAGCCATTTCATGGATGCTTTGCGAAAGATTTTAAGTCGTTCGGCCTAATACGCAATAGACGGTCAAAACGGCAACGGATAAAAATGAAATGAAACAATGGAATAATATAACGATTATCGGAGTGGGGCTGATTGGCGGCTCCTTGGCCAAGGCCCTTAAAAAGGCAGGCCTGGTCAAAAACGTTACGGGTTATGGAACACGTGAAGAAAGCCTGCAAAAAGCCCAGCAGTTAGGCGTCGTCGACCAATATACCTTGTCATTGCAAGAGGCGGTTCAGGGCGCGGATGTGGTGGTTTTGGCCGTACCGCTGGGTGCGATGGAAGCGGTCTTGAAAGAGATGCAACCGTTCTTGTCGGAAGAGACACTTTTGACCGATGTCGGCAGTGCGAAAACCTCGGTTTTAAACGCCGTGAAAGCCGCGTTTGGGCGAATCCCCAAACGTTTTGTGGCAGGGCATCCGATCGCCGGTAAAGAAAAAAGCGGGGTTGAAGCCGCTTGTGAGAATCTGTTTGTCGACCATCGTGTGATTTTGACGCCAACGGCGGAAACCGATAAAGGCGCTTTGGCCGAACTGACCGAACTTTGGCAAGCCACGGGAGCCTGCGTGTCGGAAATGACACCCGCTTTTCACGATGAAGTCTTTGCCGCCACCAGCCATTTACCGCATTTGTTGGCGTTCGGATTGGTTAATCTGCTGAATGAACATGAAGAATTGGGCAATGTGTTTCAGTATACCGCGGGTGGCTTCCGGGATTTTACCCGCATCGCTTCCAGTGACGCGGTCATGTGGCGGGACATCGCTTTGACGAACCGCGACGCCATCGTCAAGTGGTTGAATCATTATCAAGCCGAAATTCAAGCCTTGACCGAATTGGTCGGCTCCGGCGACGGGCAACGCCTTCATGATTATTTTGCGCAGGCCAAGCAGGCAAGGGACGAACACATCGTCAAGCCGAACGAAATAAAAGACGGCTCGCAGACAAAGCCGTAAAACGTAAAAGGAATTAAGATTGTTCGAGTCGCCGGAAGTCTTACCGGCGGGCTTGTAAACCTCAGGAAAGTTGATTATGTCAGAAAACATTCAATTCAAAGTCCGTCCGGGCGGGAAAATTCACGGGCGCATCCGTGTACCGGGCGATAAATCGGTTTCGCACCGCAGTATTATGCTCGGCGCCATTGCCGATGGCACTACTCACATCACCGGCTTTTTGGAAGGGGAAGACAGCTTGGCGACCTTGAAGGCGTTTCAGGCCATGGGCGTGGCGATTGAAGGGCCGGATAATGGCCGTGTCACCGTGCACGGTGTGGGCCTGAAAGGTTTGAAAGCACCGACTCACCCGTTGGACATGGGGAACTCCGGGACGGCCATGCGTTTGATGGCTGGGATTTTGGCGGGCCAGGATTTCGAATGTGAACTGGTTGGCGATGCTTCCTTATCCAAACGGCCGATGAAGCGGGTGACCGATCCGCTTGCGGAAATGGGCGCTGAAATCGAAACCGAAGCCGGCGGGACGCCACCGTTGAAAATCAAGCGCGGCGGTCCGTTGAAACCGATTGATTATGTGTTACCGATGGCGAGTGCGCAGGTGAAGTCTTGTGTTCTGTTGGCAGGACTTTATGCAGAAGGGCAGACCGCGGTTGAGGAACCGGCACCGACACGGGATCATACTGAACGCATGTTGCGCGGTTTCGGTTATGATGTGGTGTCCGAAAAACTGGACGATATGCGAACGCGTGTATCGCTCACCGGCGGTCAGTCCTTGGCGGCGTCCGATATCGATGTTCCGTCGGATATTTCTTCGGCGGCTTTCTTTATGGTGGCGGCGGCGATTGCCGAAGAAGCCGATTTGATGATTGAGCATGTCGGCATCAATCCGACTCGTACCGGAGTATTGGATATTCTCAAACTGATGGGCGCCGATATTACGCTTGAGAACGAAGCGACGGTTGGTGGCGAACCGGTGGCGGATATCCGAATCCGTTCGTCGAAATTGAAGGGGATCGACATTCCGCCGCATTTGGTCCCTTTGGCAATTGATGAATTCCCTGTGTTGTTTGTTGCGGCTTCCGCAGCCGAAGGGCGCACCGTGTTGACCGGTGCCGAAGAGCTACGTGTCAAGGAGTCCGACCGCATTCAGGTAATGGCGGATGCTTTGAACGCGCTTGGCATTCAAGCCACGCCAACCGAAGATGGCATGATTATCGAAGGGGGGCAACAAGCACCGCAATCCGCACCGATTTTAAGTCACCATGACCACCGAATTTCCATGGCAGCAACCGTTGCCGGATTACGCGCCGCGTCGGATGTGATCGTGGACGATTGCGCCAACGTCAATACATCCTTTCCAACGTTCATTGAATTGATTAATCAGGTCGGCATGCATGTTGTCGCTGAGGAGGCTTAATATGGAAACAACCGAAGCAATCGTCACGGTGGATGGGCCAAGCGGTGTCGGAAAGGGCACCTTGGCGCAATACCTGTGTTGCAAAACCGGCTTCCACTTACTGGACAGCGGCGCCATTTATCGAAGCTTGGCGTACGGCGTGCTCGATCAAGACTTGGCGTTGGACAATCTACCAGGCCTGGTGGAATTGGCTGAAAACCTGCCGGTGGAGTTTATCGAAACCAGCATCCTGTACCAAGGCCAGGACATTACCGCCAAAGTGCGCACCGAAGAAGTGGCGGCCATGGCGTCTAAAGTGGCGGCGATTCCGGAAGTGCGCGCCGCCTTATTGAAGCGCCAAAAAGACTATGCGCAACCGCCTGGCTTGATTGCGGACGGGCGAGATATGGGCACAGTGGTCTTCCCGAATGCGCCGGTTAAGCTGTTTTTGACGGCCTCGGCGGAAGAAAGAGCAAAAAGGCGAGTTAAACAGTTGAAAAATCAAGGGGTTGATGTTAATATTCGCCAAATAACTCAAGACATTATGGAAAGGGACGAGCGCGACCGCACTCGGAAGACCTCTCCATTAGTTCCGGCAGACGATGCGTTGGAAATCGATACAACCGATTTAAGTATCGATGAGGTCTGCAAATTGGCGATGGATCAATTATGGAAACATGGGTTAATCAAGTAAGTTAGCATTTAAATAATCTAACTTATTGAATTAAAAGATTTTATTGAAATCCTCGTTCGGTTGACGAATGGGGATTTTGTTTTTTGACGATTTGCTGACTTGTTGGGATGTCGGCAATATTAATAACGGACCCGTTAACTTTCTGGAAACCCCAATATGAAAGAAGTGAACGGCTATGAAAATTTGGTAAATTATCCATGAGTGAATTATCTTTCGCTGAATTATTTGAGCAGTCTTTGCAAGAAGACAAATTCCAAACCGGTTCTTTGATTATCGGTAAAGTTGTTGGTATCGATAAAGAAACCGTTTTGGTTGACGCAGGTATGAAATCTGAGTCAGCGATTCCTAAGAGCCAATTTGAAGATGCCAGCGGTGAGCTGGAAGTGGCTGTCGGGGATGACGTTGAAGTCTATCTTGAGACTTTGGAAGACGGTTTCGGTGAAACACGTCTTTCTCGTGAAAAAGCGAAACGCGCTAAGACTTGGGATCGTTTGGAAGCGGCTCTTGAAGATAGCGAAACCGTTACCGGTACGGTTACTGGTAAAGTTAAAGGTGGTCTTACAGTTGATGTTGAAGGTGTTCGAGGATTCCTTCCGGGTTCACTTGTGGATGTCCGCCCAATTCGCGACTTCGGCTTCTTGGAAGGTAAAGAAGTTGAATTGAAACTGGTCAAGCTTGACCGTAAACGTAACAACGTTGTCGTTTCTCGTCGTGCCGTTATTGAAGCTGAAAACTCTGTTGAGCGTGAAGCGCTTCTGGCCAATATGGAAGAAGGTTCTGTATTGAACGGTATCGTTAAAAACCTAACTGACTACGGTGCGTTCATCGACCTAGGCGGTATTGACGGTCTATTGCACATCACGGACATGGCTTGGCGTCGTGTAAACCATCCTTCTGAAGTCATCCAAGTGGGTGATGAGATTGAAGTGAAGGTATTGAAGTTCGACCGTGAGAAGAACCGTGTATCTCTAGGCATGAAACAATTGCAAGAAGATCCATGGACCGATATGGTTGCGCGTTACCCGATTGGTTCTGAAATCATGGGTAAAGTGGCGAACATCACCGACTACGGTGCGTTCATTGAGATCGAAGACGGTATTGAAGGTTTGGTTCACACATCTGAACTGGATTGGACTAACCGTAACATCCACCCATCCAAAGTGGTTCACTTGGGTCAGGAAGTTAAAGTTAAGATTTTGGACGTTGATCAAGAACGTCGTCGTATCTCCTTGTCCATCAAGCAATGTACCGTCAACCCTTGGGAAGCGTTCTCTGCAACCCACGCCAAAGGTGACAAAATCACTGGCAGCATCAAATCGATCACCGATTTCGGTATTTTCATCGGTTTGGATGGCAACATCGACGGTTTGGTTCACTTGACGGATATTTCTTGGTCTCAGTCTGGTGAAGAAGCGGTTCGCGAATTCAAAAAAGGCGACGAGCTTGAAACGGTTATCTTGTCTATCGACCCTGAGCGTGAGCGTATCTCTCTTGGTTTGAAACAACTTGAGCAAGACCCATTCGGTGAATTTGTCGCTGAAAACGGTAAAAACAGCATCGTAACCGGTACGGTTAAATCCGTTGACGAGAAAGGTGCGGTTGTCGACTTGGCAGAAGAAGTGGAAGGTTACCTTCGTGCTTCCGAGCTGGAAGAAGACACGCGTGATGCCAGCTCTGTCTTGAAAGTTGGTGATTCCGTTGAAGCGAAAATCACGAATGTGGATCGTAAGAACCGCAGCGTATCGCTTTCTGTTAAAGCCAAAGCGGCTCAAGAAGAAGCGAATGCCGTCAAGGACTATTCTGCAAACCAACCTCAAGCCCAAAACACTCTGGGTGATTTGCTAAAAGGTCAACTTTCTTCTGAAGAGTAATTGTTGTGAGATTCGGGTGCTCTGCACCTGAATCGGCCTTTTCAATCCGGCCGTATGTCTATGTACTTGGGCCGGACAACGATTCATTTTTAATGAATGAAGAAAGAGACAAATTACAATGACGAAGTCAGAATTAATTGAATTGATAGCCCGAAAGCAGACTCAGTTTAGTCAAAAGGATGTGGAACTGGCGATCAACCAAATCTTAGACTCGATGATAGACACTTTATCAGAAGGCGACAGAATTGAAATTCGTGGCTTTGGAAGTTTCAGTCTCCATCACCGAAAAGCACGCATGGGCCGAAACCCGAAAACGGGAGAGAAAGTCCAGTTAACTGCAAAACGTGTGCCGCACTTCAAGCCAGGTAAATCCTTGCGGGATCGTGTGGATGAGTCAAAGGATTTTACCGATATTATCGGTTAATATCATTTCAACTCAATTATGAAAAGGTTACAATATTGAAAAAATATTGTGGCCTTTTTTTATGTCTCGAATTCTTTCACTGATCATCACGCTGTTATTCCTTTCTGCCGGTTTGATTTTAGGGGTCCTTAACCCAGCCATCGTTCCATTCGATGTTTTTTGGACTCAAATCGAAATTCCGCTTTCATTATTATTGGCCATTGCCGTGGTTATCGGTATGCTGTTGGCGGGCTTTTACGCCTTTTCACAATTGATTAAGTTAAAGTGGGAACTGAGACGTTCCGAAAAAAACAATAAAAAACAAATGGATGAAATCATCAGTTTGAAAAAAGACATTCTCGATTTGCAGAAAAAACAACCGGAAAGCGCTGATGCGTCAACCTCACTTGAAATGCTTTCCAAACCTTGAAAAAAGCCCGTCTTCTAGCCTTTACGTTATTTTGATTTACGAGTAATTTATGACTGATATGATTTCTTCCGACCCCAAGGTCGTGGTGGCGTTGGATTTTCCAAAAGAATCCTTAGCGCTTTCATTTGTTGAACAATTGGAACCGAACCTGTGTCGGTTGAAGGTAGGAAAAGAACTGTTTGCCATCGGCGGACCTCAGTTGGTGGAAAAACTGGTCGGCAAAGGCTTTGATGTATTCTTGGATTTGAAATACCATGACATTCCCAACACCGTAGCGATGGCTTGTAAAGCGGCGGCGGAATTGGGCGTTTGGATGCTGAACGTGCATGCTTTGGGTGGTCGTCGCATGATGGAAGCCGCCAAGGAAGCCGTGATGCAATGTGAACAGCCGCCTTTATTGATTGGCGTGACGGTTCTGACCAGTATGGAGCAATCCGACTTGGCGGAAATCGGGCTACCCGGCACACCGAAAGAAAATGTCTTGCGATTGGCAGGCCTGGCCAAATCATCCGGTTTGGATGGTGTGGTCTGTTCTGCACAAGAAGCCAGCGCCATTCGTAGCCAGTTGGGTGACGACTTTTGCTTGGTGACGCCCGGCATCCGCCCGGCCAACAACAGTGCCGGCGATGACCAACGCCGTATCATGACGCCGGCACAGGCGATGGAAGCCGGTTCGAGTTATTTGGTGGTCGGTCGACCGATTACTCAAGCGGCGGATCCGGTGGCCGTGTTGAAATCCATCAACGATTCCATTCGATAAGTTTTTATCTGATTTTAAAGCTGTCGATTTAAGCCTTATAAATCGGCAGCTCCAACCGAAATTCCACACCGTAAGCTTCGCCGTCCGCGTTAAACAGGTTATAGGCTTCGACATTGCCTTTGTGAAAATCCGTGATTAGCTTAACGATGAACAGCCCTAGTCCTAAGTGGGTTTGGTCGTCGGCGTTCACTTCCCGAATCGACATCATGCCGTCGAATATTTGTTTTTCGTAACCGTTTGGTAGGGCCGGTCCGGAGTTCTGGACCGAGATCACCACATCTTTGTCGGTTTGGTGGGCGGAAATCTTAATGGGCGAACGATGATCGTTAAAGTCTTTGGCATTGCTGATGAGCTTATCCATCATCTGTTCAATCATGAAGCCATCACCCAGTAATAAGGTATTATTTTTCAAGCGGTAATCGACTTCGATTTCACTGGCGTCGTTGGTTTCCCGAATGCTGTCCAGATAATGTTGGAGCATCTCGCCGACGTCAAAGGCTTCCGGTGTTTGAGAGTGCAAACTGTCTTCGATGCTGGAGGCTTCGGACAGGGAGGCAATGATTTGTTTAAGCTGTTCCAGGGCATGCTTGGAGTATTGGACCTGTTTGTGCTCCACGTCTTTTTCCAACAGCGACAGCGACATCGATAGACGGTTTAACGGATTATGGATTTCATGGCGTAAGGTGCGCGGTAACTGCTTCAGATAACGTTCATAGGATGACAATTGCGTGAGCATTTCGTAAATGTGGTGGCGCAGATCGGACAGTTCGTCATGATACCCGCGAATGCGCGTATCCGGGAAGGAAAGCTGGTTGACCTTGCCGTAGTTATCGAAGGTGTTGCTAACGTCCTTATCCAGACGAACAATGCGATTGGAGAGGGAGGCGGTGTAAAAAATCGCACCCAAAATCACCAGTAGAAACACCACGCCACCGATACCGATTAATCGATAAAAATAGTTCAACGATTCGGATAACAGACTGTCCATGGTTTGTTCCAACACTGCCGCGCCGATGATTTTGTTTTGCAAACGTAAAGGTGTCGCCGACATCAACGAAATCGGCTGATTGTCGCGGTTCATTCGGTATTGCTGAAAGGTTCGGCCGTTGATGGCTTGGCGAATCAGGGCAATTTCCGGGGTCTTGCTTTGCGGATACGGGTAGGGCAAGGTGTAGGGGATGATCGTTGAAAACGTCTTAATCAAAAAGTGGCCCAATAAGCTGAAGGGGTCGCGGTTTTTTTGTGCGCTTTCGTCGTAATTGGGTAAGCGGCCGACGACATACGTGGCCTGCCCGAATTCATTGACAATCCACAGCACGGATTTTTCCAGGTTGAGGTGCGCCAATTGACTGGTGGGGTTACCGGCTTGAATCTGCAATGCCCAGAGGTCGGTACGGTTTTCCAGAATATAAGATAAGTTGACAACGGTTTGTTGCTGGATAATGGCTTGGTTTTTCAAGAGCAGGCGGTGAAGGTCCACCGCAAACTTATAGGCAAGAAACGGCAATATTGTTAGCAATAACAATAAGATAAAGAACCTTGTTCGAATGGAGAGTCGCAATTGAAAAGGGGGCTTGTTTTGCATATGGCTCCTTAAGTGCGATTCTCCGGAATGAGCCAGGCCTGGCTATTTTTCATACCAGCTGTAGCCGCGTCCATATTCGTTGTGAATCAAGTTGAACTCCGGATCGATTTTCTTGAACGCCGAACGGATACGACAAATATGGGTATTGATGGTGTTACGTTCAACCACGCCTTGAGTGGATTCCTGCAGTGTGTCGTAGGTAACGACACCGCGCTCACCGGTCAAAGCGAACTGCTTCAACATTTCAAATTCGGTGGCGGTCAAGTCCAGCGCTTTATCCTGCCAGTAAGCCTTGAACTCTTCGTTGGCCAAGCGCAAACCGTCAATAATCGACTTTTCGGCCTTGTCCGCCGTCGGCGCCGTGCCGGTAATGCGCAGCAGGTTTTTGACTTTGGCGGTCAGAACGCTCAGGCTGATAGGCTTGGGTAAATAGTCGATAGCACCTAAGGCATGGCCGGTATAAATATCGAATTCGGATTGGCGTTCCGACAGAAAAATCACCGGAATGGCTCTTTCGTAAGACAACAGGTGCTTGGCCAGTTCAAAACCGCCGTCGATTTCATTACCGAGAATGATGTCGGAAATGACCAGGTCTGGTAACGCTTCATCAAAGCTGGCTTCAGCGGGTTTACGCTCGGTAAAGGCTTTGACTTGGAAGCCTTGTTCGGTCAAAGCGGTTTCGAGGTTTTCCAACTGAAGCGGATCGTCTTCGATAATGGTGATGGTGTAATCGGTGTTTAACATAGCCGTGTTTTCTCCACAATACGGGTTATTCCCTAATCGCTTTATTCTATGCCGCTTACGCGATGTATTGGAAGTCCAGTACTTGCATATTCATAATGATTCCAGCATCTTGAATCGGCAGCACAATGGCATCCTGGTCGGAATGGTTGTGGTGTGAGTGCCACCAACCCGGCGGGGTGACGAAAACCGAACCTGGCGTCCACATGGCCTTGACTGGATTGATCAGGTTGCCGTCGGCATCGATTTCCTTGGCAATCATGGTGTAAGTGTCGGGCCCGGCATCCACGCAATAATCCAATGCAATGGAGTTATGGCGGTGCGGTTTTTGCACCACGCCAGCCGGTAGCGCGTTGTACAGCGACCAAAGCGTATGGGTCAGCGTCATGGTTTGCGGAAAATGCGGGTTTGCCAATAGGACGCCAGTGCGATTTCGGCCGGCGGCTTCTTCACGAATTGCATTGAGTTCTTTGGTCAGGCGTTCTTTGGTGTAAAGCACCGGTGAAAAGCGCTTGGTTTTCGGTGCGACGCCGAGGTAATTCAGCAACGGGCCGTCATGCACCCAATACAAGGCGCTGTCTTTTGTGGCAGTGTGTAAGGCATCCGGAACGGCTGGCAAGGTGAACAAATCACCTTCTTTCCATTCAATGGTTCCTTCAGACATTTGTGTCTTACCGGCACCGCGAATGACGAAAAACATTTGCGATGTCGCCTGTGCCTGGGTCTTCAGGGTATCGTTCGGGTTGATTTTGATGAAGTTCGCCATCAGGTTCGGGCTGGTCGCCGGGTATGAAATATCCAGGCTTTTCGATAAATCAAAGGGAATAATGCGCGTGTCGCCCTGCTCATGCAGACTGGAAGGGTAGTCCACAACATCGATTTTCGGCATCGGCGGGTTTACGGCAGACATGTACTCTTTAAAATCGGCTTGCGCTTCCCATTGTTGCTGAGCAGCTTCTTGACGTTGTTCAACGGCTTGCTTTGGTATGATCATCCCGATATTCCTAATTATATAAATGAATGGTCGTCTTTATGCGGCCAACCCCCAAAAAGGCCAGGCCTGGTCAAAATGGTTTATAGCAAACATTTTACTGCATGGCTTTATCGAATTCCAAAAATTAGCCGGTTGTCACTGAATTGAATCGCAGCCATCGAGCGGAAACGGATGGAAACGCACTGATGGTCGATAAGATTACGGCTGCCAAATAAGGCATCATTTGCACACCCAGCACGATGCACCAAAACAATGTTTCAAGTGATTCGAAGCCCACTCGCCAGTAAATGACCAGCACTAATGATGCTAAAATCGTGACCAGTGCGGTTTCTTGGCCGGCGTCTTTCAATGCTTGCAAAATCGCCGCCGACTGGCGCCCTTTTGGGGTTCGTAAAAAGGGCACTTTTCGACCGATAAACAAACCAGACAACACGGCTTTTGCAATGGTGTGTGACAATGCCAGCCCGGCCACGGCCGCGCCAGTGGCCGTAACAAAACTGGCATGCATTCGAGTCAGATAAAGGGCCAGCATCTTCAATAGTTTGAAACCAAAGAATAAAATCGGCACCAGTGAAATCATAATATTCGGCGCATTAAAGTGAATCGGGTTGCTGATCATTAATAATGACCAGATGATGGCCAATAGCGTGAAAATAAAATTGAAACCATCGGCAATCCAAGGCAACCAGCCGGCGATGAAGTGGTAACGTTGCCCGAGGTTTAAGTGTGTTTGGTTGAGGAAAAGGGCGCCGGCATGTTCCCGCATAATCTGCATGGCACCATAGGCCCAGCGATAACGTTGTTTTTTGTAATCCATAAACGTATCCGGCATGACGCCGCGGCCATAGCTGGTGGATTCATAAGTGGCTTGATAGCCGTGTTCGAAAATTTTAAGACCGAGTTCAGCGTCTTCGGTAATGGTCGTTTCACCCCAACCACCGACTTCTTGCAGAACTTTTCGTCGAACCAATGTCATGGTGCCATGCTGGATGATGGCATTCCGTTCGTTGCGGGTCACCATGCCGATATGGAAAAAGCCTTTATATTCGGCATAGCACATGGCCTTAAAGGCATTTTCATTGAAATCACGATAGTCTTGCGGGGCTTGAACAATTGCCACTTCCGGTTCGTCAAAATGCACGACCAAGCGTTTTAACCAATCCGATTCAACCTGATAATCACTGTCGATCACAGCAATGGCTTCGGCCTCCGTATGCGTATGTTTTAATGCAAAATTCAGGGCCCCGGCTTTGAACCCTTCCAGCGGCGAAACATGAAAAAAACGAAATCGTGTGCCCAATTTTTTGCAATGCTGCTGAACCGGTCGCCAGACATTTTCATTTTGAGTGTTATTATCAATGACCAGTACTTCGAAACTCGGATAATCCAGGCGAGAAAGCGCATCGAGGGTCTCGATCATCATGTCCGGTGGTTCATTATAAGCCGGTACGTGAACGGAAATAAACGGCCAATCTCGAGAGGTTGAAGTCGTCTCTGGAAGGGAAGAGGGTAGTAAAAGCCGGCGATGTTTCCGTAACCAGAGGGCTTCGGCCCATTCGTGCGCTTCAACCAATATAACCAGCCAAACCCCCATGACCCCAAGCATCAGTAAGAGGCCAACCATTCGGCTGATCCAGTCTTGATAAAGCAGGGTGTGCTGATAAACAACCCAAATAATAACGGAGGAAGCGAAGAACGCAATGGCAACCAAGAAGGTCCGTCCGCGTTTTTTCAAATTACGGCTATCCATCAGTAAGAAAAGTACTAAAAATACCGCTAATAAAATGGATGCAATGGCAAGAATTCGCCATTCTTTAATCGGAATGATGGGTTTATAAAATTCGAATTTGGGTTGACGGTTTACATCATAAACACCCCAGTAAGCCCCGACAGCACCTTCCAGATCGGCTTTCCAAGGTTGATCAAAAGCTTCCATGACGTAGTAAACGTAACCTTCCGTTCGAGCTTTATCGAGGAAACGTCTTAAAAAAATGGCTTCGTTGGCATTTGAAGCAGAAGCTTCTTTGATGCTGCGTCCATTACTGGGCCAGCCTACCTCGGCAATGACAATCGGTTTGTTGGGAAAGTTTTCGCTCAGCAAAGCCATTTTATCGACAATATAATCAACCGCACTTTCTACCGGAACACCTTCCCAGAAGGGCAGCATATGGACGGCGAGATAATCTGCATGCTCGGCCAACTCCGGGTATTTCATCCAAACATGCCATGGCTCGGCTGTACTCACAGGAACATCCAGCGCCTTTTGCATTCTTTCAAGGTAAGCGGACATTTGATCAACGCTGATTTCTTTTCTCAGTACTGCCTCATTTCCGACAATGGCGCGCACAACATTGTATGGCGGACGATGAACAATCTCTTCCAGAGCTTTCAGTTCTTGTTCATTTGTTTCGAAGTCACCATCAATCCAGGCGCCGAGCGCGAGGTTAATGTTGTGTTTTGCCGCGAGCTCGGGAATCTCACCAAATACGCCTGTCGCGGAATATGTGCGAATAGCGTGAACCATTCCGGATAAGATCTCCAGGTCTTTTTCGATTGATTCTGTGGTTGGGTAAATCCCGGAGAAAGGGCTTTGATCGTAATGATATGGGGAAAATGCAAAACCGGGAATTGTGGTTGGCCAGGATGGTTCTTCAAGTGGTTTATTAAAATAAGCGTAAGAACCAAATGTGAAAAGAGCGAATGATAATAAGATGAGTAAGTTTTGCATAACTGTTTGAAATATTTCACTATCCAGCGATGGAAAGAAAAATATTTTAACAGATTGTTACTTTTTCGTAACAATATATGAAGACGACTTGTCTGTCGACCAAGAAGTCAGCTAAAACTTATTTAAATTTATTGAGCTTTTTGCGCTCGCTGGACGATGGAATGTGCATCGCCTCGCGATATTTGGCAATGGTACGGCGCGCAACATTGATTTCTTTTTCTTCCAGTAACGCCATGAGTTTATTATCACTGAGCGGCTTGTTTGGATCTTCATCGTCAATCAATTGCTTGATGTGCGATTTGATGGCGATGGCGGATTGATCCTCGCTGCCGTATTGTGACACGCCGGTAGAGAAGAAGTATTTCAGTTCAAAGGTGCCGCGCGGCGTCTGCATGTATTTCTGATTGGTGGCACGGGAAATGGTGGATTCGTGCAATTCAAGGGATTCGGCCACGTCGCGCAACACCATCGGCTGCATGGCTTGTTCGCCTTCATCGAAGAAGCGTGCTTGTTTCTCGACAATGTATTTGCCGACACGCAGCAGGGTTTCCCCCCGACTTTGGATGCTTTTAATCAAGCCTTTCGCTTCAGTCAGTTGTTCTTTGATTTGTTTGGCTTCCTGGCTACTGGAGCCTAAGTCACCCGCCATATTGATGTATGCGGAGTTGATGGTCAGGCGCGGAAACGCATCCTGATTGAGTTCCA
Organism: Hydrogenovibrio thermophilus; assembly: GCF_004028275.1. Taxonomy (NCBI): domain Bacteria; kingdom Pseudomonadati; phylum Pseudomonadota; class Gammaproteobacteria; order Thiotrichales; family Piscirickettsiaceae; genus Hydrogenovibrio; species Hydrogenovibrio thermophilus. The sequence goes on from NZ_CP035033.1 coordinate 1,422,780, forward strand.
CCATAAAGCCGTCTTTGGTGCGATACAGCTTCAAATCCGGAATCACGATTTCACCCTGGGTCGACGAATACTCACGACCGGGTCTTGGGCTGAGCGATTGGATTACCTGAATCACTTCGGTCAGTTCATCGTCATTCAAAAGGTAAATCTTTTTGATGCGTTTATAATCACGAACACTCAGTAAATCGAAGTTTTCTTCGATAATTTTGATGGCAGTGACGACATATGGGTTCTGGTGCAAGGCTTTCAGTTGCAGAATCAAGCATTCCGATAAGTCACGCGCGCCGACGCCGGTCGGCTCAAACTGTTGGATGACCGATAAAACGCCTTCGATGTCCGACAGGTGAATCAACAGGTCGGGTTCTTTTTCCTGAATATCGGCCAGAATGTTTTCCAATGGCGTTTTCAAGTAGCCTTCATCGTTGATGTCGTCAATGATGTAAGACGCAATGAGTTCTTGCGTTTCGGTCCAAGAATAAATGTCGGATTGCCAATACAGCTTTTCACTCAAAGTCACTTCGGACGAAGTATAGTTTTCCGGAGAGGTGTAATCATCGTTGTCGGATTTGATTGAACTGGAAACAGGGGAGATGTCGGTATACACCTCTTCCCATTCACAGTCGATTTGTAAATCGTCGGACAGCGTGTCGGACGCTTCGATGTCAATCTCATTCTCACTGGCATCCGAGACTTCGGCGGCTTCTTCTTCTGAAGCGAACTCTTCGGCGTCTTCCGGGCGGTCTTCATCCAGTTCCAGCATGAAGTTGGTTTCAAGCGTGGTGGAGATGGTTTGCTGAACTTCCAACGCGGAGTATTGCAGGATTTTGATGGATTGTTGCAACTGCGGTGTCAGTTTGAGCTGTTGACCGATATTGATTTGTAAGCCCGGCATTAACGCCATAGAGAATCTCTCCTTGGTGCCCGAAATGATTAATGGTTGAGTATCTCAGTAATGGTTATATAATAATCGAAAATTCGCCAAAACGGTATTATCTTGGCATAGAGATTTAAAAAACATGCCAATTTTTATTTTTAACTCAATAATACAAAAAAGACGAGAGGAGCGACAAGGTGTCAATCAAACAACAAGCGCATGAAATCGTTGATGCACTGCCGGATGATGCAGATTGGAACGAGCTGGTCAAAAGTCTGTATCGCAATCAAAAAATCACCTTGGGAATGACTGATCTCGAGTTGACTCAAAAAGACCTGTCCGAAGCGGAAATTTCAACCATTATGGGCCGTCTGGAATCGTCCAGCTCACGTCCGGACGACATGCGAGACACCCGCTCTTACAACCCGGGAAATGCCGCCACACTGGGCATGGTGGCTGGGATTGTCGCCATTTTCTTCGCCTTCGTATTCCCGCCAATTACCTGGTTGGCCGCGCCGATTGCGGTGGTGGCCGGTGCGATTGGTGTGAAACATCATCAACCAAGAGCTTGGGTGCCGATTTTGATGGCCATTGTGTCCATGGCACCAATGATTATGGTTTTGAGTGAACACGTCGATTACTTTAAATAGTTTTACGTTCAAAATAATCTCACCAAAGAAACGCCCAGGCCTGGGCGTTTTTTGTATCTGTTATTTACAAATCAGTGCAATTTTAGCAAACAACCTTTAAAAGGTTTCGCAACCAAAATAAGATAACAGGTTGATTTTAGTTGATTTTAAATAAAAACAAGTGAAACAGCCTTTGTGTTCGTCGTTATCGTATGTTCGCATAATGCATATTATGTTAAATTAGATATAACGTAAAAAAGTGCGCCGATCAGGCGCACCTCTTCCGTTCACGTTTGAGCGTTTTTAAATTCAGAACAAGCTGAGAACGTTTTCCGGTGGACGCCCGATAACGGCTTTGTCACCGATGCGAACAATCGGTCGTTGGATCAGTTTAGGATGTTGATGTAGGATTTCCAGCCAGGCCTGGCGGTTTGTTGCATTGTCTTTCAAGGATAATCCCAGTGCTTTGAATTCCGCTTCGCCGGTTCGTACGATCTCTGTAGGCGCGACACCCAGTAAATCACAAAGTGTGTCCATCATTTCTACCGTTGGCGGCGTATCCAGATACCGTACTTCCTCAATCTCAAAACCGTTTTCTTCTAATAATGTACGTGTTTGACGACTTTTCGAACAACGTGGGTTGTGATAAATAATGGCGTGTTTCATCTGACGTTCACTTACTTCGGTTATTCGTCATTGTCTGACGAGTCGTTATCACTGGCGATTCGCTTGTTTAAAGCCGCTTCAACAGCTTCAATGCGGGACTGACACACTTGATAAGCGCGTGTGGCTTCATCCACCATCGGCACCAGTTCATCGATGTCGATTTCTTCGGAATTTGATAGTTTCTGTGCGATTTCTTGCAGTTTCGCGTAGTTTTTTTGATAACTTTCGTTGGTGCTGTCGGCCATAACGGGTTCCTTTAGCAATGGTTATTCTTCTACGGGAATGGCTTGTATGGCGCCATCCTTAAAGGTGATTTCAATTTGCGACTGACGTTTCGCCACATCGGCGGACTTAATCGGTGTGCCGCCCTTTTTGTCTTTAACGATCGCAAAGCCACGATTCAATTGGGTCTTCGGTCCGGAACTCAAAACGAAACGAATCCACTGTTTATTACGAACGCGGGCTTTTTCCAAATGCTGGAACGGCGCATTGGCGACGGTGGTTTGGTATTGAGCCAATTGATGTTTCTGAAGTTTTAATTGACTCGAAACCTGATATTTAAGCTCTTGATTTAACTGTAATAAAGTGTGTTTTTGGGCTTGAACCAGCCCCAGGCTCTGTCGCTGAATTTGGTAATGCAGTGGCGTCAATAACCGCTTGAGTCGCTCGGTAATATTCAAGCTTTGCCGTTGCACGGTTTTTTCCATGTCGGCCAGAATTTGCTTTTGTTTTTGCACGTACAACTGGCTGGATTGTTCGATGGTGAGCCAATGTCGTTGCGCTTTTTGCGCGCCTTCGAAAATCGCCTGGCGAACACCGGCAATGACTTTACTCGGTGTGTCGAATCGCACTGCCGCGACTTCGTCCAGCAAGGTATTGTCGCGCTCGTGACCAATGCCGGTCAAAACCGGAATCGGCGCCATCGCAATCGCTTTGGCGAGGCTATAGACATTCAATGGCGTTAAATCCAATTTGGCGCCACCGCCGCGGATAATGATCAGGGCATCAAATGGGTTGGCTTGATGCAGTGCGTCAAAGGCCTCAAAGGCGGTGAGCATTTCCGACTCGACCTGTTCACCTTGAAAAGCGGAGTAGAAATATTTGAATTCGCAGAGTTCGGCTTGTTGCAGCAAGTCGGCGTCGGCGCGGAAATCTCCGAGCCCCGCGGCATTTGGCGGTGCAATGACCGCGACACGGAAAAAATCCGTCGGTAAAGAAAATTGTTTATTACGTTCGTATAGCTGCTCGGCCACCAATTGCTGACGAATCTTATTTAAATTGGCTTCCAGCTCTCCCAGTGTAAAGCTCGGATCGATGTCCTGAACCACCAAAGAGAAACCGAATTTTTCGTGAAAATTCACTTCGGCCAGCAACAACACTTTCTGGCCTGGTTTTAATTCGGAACCGGTTTCTTTGGCAAAAGTCTCTAAAATACGAGTGACTTGGCTTTGCCAAATCATCGCGCGGCAGGTGGCAACCGCCCCGCCGGTTTCAGCAGTTTCTGTCAGTTCCAGATAAACGTGCCCTCGGCGTTCATTCAGGTTGGCGATTTCCGCTTTGACCCATACTGCACCGGGAAAGGATTGACGCAAAGCCGATTGAACCTGGAACATCAACTGCCCCAGCGTAACGCCCTTTTCCTTTTCATTCGCCGGCACGGCGTCCGGCGACAAGGGTGAATCGACAATCGACAAGGTTGGCTGATTGGGCAACCAGCGTTCGAACGGGGTTAAATCCTCCGAAAGGTTGTCGGGCACATACCATTTTTTCTCCATGGGGCTCCAACGAGCCCCTAATGATTTGGCGGCGTCTTTTTCGGCGAAGGGCACTTCCAGTAAAATCATCGGTTTTGCTCTTCCATGCGTTGGATTTCCTGGGCCACACGGCGGTAGGCTTCCTGCAATACTTCAATCCCGGCCCCCGGTTGGAACGCATTTTCGGAAATGTAACGGCGCCACATACGCCCGCCCGGCAAGCCGGCAAACAGGCCAAGCATATGGCGGCTCACCTGGTTCAGCTTGCCGCCAGACGACAAATGACGTTCGATATAAGGGTACATGGCTTCCAACACGGCTTCCCGATTCAATGGTTCAGACACATCATCATAATAAAGCCGATCGACTTCCGTCAATAAATACGGTTTTTCATACACCGCACGCCCGAGCATGAGGCCGTCCACCGCTGGCAAATCTCCATCGGGTTGTAAAAACGCCAAACCGTCTTGCGGCGACGCGATTCCACCATTGATGGCGACCGGAAACTCTGGGAATAATTGTTTAATGCGTCGAACCCAGTCGTATTTCAATGGGGGCACTTCGCGGTTTTCCTTGGGCGACAAACCTTGCAACCAGGCTTTACGGGCATGGATAATCATGCCGTCGGCACCGGCGTCGTGCACTTGAGTGACAAAGTCCACCAGCGTTTCGAAATCTTCCTGGTCGTCGATACCAATCCGAGATTTCACCGTCACCGGAATTTTCGATACGGCGGCTTTCATGGCCGCCACCCCTTCTGCCACCAAACCGGGATGCCCCATCAAGCACGCGCCAATCATATTGTTTTGGACCCGGTCGGATGGGCAGCCGACATTAAGATTGATTTCCGAATAGCCCCATTCCTCGCCCAAAGCGGCGCATTTGGCCAAATCCTCCGGCCCGGAACCCCCTAGTTGCAAGACCACTGGGACATCGTCCTCGGAATGCCCGAGAAACCGCTCCAGGTCATCGCCGTAAATAATCGCGCCGGTGGTGACCATTTCCGAATACAGCCAGGCCTGGCGGGTTAGCTGACGATGAAAAACACGACAATGACGGTCGGTCCAGTCCAACATCGGCGCCACAGAGAAGTGTTGGGCACTGCAGGTCGGTTGACCGGTGGTTTTTTGAAGGGAGTGGTTGAGCAAAACGCTTCCTTATTGCGAATCAACAAAGAAGCGTATTATAAGTGAAAGCCGCGTGAATATCAGCGGCATGGTGTTTTTTACAGATGGGCCGGCCTTTCCGTAGATTCGGCCAGGCTTGGTCAATTATTGGCCAACGTGCGGTTTAGAAATCGCTCCAATCATGATCGGATGCATCTTTGGCTGCACTTGGCGCGGCCAAAGCTTTGGGTTGCGCAGCTTTTTGAGCGGGTTTGGTCAACATCGCTGAATCGGTTTTAAAGAACGCCATTTCGCTTGACAGCGTTTGCGCTTGATCCGACATACTCTCCGTGGCGGCGGAGGTTTCTTCCACCAAAGCGGCATTTTGCTGGGTGGCGGCATCGATGTCACTGATCGCTGTGTGCACCTGCTCAATACCTTTGGCCTGCTCTTCCGACGAACGGGCAATCATCTCAATCATTTCATGTACATGAGTGATCGATTCGCGGATTTCCGCCAGCATATCACCGGACTCGCCCGTCAATTGAGAACCTTGTTGAACCAGTTCATTACTCTCGTTGATCAGGTTTTTGATGTCGCGCGCCGCATCGGCGGATTTTTGCGCCAGGCCGCGGACTTCACCGGCGACCACCGCAAAACCACGTCCGTGATCGCCGGCACGCGCCGCTTCCACGGCCGCATTCAGCGCCAAGAGATTGGTTTGGAAGGCAATGCTGTCAATCAGCGTCACGATGTCGTTAATGCGTTGACTGGAGTTTTCAATGGAGTTCATCGCATCGATGGTTTGTTTCATCACCTCGGCACCACGCTCCGTTTTCTGTTGCACGTTTTCCGACAGGTTCGACGCCTCAATGGCGTTTTTGGTGTTGTTCTGAACCGTGGAATTCATCTCTTCCATGGTCGCAGAGGTTTGCTCGACGGCCGCCGCCTGTTGTTGCACGCGTTGGCTTAAGTCCAAAGCACCTTTGGAGACCTCTTCCGACGCCGACAAGACAATGTGCGTCGCGCCATTGACCTGGTTTACGATACGGTCCAGATTATTAATGGCATTGTTCAGGTTCTGTTGGATGTGCGCCAATTCCCCCGGATAATGGCCGGACATGTTCTCGGTCAAATCGCCATTGGCAATCAATGTCAAAATACGGCTGATTTCCTGCATCACTGTGCCCAGCGAATCGACGCTGCTGTTGATGCTTTGTTTCAGCTCGTCAAAGCTGCCGGATGCGGATGCCTGCACTCGGTGCGAGTAATCGCCGGACGCGACGGCGTGCATCACGCGATTGATTTGGTTGATGATATTGGCGGTGTTGGACAAAGCGCTTTCCACCTTGTTACGGAAAGCTTCGGCAACACGTTCGTCCATTTTGGCTTCCAAATGGCCGTTTTGCAGGGCATTCATAATGCTATCGAGTTCGTTCATCATGAATTCGACGCTTTCCGCTGAGGCATTAATGCCGTTTTTCAGCGCCAGCATTTCGCCGACAAAATCGCCGTCCATGCGTTTACTGAAATCCCCGTCGGCAATCGCCGCGACCGTTGCATTGGCGCCATCAAAGGTCGCTTTGGTTTGGTCCAGTAATTGGTTAAAGGCCATTGACGCACGGCCGATTTCATCTTGATGATACACGTGAATCCGCTTGGAAAAATCGCCATTCTTGACCACATTCTGGGAAACGTCCATCAGCTCATTCATCGGTCGCAAAATGGCTCTCAGGGTTCGATACGACAAGAGCGCCGCAATCACGAACATTAACAGCGCCACGATGATGGCCCAGGTGAAGGTCGTTTGATAGGCTTCTTCATTGGCGTCATTGAGTTGCCCGGCAATTTCCAACTGCAAATCGATGAGCTGGGTGATGGCATCCGAAATCGGGTCGATTGCCGGATACAGCTGTTCGATGCTGAAACCTTCCACCGCTGCCATATCGCGCGATGCAATCGCCGATTTCAAGCCTTCGATGGATTCATCGGCTTTTTCCATCAGCGTTTGAGCATTCTGCGCCAAGGCCGATTACCGCTCGGTCAAGGTGGTGGCCATGTATTTGTTCCAGGTTTCTTCAATGACTTGTTGCGCCTGCTGAATATTCCCGCTGGCTTGTTCAAACGTCAGGTTTTCATTACGCAGCTTATGATTGGTATCCACGATATTGACCGCGTATTCATCGGCGATGATTTTCAAATCTTTCAGCGGAATAATGCGATCCAGATAGATTTGATGAAAGGATTGGTTGTTTTGTTTCATAATCACCAGGCCTGCGACAATGGCCGCCATCAGAAAACCGATGAGCAGTGAAATAATGAAAATAATGCGTTGCTTGATTGTCATTGAATAAATTACCTCCGTTGGTTACAGCGGGGTAACTATAGTGATTTGAACCCGAAAATAAATAAAAATTTTATGAAATTTGGTTTTTCAACCCCATCAAGAGAGATAAAGCCGGAATTACTCCTTCATAAGTACAGAATTATCGGTAGTTTTCGCTTAAAATGATGCTTGGTTCTGCTTTAGTGAATGTGTTTTTAAGTTAAGCTCAAGTGTGTAAAGGCGTTATGGATTCGGTTCAAACTCTCTATCAAAAAGTTTTCAAATCGGAAGAATATGATGCGCTGGGGATAAAGGCCTGTGAAATGGCGCTGGAAGCTTACGACCTACCGGAACAAAGCATTGTGCGCAGCGCCGAAGTCGCTGCCGTCCTGGCAAACCTGAAACTGGATCGCGACACCTTGATTGCCACGCTGGTCAGCGATATGACCCTGGAACCGCACTATTCCATTGCGCAAATCACCGACGTTTTCGGGCAATCCATTGCCAAAATGGTGGACGGCATTCGTCGCCTAAACCAATTTCGCGATTTCATGCCGGCCAATACCTCCAACGAGGTTCAAAACGAGCGCTTGCGGCAGATGCTGTTGGCGATGACTTCCGACATCCGCACCATGATCGTCAAGCTCGCATATCGCGTGGTGCGCCTGCGTAACCTTAAAAACGAAGATGAAGATGTTCGCCGCCAAATCGCTTCGGAAACCCAGCTAATTTTCGCCCCGCTGGCAAACCGTTTGGGGATTGCCCAATTGAAATGGGAACTGGAAGATCTGTCCTTCCGTTTTCTGGAACCGGGAATCTACAAGGAAGTCGCCCGTCAATTGGACGCCAAGCGCTTAGGCCGCGAAGCCTATATCAACAGCATCATTCAAGAGCTGCAAGAGATGCTCAAAAACTCGGGCATCGAATACCACATTTCCGGTCGCCCGAAGCACATCTACAGTATCTGGCGCAAAATGACCCGCAAAAACCTGCCGATTGACGCGCTGTATGACCTGCGCGCGGTGCGCATCTACGTGGATTCCGTGCGGGAATGTTACGAAGTGCTGGGGATGATTCACAGCCGCTGGGCTTACATCAAAGACGAGTTCGACGATTACATCGCCAGCCCCAAGGAAAACGGTTATCAATCGATTCACACCGTTATCATCGGCGCGGAAAACAAAACCGTCGAAATCCAGATTCGTACCCACGAAATGCACCGTCATGCCGAATTCGGGATTGCCGCCCACTGGCGTTATAAAGAAGGCGGCAAACCGATTGATCCAAGCCTGGAGCAAAGCATTAACCTTGTGCGCCAAATGCTTGAATACAATGACAATCCGGATTTACTGAATGAAATCAGCACCGAACTGTTGAGCGAACACATTTACGTGATGACGCCCGCCAATGAAATCATCACCATGAACAAAGGCTGCACGCCGCTGGATTTCGCTTACCAGATTCACACCGAGCTGGGCCACCGTTGTCGTGGCGCCAAAATCAACGGCAAAATCATGCCATTGACCTATCAGTTGAAAACCGGTGATTCGGTGGAAATTCTGACGGTCAAAGAAGGCACGCCGAACCGTAACTGGCTAAACCCGAACTTGAACTACTTGGGCAGCAGCCGCTCGCGTACCAAGGTGCGCCACTGGTTTAACCAACAGAATAAAGACGCGAATATCGAAGCCGGTGAAGGCTTGTTCCATAAAGAAGTCCGTCGCCTGCAAGCCGACGACATCAGTGCCGAGATGCTTTTGGAGCGTTTCAAGCTGGAAACCGTCGATGAATTGTACGAAGGCATCGGTAAGGGCCAAATCAATGAACGCCAGTTGACCAACGCCATCCAGAAACTCATCAAACCGGAAGAAGAACACATGCGCCCGCGCTCCCGTGACTTGTTGGAACACGATGTGCCGTTGGAACCGGGCAAAGCGTATGTGGTCGGTGTGCCGCAACTGAAAACCTCTTTGGCGCCCTGCTGCCACCCGGACGAATCCGACCAGATTATCGGTTACGTCACCCGTGGCCGCGGCGTCACGGTGCACAAAAAAGATTGCCCGAACATTCTCAACCTGACTTACGACGAACAAAAACGCCTGATCGAAGTGGCCTGGCACGGCGCCAAACCGGAGCCGGAAGCTTACGATGCGGTATTGCAAATCTTGGCGTTCGACCGAAAAGGCTTGTTACGAGACATCATGGCGATGTTGACCCATTGGGATATCAACCTCATCAATTCCGACACGCGCACCGACAAAGCCGACGGCAGCGTGTCCATGACATTGCAAATCGAAGTGGAACCCCAAACCAATGTCGGGGAGTTGCTGGATCAGATCGAACAGATTCAAAACGTGGTGTCGACGTCCATTAACTTGAACAAAGAAAAGCATTCGTCGGTTTCGCAAACACTGCACTAAGTATTTGAAAATAAATATAAAAAGAAAATAAACAAAACCGCCAAAATTGGCGGTTTTTTATTTTGGATACATGAATTTCTTTAGATTACAGCGCGCTGGAATCGATAAACACCAACGTCTCATCGCCCTGCACACGCTGAATCGGTAAATCGTCGCCGTCCAATAACTGCTTAACCGCCTCACGTTTTCCCGCACCGGTAATCAATTTGAATACATGGCGGCTGCGGCCCAAACGTTCGTACGACAGACTGATGCGTTCCGGCGGCGGTTTTGGGGAATGGTATTCCGTCACCACGGAAATATCCTCCGGATACACATGCCCCGGAAACAAACTGGCGGTGTGGCCGTCTTCCCCCATACCAAGCAAAACCACATCAAAGCGATCAATCACGTCGACGGTAGCTTGGTAGGATTTGGCTGCCAATTCAGGGCCCAGTTCAGCGGGCATGACATGGATATTCTTGTCCGGAATATGACCGAAAAACAACCAGGCCTGGTGCAAACTCACACTGTTCCGCTCGCTGTCTTCCTTCGGTAAACAGCGCTCGTCGCCCATGTAAATATGCCAGTTGGCCCAATCGGCTTGTTGTTCCGCCAGCAACTCATAACATTTCTGTGGCGTGGTGCCACCCGCCGTCACCAGTGTAAAACGCCCGCGGGCACGAATGGCTTGATCCGCCAGAACCCGTAGCTGTTCCACCGTATGGGTGGCGACGTCTGCCGGCGTGTCGAACACACGCCAATTCGTCGGCAGGCCATTCACTTCGGTCATCTTTCAGACTCCGGGTGAATATGGTAACGCCAGTTTTGTTCCGGCGAATCAAACAGCTTATTGGCGCCTTCCGGCCCCCAGCTTCCCGACTTGTAGGTATCGATGTAACCGGTTTCCGTGCCCCAAACCTGAATGACCGGGTCCACCACTTTCCAAGCGGCTTTGACTTCGTCATAGCGCAGGAACAGGGAGCGGTCGCCTTTAATGACATCCAGCAGCAATTCTTCATAGGCATCGTTCGGTTCTTCGCCTTCCCGTCCCATGGAGGCATCCAGACTGATTTGTTCGGTATTAATTTCCAGGCCTGGCTGTTTCGCCATCATTTCGATCTTAATGGATTCGTCCGGCTGAATGCCGAAAATAATCCAGTTGGGTTTCATTTTCTGAACGTGCGAATCGCGGAAAAACTGCTTTGGTGAATGCTTGAAGCAAATCGACACCAGCATTTTGTTTTTCGCCATGTTCTTGCCGGTTTGAATGTAGAACGGCACACCGGCCCAGCGCCAGTTGTCGATGTAGAGTTTCAAGGCTGCATAGGTTTCGGTGACACTGTCTTGCGACATGCCGGGCTCGTCCAGATAAGCCGGCACTTGCTTGCCGTGAATTTCACCGGCCGCATACTGCGCCCGATAGGCTTGGGCCGAGACGTTTTTCTTGGAAATGCTTCGAATCGACTTTAACAATTTCACTTTTTCATCGCGTAGGTCTTCCGCATCCATCGAGGCCGGCGGCTCCATGGTGACCAGTGCCAACAGTTGTAACAAATGGCTTTGAATCATATCGCGCATCGCACCACTGGTGTCGTAATACCCCGCGCGTGTTCCGATGGGTCGGTCTTCGGCATGGGTAATCTGAATATGGTCGATGTAATTGCGATTCCAAAGCGGCTCCATCAACAGGTTGGCGAAGCGGAACACCATAATATTCTGCACCATGCCTTTGCCGAGATAATGGTCGATTCGGTAAGTCTGGTCTTCATCCAGATATTTATTGAGTTGCGCTTGCAGTTGTTTGGCGCTATCGGAATCGTAACCGAAAGGTTTTTCCAGCACCACGCGTTTCCAGCCGTCGGTTTCGGCCAACATACCGCTTTCACCCAAATGACGCACCGTGCTGGCGAAGTGATCCGGCCCCAACGATAAATAATAGACGGCATTGTTCGGCCAGGCGTCGGTGGCGATTAAACGCGCCAGCGCCTGATACGACTCGGCTTTATTAATATCCATTTGGAAATAATCCAAACGTTCGCAAAAACGTTTGAACAGATTTTTATTCAAACCGCCCCGCGCTTTGGGTTCCACCGCTTTTTTCACGATTTTTATCCAGTCGTCTCGGCTCCATTCGCGTCGCCCGATGGCGAGAATGCGCATGTCATCGTCCAGGCGGCCGACTTGTTCCAAATGATAAAAGCTGGGCATGAGTTTCGATAACGACAGGTTTCCGGTGGCCCCGAACACCACATAAGTACAGGCTTCCGACATAAGACTTACACCTCGTACGTTGTGGAGCTGACATTACCGCCGGAATGAATCCAATCGGTATGGAAATATTCACCACGTGGGGCGTCGACACGTTCATAGGTGTGTGCGCCGAAATAATCGCGCTGCGCCTGCAGTAAGTTGGCCGGCACCCGTTCGCTACGATAGCCGTCGAAGAACGCCAGGGCCGAACTCAGCGCCGGGGTTGGAATTTGACTTTGAATGCCGAAAATCACCGCTTGACGCCAATTGGCTTCCGCCGATTTAATCGCGTCTTCAAAGAACGGCGCTTTCAGCAGATTGGACAGGTTCGGTGACGCATCGTAGGCCTTTTTGATTTCGCCCAGGAAGGTACTGCGGATAATACAGCCGCCACGCCACATCAGGGCGATGCCGCCGTAATTCAAATCCCAGTCGAACTCTTTCGCCGCTTCGGACATCAGCATATAGCCTTGTGCATAGGAAATGATTTTCGACGCATAGAGCGCATCGTGAATCGCGGTCAACATCGCGTCTTTATCGACATCCAGCGTCTTGTCGCTACGCGGATACAATTTAGCCGCTTCCACCCGCTCGCTTTTCAGGGCGGATAAGCAGCGGGCGTAAACCGATTCGGTAATCAGCGTCAATGGCATGCCCAGCTCCAACGAGCTGATGCCAGTCCATTTTCCGGTGCCCTTCTGACCGGCCGCATCCAGAATCTTATCGACCAATGGTTCGCCGTCTTTGTCTTTAAAGCTGAGAATGTCAGCGGTGATTTCAATCAAATAAGAATCCAAAACACCTTTATTCCATTCCGCAAACACGGCTTGGCATTCGTCGGCGGACATGCCCAAGCCTTCCCGCATCAATTGATAGGCTTCGGTAATGAGCTGCATATCACCATATTCGATCCCGTTATGCACCATTTTGACATAATGTCCGGCCCCTTCTGGACCAACCCAGTCACAACAAGGTTCGCCATCCGATTGTGCGGCGATGGCCTGAAAAATCGGTTTCACCGACGGCCAGGCCGCCGGGTCGCCACCCGGCATAATGGATGGCCCGTGACGCGCACCCTCTTCCCCGCCGGACACGCCGGTACCGACAAACAGGATGCCTTTTTCTTTCAAACTCTGCGTGCGTCGAGTGGAATCGGTGTATAAGGAATTCCCGCCGTCGATGATCATGTCGCCCTTGTCCAGCAGCGGTAACAATTGGTCGATAAAGTGGTCCACGACTTCACCTGCCTTGACCATCAACATCACCTTGCGGGGCGCTTTCAAGCTGTTGACCAGTCCTTCAAGCGAATCGTAGCCGGTAATGGGTTTGTCTTCGACACGGTTTTGAATAAAGTCGTCCGTTTTCTGCTTCGAACGATTGTAAACACTGACGTGAAACCCATGATCGGCCATGTTCAAAACCAGGTTCTGACCCATGACCGCTAAACCAACTAAACCGATATCCGCTTGAGACATAATCACTCCAAAATGTACGCTGAACAAGACGACTCCATGTTAATCAATAACCGGCGTCTTAAAAAGATAGTTTTAAGAAGAATTTATAAAAATTTTAAACGTTCAACGTCAAAACAAGCAAAAAACGAACCACGAAACCAGGCCTGGTTAAAACGAGTAAAAGGAAGTATAAAGTGAGACAGATGTCCGGAAATGAAAAAGCCCGCCTGAAAACTCAAGCGGGCTTTTGAAAGTGGCGTCCCGTAGGGGAGTCGAACCCCTGTTACAGCCGTGAAAGGGCCGTGTCCTAGGCCTCTAGACGAACGGGACAATGTGGATTGTCATCCGGCTTGTATTTCAACAAGCAATCAATTGAACCGGTTTCAATTCTACCGACCTAGAGGCAGACCTTTTCAATCAATTTAAATTTGGAGCGGGAAACGAGGATCGAACTCGCGACCCCAACCTTGGCAAGGTTGTGCTCTACCGCTGAGCTATTCCCGCATAGTGGCGTCCCGTAGGGGAGTCGAACCCCTGTTACAGCCGTGAAAGGGCCGTGTCCTAGGCCTCTAGACGAACGGGACACAATGTGATTAACCAGGTTAATCTGTGCCTGGATTTCTCCAGTTATCTCTTCCAAAATCCCATCGTTTAAGTCCGGCCTAGTGGTCTTAAAAGATTCCAGAAAAGTATCAGAATTGGTGGAGCTAAGCGGGATCGAACCGCTGACCTCAACACTGCCAGTGTTGCGCTCTCCCAGCTGAGCTATAGCCCCTCAAGCTGATGAGCGCGTATTATATAGAACTTATCGGGACGGTCAAGACTTTTTTAACAAAAATGCCATATTAATTTCGCCCGTAAGTACCGCGCCCACCCCGCTGTTTAAGCGTTCTGCTTCCGGATTTCAATGGCCTGTAACGCTAAGTCTATACGGGCAATACATTTTTCCTGTCCGATCAACTCCGCCGTGGCATCAATCGACGGCGATTGGCCGCCGCCGGTAATGGCGACACGCAATGGCATCCCCACTTTGCCCATGCCCACATCCAAGTCGGAAGCGGCTTCCTGAATGGCGGCGTGAATCGCTTCCGCTTTCCATTCGGACAGTGCCGCAAACTTCTGTTGTACCAAACGCAACGGTTCTTCCGCCACCGGGCGAAGATGTTTTTTGGCGGCGTCTGCATCGAATTCAGTGAAGTCCTGATAGAAATAGGTCGCGCCATCCGCCATCTCAATTAAGGTACGGGCACGCTCACGCAACAAGTCAGCCACTTTCGACAGCACCGGGCCTTGCGATACGTCCAAGCCTTTGGCTTCCATAAACGGCGTCAAATGCGTCACCAAATGGTCGATGTCGGTGGTTTGGATGTGCTGTTGGTTAATCCAAAGCAGTTTTTCGGTGTTGAAAGTCGACGGCGAAGAGTTCACGCTTTCCAGATCAAACAATTCCACCATCTGCGGAACGGTGAAGATTTCCTGATCTTTATAAGACCAACCCAGACGCACCAGATAGTTCAACAAGGCTTCCGGCAAAAAGCCTTCTTCCTTATATTGCAAAACCGACACCGCACCGTGACGTTTAGACAAGCGACTGCCGTCTTCACCCAATACCATCGGAATATGCGCGAACTTCGGCACTTCCGCACCCAAGGCTTTATAAAGGTTGATTTGTCTGGGGGTATTGTTAACGTGGTCGTCACCGCGAATCACGTGCGTCATGCCCATATCCCAATCATCCACTACGACGGTCAGGTTATAAGTCGGTGTGCCATCGGAACGAGCGATAATCAAATCGTCCAGCTCTTTATTGGACACGACAATTTTGCCTTTGACCAAATCGTCAATGACCACTTCCCCGTCGGTTGGGTTCTTGAACCGGACCACCGGCTTAACGCCTTCCGGTGGTGTGCCGGTGAAACAACGATAACGGCCATCGTAACGTGGCTTTTCACCTCGGGCTTTTTGTTGCTCACGCATTTCATCCAGTTCTTCCGGTGACGCGTAGCAATAATACGCCAGGTCACGATCCAGCAAATCCTGGATGACCTCTTTATAACGATCGAAACGTTGGGTTTGGTAAATCGGCCCTTCGTCGTAATCCAGCCCCAGCCATTCCATGCCGTCTAAAATCGCTTGAACGGATTCCTGCGTGGAGCGTTCCAAGTCGGTATCTTCGATGCGCAGAATGAACTGACCGTTATTCTGTCTGGCATACAACCAGGAAAACAAGGCCGTGCGAACGCCGCCAATGTGTAGATAACCGGTCGGGCTGGGGGCAAAACGAGTTTTGATCACGAAAATCTCCTAAAGTCATTCGATCGTCTTTGACGGGTATTTTTTAAGTTAACTTCGTCGGTAAAGACAGCGGTTCAAAAATGTAGGCTTATTATAAAGGGAATGCCGATGCGATTGGAGAACGAATTTCAGTGAACCCACCAAAAGGCACACCTTTAATCATGCGATAACCGCTTTCCGAAAATCCAAGTCGGTTGTTTCAATGAATAGACTAAGACATTATACTAACGCCAGCCAACACTCATATAACGAGAACATCAACGTCGATTTCGACCAGGCCTGGAGGATACATGAGAACAACACGAAACCTGTTTATGGGAACATCTGCCGTGCTGGCGGCGGGCGTCATTGCCGCCACAACCGTTTGGCCGAGCGCCGCGTATTTATGGCTGCTGGTCGGCCCGTTCATTCTGCTCGGCGTTTACGATATGAGCCAGAAAAAGCACACTCTGCTCAGGCTCTACCCCATTCTCGGCCACATACGTTATATATTTGAATCGATTCGCCCGGAAATCCAGCAATACTTCGTTGAAAGCGACACCAACGGCAAACCGGTGCCGCGAGAGTTCCGTTCACTGATTTACCAACGCGCCAAAGGCGTGATCGACACCCGCCCCTTCGGCACCATTTTCGACACCTATCGTGTCGGCTATGAATGGATTAAACACTCCCTCAAACCGCAAAGCGTTCCGGAAGAGCAAAAACGCGAGCTGGTCGGCGAAAAGAACTGCGCCAAACCCTACGCCGCTTCGCACCTCAATATTTCCGCCATGAGTTTTGGTGCCTTGAGCAAACACGCCATTATCGCACTGAACCGAGCCGCTAAAATGGGCAACTTCTACCACAACACCGGTGAAGGCGGCTTGACCGAATACCACCAGCAGGAAGGCGGTGATTTGGTCTGGCAGATCGGCACCGGTTATTTTTCCTGCCGAACGCCTGATGGACAGTTTGATCGCGACATCTTCGCCGAAAAATCCAAAATCGACCAAGTCAAAATGATTGAAATCAAACTGTCGCAAGGGGCTAAGCCTGCGCACGGCGGCGTGCTTCCCGCCGATAAAGTCACGGCGGAGATTGCCAAAATCCGAATCGTCGAACCCGGAAAAGACGTGATTTCACCACCGACACATAGCGCATTCACCACGCCGGTCGGGTTATTGCAGTTCGTCACGGAGCTGCGTCAACTGTCCGGCGGCAAGCCGGTGGGCTTCAAGCTGTGTATCGGGGAACCTTGCGAGTTCATCGCCATCTGCAAGGCCATGATTGAAACCGGCCTGACACCGGATTTTATTACCGTGGACGGCGCCGAAGGCGGCACCGGTGCGGCGCCTATCGAATTCACCAACTCGGTGGGCACGCCGCTGCGCGAAGCCCTGCATTTCGTAAACACCACGCTGGTCGGTTTCGGTTTGCGCGACGACATCAAAATCATCGCTTCGGGCAAGTCCTTTTCCGCCGCGCATTTGTTAGGCTTGTTAGCCTTGGGCGCCGATATGGTCAATTCGGCACGCGGCATGATGTTCTCGATCGGTTGCGTGCAGTCGAGAAGCTGTCACAACAATACCTGCCCGACCGGTGTTGCGACCCAAGACCCTACGCGCTACAAGCATTTGGACATCGACGATAAAAGCCAGCGTGCGGCGCGTTATCATGAATCGGTGATTCACAACCTGATGCACTTGTCCGCGGCGGCGGGCCTGAAACGTCCCAATGACATTTCGCCCAGCCAAATCATGCGCCGCGTGAGTGAAACACAGGTCAAAAGCTATCAGGAGATTTTCCCGCCTTTGGAAAAAGGCTGTTTGTTGAGCGAAGACACGGTGCCCGCCAATCTTTTGCCGGAATGGCAAGCGGCGAACCCACATCAGTGGTAAAGCCTTCTCCATAACGCAGTATATCAATCCAACACAAAGTGTTTTAAAAGGGCCTTAAAAGCCCTTTTTTACTTTTAACACCCCCGCTCAGCGGCCAAGACTCGGCCCAAGCCCTTTTTCTTTATGGTTTTTGTAATACAATGGTGTCATCTAAAAACACCGTTTAGAGAGCTTTGCATGAGTGGGGCGCGATAGAAAAATGAGATAAAATTTTTCTGAATTAGGCGGAAAACGCAGCGAATAGCTGGCTATTCGCCAGTTTTTCAACGACATTCAGGGAAATTTTAGCCATTTTTATCCGTGCATCCATCTCCTGCAAAGCTCTCATTAAAAACAAACCAAGGAAAATCGTCTCTATGCCGGACATACGTTATCGAATCGCTCCCGCCAACCCCAATGCCCATTTATTCCACGTCGAACTGGAAATCGAGCAACCGGATGCCAGCGGGCAATCTCTCAGCTTGCCGAACTGGATTCCCGGCAGTTATTTGATTCGAGACTTTTCCAAACACCTGATCGACCTGCAAGCTGAAACGGCAAGCGGCGAACCTTTGCCCATCACGCCGGTGGAGAAATCCCACTGGCAAGTCGCGCCACATAACGGGCCAATCAAAGTGCAATACGATGTGTACGCCTGGGATTTATCCGTTCGTGGCGCGCATTTCGACCAAACCCACGCTTTTTTCAACGGCACTTCGGTGTTTTTGGCGGTGGATGGCCAACGTGACCAGGCCTGCTCGGTGGAAATCGTTCCGTCGCCTTATTCGGAAGCCGAAAACTGGCGTGTCGCCACCACCTTGCCACCGGAAAACGTCAACGAACATGGTTTCGGTTTGTACCACGCCGACGATTATTTAACACTGATCGATTATCCGGTGGAAATGGGGTGTTTCCATTTGCTGGAATTTGAAGCCTGCGGCATTCCGCACCAAATCGCCTTCACCGGCAAAATCGAATTCCATTGCATCGACAAAAAACAACTGCTGGACGATTTAACCCGCATTTGCGAAACCGAGCTGGAACTCTTCGGCCAACCCTACCCGATTGAACGCTACCTTTTCCTGGTCACCGTCACCGAAAAAGACTACGGCGGCTTGGAACACCGTGATTCCACCGCACTCATCTGTGCGCGCAGCGACCTGCCGTACTTGAACGACGAAAAACGCAGCGACGGTTACATTCAGTTTCTGGAACTCTGCTCGCACGAATATTTCCACACCTGGAATGTCAAACGCATCCAGCCGGAAATCTATCAAACCGCGTCATTGAACGAACCGGTTTACACCAACCAGCTCTGGTGGTTTGAAGGCATCACCTCTTTCTACGACGCCCAGATTCTGCACCGCGCGGGCATTCTCGAACGCGACAATTACTTGAACCAACTCGCCAAAGAGATGACCCGCGTGTATCGCATGCCGGGCCGTTTCAAACAATCTGTGGCCGAGTCCAGCTTTTTGACCTGGACCAAGTTCTACCAGCAGGACGAAAACGCCCCCAATGCGATTGTCAGTTATTACACCAAAGGCAGTTTGATTGCGCTCGGGCTGGATTTGACCATCCGCGCCGAAACCCAAAACGCCAAATCGCTGGACGACGTGTTACTGACCTTGTGGCGAGAATACGGCGCCACCGGAAAAGGCTTACAGGAAGGCGAAATCGAATCCATTTGTGAGCGTGCTTCCGGTTTGGATTTAAAAGACTTTTTCCAACGGTATCTGTTCGGCACCGAAGACCTAGCGTTTGAAAGCCTGTTCGCCAAATTCGGCATCGACTTCACCTTGCGCCCGGCCACCAATGCCAAAGACACCGGCGGCAAAACCGAGCAAAAAAGCTTCCCGCCGCAGTTGGGCGCGAACCTAGTTAATACCGAACATCAAACCGTCAAACTCACCCATGTCTGGAACGAACAGTCCGCCGGGCAAGCCGGTTTGGCCGCAGGTGATGAAATCATCGCCCTGAGCGGTTTCAAAATGGCCTCCGTTCAAGCACTGGAAAGTTATCTGGCACGTCAGGACATCGGAGACGACATCCCCTGCCACTATTTCCGCCGCGACGAACTGCATGAAACCGTCATACATCTGTACGAACCACCCTGCGACAGGGTATTATTGGAACCGGCGTTGAAAAAACCGGATGAGGCCTTAGAATGGATGAGCAAATAAATCAACAACTGATTGATTTAACCGATAAAATACATCACCTGGAAGTCAGCTCGGCTTACCAGGAAGATGTCATCGAGCATCTCAATAAAACACTGGGGAAACAACATCAGGAAATACAGCTTCTGCAAACGCAGGTAAAAGTATTGTCCGACTATATCAAGCAACTCAAATACGAAATCGGCAGCGACATCAAATTACCCAGCGAAGAAGTCCCGCCACCGCACTACTGAAACAGGAAAAAACAAGATGAAAACAAAATCCCTACTCTTCAGCGCCCTACTGACCTTAACCGCCAGTGCTCAAGTTTACGCCGTCGATTACGGCAAACTGGCCGAGTCGGTCGATAAACAAAAAGCCGTGGAATCGGTGGATCAGGAAAAGGCCAAGGAAGCCCTGTCGGCCAAAGACGGCGTGGATTATCAAAAAGCCTACGAATCCGTCGATAAAGGCAAAGCCAAAGATTCCGTGGACATGGAAAAAGCCAAATCCGCTTTCGGGTTTTAATCCCAGCCCCCACTCAAATCATAAAAACCACCAGGCCTGGTGAATTTCGGAATATGGCCAGGCCTGGGTATTTCCCTAGTTTTCCTCTAAGTCAGTTGCAGTGTTAGGACGACTTTGAAGCCTCGTCTTTTTTCTGCCAATAGGCCGCCAGCATCGACCCGGAAATATTGTGCCACACACTGAACAACGCACCCGGCAACGCACTCACCGCGCCGAAATACTTCAACGCCAGCGCCACACTCAAGCCCGAATTCTGCATCCCCACTTCAATCGCCACCGTTTTCGCCACCCGCTTATCGAATCCGAATAAACGCGACAAACCATAGCCCGACACCAGCCCAATCGCATTATGCAATACAATCACCAAAGCCAAACTCCACGCCAAGGAATGTAGTTGCGTGGTATTCAACGCCACCACAATCGCGACAATAATCACAATCGCAAACATCGAAAAAACCGGCAACACCGGTTGAATCAATTCCAGCGGCTTCGGAAAGAACTGGTTCAACACCACGCCCAACAGCACCGGCAACAAAATCAACTGCAACAAACTTACCAGCATGCCCCACACCGGCACGGAAACGGTTTCATTCAGATAAAACCACGTCAACAACGGCAACAAGACAATGGCGCACAGTGTCGAAACCAATGTCATGCTCACCGACAAGGCCACATCCCCTTTCGCCAAATACGCCATTACATTCGACGCCGTGCCGCCCGCCGTCGCACCGACCAGCATCAAGCCGACCGTCAGCTCCGGCGACAAATGAAACAGCTTGGCCAAGCCCAAGGCCGCCAGCGGCATCACAATAAACTGCACGCTCACGCCCAATAATACCGCCGCTTTATTCTGCATCACCTGGCGGAAATCCTGCCAACGTAACGTCATCCCCATGCCGAACATCACCAGCATCAACAACGGCACAATCGCGTTTTTCAACTCCACGAAAAACGTCGGCGAAAAAAACGCATACACCGAAAAAATCAGCACCCAGACCGGGAAAAGATGAATCGAAAACACCGCCATATCGTTTAATCCTGCATTGAATCAAGTGAGCTCATTTAAACAGGTTCATGCCTGAAATACCAATTGAATACCGACAAAACCACCAGGCCTGGCGGTTTCAGTCACAACGCATCAAACGGACTCGCAACCCCTTGTCCGCCCTGTTTCAACACATGCGTGTAAATCATCGTGGTTTGTAAATTAGCATGGCCAAGTAAAGATTGAATGGTGCGAATATCCGTCCCCGTCTGCAACAAGTGCGTTGCAAAGGAATGCCGAAACGTATGCGCACTCACCTTCTTTAAAATGCCACACTGCTTGACCGAACGCTTTATCGCCTTGTTCACCAACGACTGATCTACATGGTGACGGCGAGTAATGCCAGAACGCGGGTCTTCCGCCAAATTGCTGCTGGGAAAAACATATTGCCAAGCCAGCTCAAATTCCGCATTTGGATACTTCTTCGCCAGCGCATAGGGTAAATAAACGGAGCCAAACCCCTGTTCCAAATCCTGCTGATGCAGCGTTTGCACCTTTTGCAATTGCGCTTCCAACAACGGCATTAAATTATTAGCCAAAGGCGTCACCCGGTCTTTTTTGCCCTTGCCATCTCGCACCGTAATTTGCTTAAAACCAAAATCAATATCCTGCACCCGCAAACGCACCGCCTCGGTAATCCGCAAACCGCTTGCATACAATAATTTCACAATCAAGCCTGGTGCGCCATCCATCAAGGATAAAACTTGACCAACCTCCTCTTTAGTCAACACCACAGGAATGCGCGGCTCCTTACGCGAACGGCTCGCCTTAACATCTGAAAACGGCGCATTTAAAACTCGGTTATAACAATAAACCAACGCATTTAACGCCTGATTCTGCGTTGAAGGCGCTACGTTTTGTACCACTGCCAAGTCCGTCAAAAACGACTCCACCTTCTGAGACGAATCAACCAACATCGCCTCACGACTCTCAAATGCATGAAATTTCACAAACCGCCGCACCCAATCGCAATAACTGTTTTCAGTCGAATACGCATACCCCTCTCTGCGTAATTTTGCCCGCATTTCATCTAGCAACAATGTTTTCTTTGGTGTATTATTCATAAAAGTGCTTTTTCACTATGACAGGAATATCAATACAATATCGCATAACCTGTCACAATAACAGGTTTAACTCAATATAAGAGCATAAACACCTGAAAAGCACACCAATATAAAATAACAAGGCAAAAGTGCCTTATACTAAATGTTATACCCCATTAACCCTCAAGAAGGATCGAATATAAAAAGTTAAAATCAGCGGCTATCGTTGGAACCTTTGGAATTGGGGTGGTTCTTACAAACACGGCGAGCGCATTCGAGGATTTAGGCAAAGACTGTAAAGCCTATGCAAGAGCTGTTTTTGCAGTTGCGGAAGTGTCCATGCACCGGGGTGAGGCACAAGCCACGATGAATCAATGCACTGGATTTCCAGATCAAGAGAATAATCAACCAAACAGGTGGTTAAAGAAAGATGACATACTCATCAGGTAGTTTAATTAATCAAAAAAATGGATCTTACTTTTTCATTTTATTATTGGTGCAATAATAGGCGTGCTTCTATTACATCCGTTGACGACAATGGTATTCTGGTACGAATACAAGGGCTTAATCGAATTTCCGGGTAACAGCCCGATAGAGTTTTTGATTCAGCGTTTAATTACTGAATTCAAGTTTGAATTAATGCCTATGAGCTTTGTGTTTGCACTGCTTGGCGGTATTGTTGGTCTATTGTTCGGTCTGTACCATATAAGACTGTCTGGCCAAAAAAATCTTGTCCGCTCTCTGGAACACGAGCTTGCTGAAGAATTACCCTTATTGATTGCCAGAGGCGAAAGTGAGCATCTTGAATTCAAATCCACGTATCGTTGGGATGTAAGACAACAGCGAACGAATCGCGCACTTGAGTCGATTGTCATCAAAACCATCGCCGGTTTTTTAAATCGCGAAGGCGGTACACTGCTAATCGGTGTTGAGGACAACGGCAATATCATTGGAATCGACTCTGACTTCCAGACATTGAAACACAAAAATAGAGACGGCTTCGAACGCGCACTGATGGATACGGTTAAAACCAGTCTAGGAGGAAACGCTTGCGCATTACTTCATTGCCGGTTCCACGATATTGAAAATAAAACCATCTGCCGCGTCATTGTCGAGAGCGCTGTTGAACCTGTTTATTATCATGAGGACAGCGTAGCACGGCTTATGGTACGCACAGGTAATAGTACACGAGAGCTGGATGCGCGGGAAGCACATGCCTATCTTTCCAGTCGAACAACAAAATCTTTTTCTTTATAGGTACACAATGAATACGCATTCGCATAACCACGACACTGAATCAATAGGTGATCGCCGCCTGGGGTTCGCCATCGCTATCAATATGCTCTTGACATTAGCACAGGTCGTCGGTGGTATTCTATCGGGCAGCCTTTCACTTATTGCTGATGCGCTGCATAATTTCAGTGATGCCGCCTCACTGCTCATTGCCTGGGTCGCCAGAAAGATCGGGCGTCAACCGGCGGATCATTTCAGAACCTTTGGTTATAAACGCGCTGAAGTTATCGCCACATTGATTAATTTAGTCACGCTTGTCCTGGTTGGGCTGTACCTGGCCTATGAAGCGCTATGGCGAATCTATGAACCACAGATTATTGAAGGCTGGATGGTTGTGATTGTGGCGGCGATAGCACTTGTGATTGATCTGGCAACCGCGTTTCTTACCTTCACCATGTCTAAGCACAGTATGAATATCCGTGCCGCTTTTTTGCACAATGTATCGGATGCACTGGCTTCACTGGGTGTTATTGTTGCCGGCACACTGATCCTTCTTTATGAGTGGTACTGGAGTGACACCTTAATAACATTATTGATAGCCGCGTATGTTTTGTACCAGGCAGCCACGATGTTACCAAAAACCATTCATATCCTGATGCAGGGAACACCGGAGGGCATTGTTATTGATGATGTCATCACAGCCATGCAGCAGGTAACAAATGTTATCAATGTTCATCACGTACATATCTGGCAACTTGACGAGCATCAGAATGCATTAGAAGCTCATGTTCTACTTTCTGATTATTCACAACTGGATAAAGTGAAGGGTGAATTAAAAACAGCGCTTGCACAAAAATTCTCCATCGGGCATTCAACACTCGAGTTTGAGATTAAAGAATGCAAATATGATCAGTGTTAACTTTTTTATATCGAAGCAAGTTTTAAATGAGTAATTGTGGAAGTGAAGAGTCTGTAATCATTCTTCATGACAGATTGCGTTATGTTCTAGGCATCGTATTTTAATGGCCAATTGTTATCTGATTATAAGAAACAAAAACGTCAGCAGCTCTTAAGGCTGTGATTGCAAAGAAGGACAAGGCATAACAAGGCGCTGCACTCGGACAAAATAAAGCTGCGCCGCTTCGCTTTGCATCTTTATTTTTCCGGTGAGCTTGGTCGTTAGAGGATAAAAAATGGAACTACCAATAAATCTCGTCATAGCCTATGCAGTTTTTAGCCTCTTTGCGTTCTACCAAAAATTGCATTTGAAAAATTTTCAAGGTGCAAGTCAAGGGTTTGGCGCCACACTTAGTGTCTTTGCGATGGCTACTACAATATTCGGACTTGGTTTTTTGTTTTATTGGGGAATTGAAGTAAGCTGGGTGCAGGCAGTCATTCTTTTTGTTATTGCTTTTGCAATTCAAATTTTGTGGTTTCCAATCGAAGCAATGCTTAAGCTTCAAAAACTATATCCAATAATTAGTATATTAGGGTTTGTAGCCATTCCAATTTCTGGGTATTTCATGTGGCTCTCTTTGCCATGAATCCTCTAACAAAGCACTCAAGCGGACTGCGCTAACGCGCAGCTCGCTTAGTTTTATCGTTGGGCTACATACGAAATTGCATCGGAGATGATCCATGAAGCGCATTAAGGTTTCACTTTTGGCAGTACTGCTATTGCTGACTGCGTTATGGCTGGCCGCCGATACGCTGTTGCCCGAGCCGTTCACGTACTTCTCGTTTCGCACCGTGTTCATGCAGTACAGCGGGGTGATCGGCATCGGCTTGATGAGCGTGGCCATGCTGCTGGCGCTGCGCCCGAAATGGCTGGAGCCGCATCTGGACGGGCTGGACAAGATGTATCGCCTGCACAAGTGGTTGGGCATCGCCGCCCTGGTGGTCGCCATCGTTCACTGGTGGTGGGGAAAAGGCACCAAATGGATGGTGGGTTGGGGCTGGCTGGAAAAGCCCGTGCGCAAACCGGTGGCCGGAGAAACCCTCGGCAACATCGAAGGCTGGCTGCGCAGCCAGCGGGGGTTTGCCGAATCCGTCGGCGAATGGGCGTTCTACGCGGCCGCCGTGCTGATCGTTCTGGCTTTGGTCAAGCGCTTCCCCTACCACTGGTTCGTCAAAACCCACAAATGGATCGCAGTCGCCTACCTTGCCCTGGCCTATCACTCCGCCGTGCTCACTAAGGTGGAGTATTGGACGCAGCCGGTCGGCTGGCTAATGGCGGCCTTGCTGCTGGGCGGCACCGTGACCGCGCTGCTGACCCTGACGGGGCGGATCGGCACCGGCCGCAAGGTTACGGGAACCATCGCGGGTCTGATCGATTATCCCGCGCTGCGCGTGCTCGAGACCGCCGTCGTGCTAGAGGACGGCTGGCGCGGCCATGCCGCCGGGCAGTTCGCCTTCATCACCTCGGACAGGAGCGAAGGCGCACATCCCTATACCATCGCCTCGGCCTGGAATCCCGCCGACCGTCGGCTCGTCTTCATCACCAAGGCGCTGGGCGACCACACCAGCCGCTTGCGGGAAAGATTGAAGATCGGCATGCCGGTGACAGTGGAAGGTCCTTACGGCTGCTTCAACTTCGAGGATGCGCAGCCACGTCAGATTTGGGTGGGTGCGGGGATCGGCATCACGCCGTTCATCGCCCGCATGAAGCAGCGCGCCACGACGCCGGACGCAAAGACGATCGATCTCTTTCATCCGACTGCCGAGTTCGAACAGGCCGCCATCGACCGCCTCACGGCAGATGCCAAGGCCGCGGGCGTGCGGCTGCACCTGCTGGTCGATGGCAAGGATGGGCGCTTGAATGGCGAACGTATCCGTGCCGTCATTCCGGAATGGCAGTCCGCCAGCATCTGGTTCTGCGGCCCGCCGAGGTTTGGTCAGGCGCTGCGCGAGGACTTCCTCGCCCACGGCCTGCCACCAGAGCGTTTCCATCAAGAACTGTTTCAGATGCGTTGATGGCAGCCCTAATGCAGCTTATCCGATGAGGTTTATCCACTGAATGCCCAACCCATCATTCCACCGGACGCTGCGCGATAAAGCCGCGCAGCACCGGTGAATTCAAACGTTAAGTGCTCAATGAGGGCCGGAACTCAACGTGCAAGGAGTAATTGATATGTCAAAGGAAAGTCAGGTAACCCTGTGGCTTACAGAGAATACAAATTTATCATGGACGCGCACTAGTGGGGACACTCCTGCAGTTAAGCGAGATCGGCTTTTCATCAACCGGAGTGAAGGTTATGAAGTTAGAGACTTCATCCTCCAGTACTATGACGAGTGTGATCTTGCTCATAACTCGAAGAATTACTCGATTACCCTAAAAAAGATTATGGCATATCGAAAGGGCGAGAAGGTCAAAACCAAAGATTTGCTGAACCATCTGAAAAGCACACTGAAGTAGTGGAGCAGTAGCACTTAACCAATGCAGGCACGGCGACGCCCACTACATTGCGCCTTCGGCTCCATTGCGTGGGCGCGCATGCTGCAAGCGTTAAAGCACTCAAGTGTGTATTAGGGGCTAAAGTAACAGGGCATTGCAGTTGCAAAGTTGCCGCAATATTCAAAAGCTAATGAACCAACAGTTTTAACTAATAACCTAGTTTTGGTGGTGTTAAAGTAAATAAGTCACATTTTTGACCAGAGTCTAAATCTACTCTTAAGCGTGCCTGGATTCAACTATTAACTGCAACACCCAGCTTTAATTTCTCAGCTTCAAGCATCTCCAGTGGAGTCTGAAAACCGTATCTCTTTCTGGGCCGATGGTTGAGCTTGTCCTCAACCCTTTGTATTTCTTCGTCTGTCACATCTTCAAAGGCCGTGCCTTTGGGGAAGTACTGGCGAATCAGACCGTTGGTATTCTCGTTCGTGCCACGCTCCCAGCTATGATATGGGCGTGCAAAAAAGAATGAACAGCCCATGGCTTGGCTGACCTTGTGGTGATGCGAGAACTCTTTGCCGTTATCTGACGTCGTGCTCTTGACTACCATGCCCGAGAACGCATCAATCATCGCACTGGCCGTCAGCTCTGCCGTGGAGCGCATGACTTTTCGAATGCGACTCAATCCAGTTTTTCGCTCAACTAACGTGACGAGCGTGGCCAGGCGTTTTCCCTGCACTGAGTCGGCCTCCCAGTCGCCCAGACGTTGGCGAGTATCAACAACGTCAGGCCGCTGCTCAATGCCGACCCGACCGATGATCCGGCCACGCCGATCCTGACTGCCATAGCGCCGCCGGGTTTTACGAACCTTGTGGCGAAGGTGCTTGTAAAGTTCGCCACCCTGAGCCTTGTCACGCAGCAGATACTGGTAAATCCATTCATGGCTGACTGTGACCGAATGCATTCTTGCCAGGTACCCCGATATCTGCTCAGGCGACCACTGATACTGCGTCAGATAATAATGCACCTGCTCAATGAGCCAGGCGTCTGTTATTCGTTGTTTATCAGCGTTCTTGCGCCGATCGTCTGCCTTATCCTGTGCCATCGGTGCCCAGTATTTACAGGGCGATTGCCGATTGCGTCTGAGCTCTCGGCTAATGGTTGAGGCGGCTCTGTTTAAGGCTTTGGCAATCTGCCTTAAGCTCAATCCCAGTTCAAAATGAAACTGAATATGGTATCGTTCTTCAATGGTCAACTGTCTGAACCGTGTCATCTTTGGCACCTGAATGTTTTGTGTGGGAACAACCATTCTAGGGCAGTTGGCCTCCACATCATTATTTTTCAGGTGTTGCGGTTATTATCTGAATTCAGGGTGTAATTACTTCAGCTTCACGCCAGATTTTATTTGCACTGAGATTTAAAGTAATTTCCCCTGTTGAGGCTTTAAAACGAAGACTGTTTTTTTCGTTAAAATAGGGGTCTCCTTCTTTATGCCAAAATAATTGAATATTCACTTCTTGTAGTTCATTTGCACACTCTAAGTTGAATCCCACTTTTGTATAGTCTTTGGTTTTGACGGCATCCTCTAAACTGAAAACAACAAAAGGATCCCTTTTATCTGTGACAGAATAATGCCCATCTTTTTCTTCCAGATGGTTTAGCCCTGAAAATGAAGATGCTACCGAGTTAGTCATATGGTGACTTTTCAAAAAGCTAAATTGAGGAGGTTGATCTCTTAATCCAATATTCAAGGTTGCTAGTTGACGTTCAACTGCTGTAATGAATACATAATCTGGTTCAAATTTCTCAACTAGCTCTAGCATCACTTGTGTATTAACGTGGCCATAATGAATTTGCAGAACATTTGTGAATGTAGCTGACATATATGGTGAAGCCGCAGTACCAAATGAATCACGTAACCAAAGAACTTTCTTGTCATTTAAGGCTTTATCATTTATTACAAGCAATGGAGTTGTTGGTGAACCAATGCGAGGGTTCCCGCCACTACTCTTTTTCTCCCCAGTTTTGAATTCAACCTGCTCGACATTGATATCTACACCTATATCAATCTTTAAAATTGGCTCCTCATCAGCCAAATGATTTCGTAGCCTTAAAAAATTCGATAAATCTCCACCCGCACGATTATTTGTCTGAACTAATTGCACTTGAGCATCGTTTAACCATAGCCCTTCAATCATATTTTTTTCAACCAGGGAGGAAATGAATGCCTGAAAAGCAATCCAAGCACCTAAGTCATTCCAGTGTGTATCCGTTTTATAATAAACACGTTTGTCAAAATCGTGCTTTGTCAGTAGTAGAGGTATACGAGTATCAAAAATCAACCCAGAGTCACCTTTGTAAAATAACGCATCAGTTCTTGTAAGTTGAGTTGCATTAGCCCAGTTTGGCAAGTGTTCAGGATAAATCGTTGCCTTATCGGGCCCCATCATAATAAAAAAAGCTTTCACGCCTTTAGATTTTAGAAATTGATCCCACAAAACCAAACCTTCATTTAATTGTATTGCTCGTTTTTTTTCACTTTCTGTTAAGCCAGTTCTTCGAGTTGAGACTGTGGATGCGTACTGGTCACCTAAATAAATCCAACCATCTTGGCCAATATATACTTGTTTTGCATTAAGGCTTATACCTAGTGAGTAAACCATTCTCTGAAACGGCGTAATTAGCTTATCAATATTGAATAGTGTTGCTCTATCAAACTTAAAGTCTTCAGATGAATAAGACTGAGAAAGGTTATATATCGGTAATATTGCAAGCATAACCAACGCCAACACTAACCCAATTTTTACTTTAAACTTAATACTCACACGTTAACCTAAAAATTAAAGTATAAAAATACTGTGCTTGAGCTAATAAACATGGTGTAACTAGCAATCACAAACAAAAACACAGCATAAGCCAAATAGACTGCTAAACGCTTATTGATTGATTGAGACCCATCCTTCGAATTGCTTACTTTTATAAATCCTGTTAACTGCGCTGTATTCTTTAGTGCAACAATACAAAAAGCGAATACTATCGCTGCATACGCTAATAGATTCATAAATAATCCAGCCGGAACAAACTGGGATAAGAAATCAATTAAAGTTCCACCCCATGCGATGGAGCTTGTCGGCGCATGACCCAAAGTGATTTTCATTGCACCTTGAATGTCTACCATACCGCCGAGAACTTTTAATGCAGAATCCATATCTGTCGCCCTAAAGAATACCCAAGTAACGTTAATAAAATTAAACGTAATCAACCATGCCAACCATGTCCACATTTTATAGCCCAGCTGTTGCCATAAACGGTGAATAATTAAAGCTACACCATGTAATGAGCCCCAAATAACAAACATCCAGCTTGTAACCAAAGGGGTCAGACTCGATTGCTTTTTGATCTCTAAGCGTTACAATACACCGCACCACTTTAAAAGAGGGGCATTTATGGCTCGCCTTCCCCGATTTTCCATTCCGGGTCAACCACAGCATGTGATTGTTCGTGGCAATAACCGTGAACCGATTTTTTATTCGGATGCAGATTACCTTTTCTATCTTGAAAAGCTTCAACAAGCTTGTGAGAAGCATAATTGCGATTTGCATGCTTATGTTCTGATGACGAACCATGTTCACCTTATGATTACACCAAATACGGATAATGGCATATCAAAAGCAATGCAAATGATTGGGCGTTATTATGTTCAGTATTTCAATCACTCTTACAAACGCACAGGAACTTTGTGGGAAGGACGCTATAAGGCGACTTTGATTGATAGTGAGGCTTATGCGTTGAGCTGTTATCGCTATATTGAACTTAATCCTGTCCGAGCCGATATGGTGAGCCATCCCGCTGAATATCCTTGGTCGAGTTATCGTTGCAATGCACTTGGTAAAGCGTGTGACTTTATTAAGCCACATCTTCTCTATCAGCAACTTGGCCGCAATAATGTGGATAGAGCGAAAGCATATCAAGCTTTGTTTGAAGACCGAATTCCAGATAAAACATTAGATGAAATTCGGGAGGCGACGAATAAGGCTTGGGTTCTGGGAAGTGATTATTTTAAGGAAAAGATACAGGCGCAATTAAAGCGACCGGTTGCTCCAAGAAAAAGAGGCGGCGATCATAGCTCTGCTGATTTTAAAAAGAAAAGCAATCGAGTCTGACCCCATTTTGGGACAGCAGTGAGTCTGACCCCATTTTGGTAACCCCCATTGATAAACGTTAAAAACCGCCAGGCCTGGCGGTTTTTAGGAAAGCGTTCGATGAGGATTAGAGTTGCAGCAAGGCATTGGAAGCCAACCCGATCAGGCCACCGAATACACCACCCCAAACAACCAGCCAACCTAAGTGCTCTTCAATCATCTGTTGCACCATGGTTTTGACCATTTTCGGTGTGAGTTCGGCCAAACGGGCTTCGATAATGGCTTCCACTTTATGCCGAATTTCCGCCATCACATCCGGTTGATCGATTTCATTTTGCAGCAATTCCACGAACTGCTCTTTTTCGGTCATTTCAATCAACGCGCTTTTCATATTGGTGACAAAGGGTTCTTTCAGCGGATTCAACGCCTCCTTGCCACCAAACATGCCGAGCATGCTGCCGAAACTGGACGCCATAATCACATCCGCCAAACGGTCGAAGGCCGGGGTTAAATCGACTTTTTCAATCACCGGAGCTAGATGCAAACTTGGCTGGGCGCTTTGGTTAACAAAACGGTCGATGTTTTCCTGTGAGAAAAACTGCTGCATCATCAAGTCCCGAATGGCTGTCTTGAAGGCTTCAAAACGTGCTGGAATGACCCCGGAACCCACCAGGCCTGGCACTTTTTCAAATAACATATAAATGGCCAACCAGTTGGTCAATGCGCCCGACAAAGCAAACAAACCGACCATTAACAGCCAATTGTTCGGCAAGAGCAACCCGGCCATTAACAATAACAAACTAATGAGGTTGGTAATAAAACTCTTATTCATTTTGAAACAAGATTCCTATCAAATGCATTTAAATCTTTGAATTACTTGCGTTTACCTTTGTATGGGCTTTTACCGCCCGATACCGACTTATTGGCATTTGTGGGGCGAGTGCGGATATCCGGCCGGGCCTCTTCCGGCAAACCAACCGATTTCAACAGTTGATTGATTTGCTTCCAGGTTAACGCTTCCGTTTTGCCTCGGCGCAAAGTACGGGGTAAATCGAAAATGCCGTAGCGAGTGCGCACCAAGCGGCTGACTTGCACGCCTTGCGCTTCCCAAATACGGCGTACTTCGCGGTTACGACCTTCCTTGATGATGACTCGATACCACTGGTTGATGGAATCGTCTTCTTGTTGCGGAATTTTGTCAACGCGTTCAAATTTGGCCCAGCCGTCTTCCAGCTTGACGCCTTTTTTAAGCTGCTTGATGATGTCATCCGACACCTCGCCAAACACGCGCACCGAATATTCCCGCTCCATTTCATAGGACGGATGCATCATGCGGTTGGCCAGTTCGCCATTATTGGTCAAAACCAACAAGCCGGAGGTATTGATATCCAGGCGACCGACACTGACCCAGCGACTGTTGATAATACGCGGCAAATGCTCGAAGATGGTCTCTCGGCCTTTTTCGTCTTTTCGGCTACACACCTGCCCTTCCGGTTTATTGTATAAAATGACCTGAGTCGGTTGGGTGGCGAGACGCGTTTCGCGGACTTGCTGATCGCGGACTTTAATCGTATCCGTGGTAAACGCACGGTCGCCGAGTGTGGCGACTTTACCGTTGACCTTCACCAGACCTTCGGCAATCAGTTTTTCCACTTCGCGCCGCGACCCGAAGCCGCCGCGCGCCAAAATTTTCTGAAGCTTTTCACCCTGCGGCTTGGCAACGTTTGTTGTGTGTTTTGTATTCGTCATATCAGTGTAATCCCACCAGTTGCAGCAAATAGCCCTGAAGCGCTTGATAAGGCCCGGAAATAATCGGCCCCAATACGCCTAAAAACATCATGCCTAATAGAATAAATAGGCCATAAGGTTCCAGGCGGTTGTAAGTGTAAGATAAGCCGGATGGCAAAAACGCCGATACAACGCGGCTGCCGTCCAACGGTGGGATCGGAATCATGTTCAGCACGAGCAACACCAGGTTAATGGCGATGCCCGCCATACCGGAATAGGCCAGAAACTGACCGATATTGTCCGGAGAGGTGCCGCCGGCCGACAGGTCGTAACCGATTTTGGCGACAATCGCCCAACCGATGGCCATCAGCAAATTCGATAATGGCCCGGCCACCGCGACCCAAGCCATGTCTCTGGCCGGATTTTTAAAGTTACGGGCATTCACCGGAACGGCTTTGGCCCAGCCAAATACAAACCCGCCCAGCACCAATAACGCAATCGGAACAATGACGGTACCGACCAAGTCGATATGCTTTAATGGGTTTAAGGTAACGCGACCGAGCATTTCCGCGGTTTTATCGCCCAGTTTGGACGCCACCCAGCCGTGTGCCGCCTCATGCAAGGTAATGGCCAGCAACACCGGAATGGTCCAAATGGCGATTTTCTGCATTATCGAAAGTTCAATCATGATTTCCTCTCATCAGCCGAATGCGTTCGACTATTCGTTAAACTCGCCCTGCCCCTGGCGAATCAAGACCGGCACGTCTTCGGTAAAGTCGATAACGGTGGTGGGTTCATAACCGCAAAAACCACCATCCACAACCGCATCCAAAGCATGGCCGATGGTTTCCTGAATGGTCCAACCATCCGTCATCGGCAATTCTTCGCCCGGTAAAATTAACGATACCGAAATCAACGGCTTGTCAAAATAAGACAGCAGCGCATTCGTAACGGTATTGGGGGTGACGCGTAAGCCGATATATTTACGCTTCGGCGTTTGCAAACGGCGCGGAACTTCACGGCTGGCCGGTAGAATAAACGTATAAGGGCCCGGTAAATGCGATTTCAAATAACGAAATTGTACATTTCCAACTTTTGCGTAGGCCGACAAGTGGCTTAAATCGGGGCAGACCAGTGTGAAGTAATGCTTGTCGTCCAACCGGCGAATGGCACGAATGCGGTCGGCGCCCTCTTTATTATCCAGCAGACAGCCCAAGGCGTAACCCGATTCCGTCGGGTAGGCAATAACCCCGCCCGCGTTCAAAATATCCACCGCCTGCTTTAAAATTCGTTCTTGAGGATTGTCGGGGTGTACCGACAGATACTGGCACTCTCTTCGCACAATGATTTCCGTTTGATTGGTTCGCTGGCCATCGCTTAAGATGAAGGCCGGGATTTACAACGCGAAAATTATACTGCAAAACCCTTAAAAAAGCGCTAGGAATCCAATGATTACATTCGTTTAATTCAATGGTCCGAGTGTTAGCTCTCTAGGAAGACTGAGCGCCTTTCTCGATTGCCGTGCCGGAAAAGCATTCTTCAAACAATTGCCAAACCGGTTGGCAAGCCTTCGGCATGGGCGCAAGCCATCCCAAATCCCGCCAGCTCTGCTCCGGACGGTGAAAATCGGATCCCAACGACGCGTAAAGCTCATAGCGTTCGGCCCGTTGCGCCATGCCAATTTGTTCGGCACAAGGACGAGGTTGATTCACCACTTCAAGCGCCTGACCACCGGCCGCTTTAAAGTCTTCAATCATTTTGTTGAGTTTATTGGAGCTGATTTTATAGATATGCGGGTGCGCAATAACCGCTATGCCGCGGGCATCGAGAATCCAATCCACAACTTCCGTCAACTCCGGCCACTCGACCGGCGCATACATCGGCTTGCCCTTTTTCAAAAATTTATCAAAGGCTTGTTGATGGTTCTTGATATGTCCTTCTTCAATCAGCGCTTGGGCGAAGTGGTTACGGCCGATCATGCCTTCGCCCACCGCCGGCAGGATTTTTTCCAGCAAGCCATGAAAGCGACGACTTTGAAACTTGGCGTCAATTTCAAATGCACGTGTCCAGCGTTTGATACGGTTCGCTTTCAACCCGGCTTGCAGGCGCTCGTTATCGACATCAATATTCAGCCCGACCACATGAATGGTATGGCCCTGCCATTGACAGGAAATCTCCGACGCCGGAATCAAATCCAAACCGTTTTCTTGGGCATAATCTTGGATTTGTTCGTAACCGGCGGTGGTATCGTGGTCGGTAATCGCCAAGGCGGAAAGCTCCTTTTCCAGGGCTCGGTCAATCAATTCTTTGGGGGACAAAGAACCGTCCGATGCGGAGGTGTGGCAGTGAAAATCGGCTTTCATGATATTTCCTAATTGCGTTGGTTCGAAGATGTCGAGATGGCATCAATCCTGACGAAAACGGTAAAAAAACCGCTTGCGGGTTTCTTTACAGCGGAATCCCATATAAAATTGCGGTTCCAGAGTCATTCAGCGAAAACCATTGGTGTTCCCATAAATGGTTTTATTTAACGGTAAAAAGAAACGGCTCTTTTTATTCTACCAAACACAGCCAAAAGTATTGCAATGAAACTATTATTCGATTTATTCCCCGTCATTCTCTTTTTCATCGCCTTCAAACTCTACGGCATCTACGTCGCCACTGCCGTCGCCATCGTCGCCTCCATCCTGCAAGTGGCTTATGTCTACGCCAAAAACAAGCGCGTCGAAAAAATGCACATCATTACTTTAGCGCTAATTATCATTCTTGGGGGCGCCACGCTGATTTTCCAAGACGAAGCCTTCATTAAATGGAAACCGACGGTCGTTAACTGGGGCTTCGCCCTGATTTTCCTGGGCAGCCACTTCATCGGCCAGAAGCCGATTATCCGCCGCATGATGGATCAGGCCATCAGCTTGCCGGATCGTGTCTGGCTGAACTTAAGCTATATGTGGATTGTGTTTTTCATTTTCTCCGGCATCGCCAACATTTACGTGGCCTACCAATACGACACCGACACTTGGGTGAACTTCAAACTTTTCGGTTTGATGGGCTTGACGCTGGTGTTCATCATCGTACAGGGCATTTACATCAGTCGCTACATCAAAGAAACCGGTAAACAGTTCGATGAAACCGAACAACGTGTGATGGATGCGTCCATCGAAACCCTGGCCGATGCGGAACTGGATTCGGTTTCACCGGCCAAGTCGCGCAACAAGCCGTCCGACGACAGCCAATAACTTATTCGTTTTATCCGCCCGGAGGATTCCATGCTTTATTCCATCTTTGCCTATGATGTTGAAAACAGTTTGCCCTTGCGCGCCGAGGCCCGTCCGGGTCACATCGCGCGTTTGAAAGAAATGGCGGAACAAGGCCGCCTGATTCTGGCGGGCCCGAACCCGGCCGTCGATTCCGAAGAACCCGGCGACGCCGGTTTCAGCGGCAGCTTGATTGTGGCTCAGTTCGATTCACTGGAAGACGCCCAGGCCTGGGCGAATGCCGACCCTTATCTGGCCGCCGGTGTCTATGAAAAAGTCGAAGTCAAACCGTTCAAAAAGGTACTTCCATAAGTCGCCGTTTCACGTTAATATTGGACGTATCCGAAACTGACAGCGAGATGCAATCATGTCGAATGTGGCCTATCTGATTCCAAAACGTAATCAAAAACTGCAACTGGCGGAAGCCGACTCGGTCGAACTCGTCGACATCGATTTCGTACAAGTGCCGTTACTCGGTTGGACCTCAGCCGGTGAGCCCATTCAAATGGAAATGGACTACGACACCGTGGCCGTGCCGCAATCCATGGTGCGCAAGGAAACCTTTGCCCTACGCGTCAAAGGGAGTTCCATGATTGAGGAGAACATCGAAGACGGCGACATCGTCATCATCGAGCGCCGCTCCACGGCTGAAAACGGTGAATCCGTGGTGGTTCGCATCAATAACGAAGAAGTTACCATGAAAAAGTTCTACATCGAGAAAAACGGCATTCGCTTGCAACCGGCCAACTCGGAAATGGAACCGATTTACATCACCAATGAAAACATCGAAATTCTGGGCATTGTCACCGGTATTCTACGGCAGCCCGGATAACGCAGATAACGGCAAACGGAATGCACCCTAAAGACCCGAAACTCACGTTGCTTGTCACCGGCGGGACGCTGGATAAAGACTACCAAACCACCACCGGTGCTTTGGTCTTTTCCGAAACCCATTTGCCAGCCATGCTGCGCCAGGCCAACACCACTCTGGCGGTTGAGACTCGGGTATTGATGCTGAAAGACAGCCTGGAAATGACCGATTTGGATCGGGACGAAATCGCCCAGGCCTGCCAGGACGCCGACACCGAATCCATCGTCATTACCCATGGTACCGACACCATGGTCGACACCGCCTTGGCGCTATCCGAAAACGCCAACCTGTGTAATAAAACCATTGTGCTCACCGGCGCGATGCGACCTTTCCGACTGGGCGAATCCGACGCCTGTTTTAACCTCGGCGCCGCCCTCACGGCCGCCCAACTGGCTCAGAACGGTGTTTACATCGCCATGAACGGCGAACTGTTCGAAGCCTGTCGAGTGATGAAAAACCGACAAAAGGGTGTTTTCGAATTGACGGTCTAGTGGATGTAACGCAACACAACACCTTGGTTTGAAACACCCGCCCCGAAGCCTTCACTTCCATATTTTTTCGGTTTTTACACTTTGAGGATTTCTTATTTATGAACGTTTTATTGGCTTATCTGGCCGTGGTCGCCATTTGGGCAACCACGCCACTGGCAATTCAGTGGAGTGGCCAGGTTGACTGGTTTGTTGGGGTCGCCGGGCGGATTCTGATCAGCGCCACTTTGATTATTCCGATTTTGATTTGGTGGACCCGGCAGCCTTTTTCGTTGCAATGGCGGGACATCAAAATCTATTTATCCGCCAGCCTGGGCATGTTGGGCGGTATGACGCCCATGTATTACGCCGCTCAAACCATGCCCTCGGGCTGGATTTCGTTGATTTTCGGGCTGACGCCGATTGTCACCGGCGTGATGGCGTTTTTGATTTTAAAAAACCTACAGCTGACCTTCAGTAAATACCTCGGCATCGTCGTCAGCTTCAGCGGTTTGGCGGTGATTCTCGGCCCGAATCTGGATTGGACGCACGGCCAAAACCTACTGATTGGCATTGGTTTGGCGGTGATTGCCGTCACCTTTCACTCCCTGAGCACGGTTCTGGTCAAAAAGTACAACCATGGCTTGCCGAACACCCATATTGTGGCCGGGGCCGTCTGGATTACCAGTACGGTGTATCTACTCGCCCACCCGCAATTCTTGACTCAACTGCCAACCTTGCCGCCGAAAGCCCTGAACGCCATCGTGTATCTGGGCGTATTCGGCTCCTTAGTCGGGTTCATCCTCTATTATTACGTTCTGAAACGGTTGGATGCGATTCGGTTGGGGTTGATAACTTTGATTACGCCGGTCATGGCGTTATTGCTAGGGCATTTTCTGAATGACGAACCCTTGAACAGCCAAATCTGGCTGGGGGCAGGCCTGGTAATTTTAGGATTGATTTCGTTTGAGTTCGGACACCGCATCTCCAAAGAAAACTTCCGCTTGCTGACGTCTAGAATGCCTTAACGATTTAACTGCACAAA
The DNA here is from genome assembly GCF_004028275.1 of Hydrogenovibrio thermophilus. NCBI lineage: Bacteria > Pseudomonadati > Pseudomonadota > Gammaproteobacteria > Thiotrichales > Piscirickettsiaceae > Hydrogenovibrio > Hydrogenovibrio thermophilus. The sequence continues at coordinate 1,461,301 of NZ_CP035033.1, forward strand.
ACGGGAAAGGAGCGATCTATTCCATTTATTAAAAGGGATTACCACTCCAATCCTTTCAAATACTGAAAAATCGCTCGATACGCTTTCGGCGGCTTGTTTTGCTCGGCTTCTTTTTGGGCATTGCGAATCCATTGGCGTAACTGACTGCGATCGGCATGAGTGTATTCCGCCATAAATTCATTCAGGGCGTCGTCCCCTTCTTCCACCAAGCGGTCGCGCCACTTTTCCAAACGATGAAAATGCGCCGTTTGCTGTTTGGCTTTTTGTTCGATTTCAAACAATCGTTGTTTGATGTGTACAATCAGCGGCTCGTTCTTACGCAATAATTTTCCGAGGAACAACTTCTGACGCTTTATCGCCGGGCCGTTTTTCATTTCTTTCAGTTGCATGATGGCTTTGATGACATCATCCGGCAATTCAAAGGATTTTAAGGCGGAATCGGACAGTTCGGTCAATTGCACGCCCAAATCGGTGACGGCCTGAGCGGCTTTCTTAATGTCCGTGCGGCTTTCGAACTCTTCCTGTTCCCAATCCGGGATTTCTTTTTTGGCTTTGGTTCGGTTGACATTACGTGGTCTGACCATAATCATTTCCCATATCAGATGTTAAACGCTTTTTTAAACGCGCGGCGGCATCATTGCCAGCCATTCGGACTCGTCCAGCACCGCCACGCCCAGCGATTCGGCTTTGGTCAATTTCGAGCCGGCCTTCTCGCCGGCCACGACATAATCAGTTTTGGCGGACACGCTGCCGGTGACTTTAGCACCCAGCGATTCCAGCCAGTCTTTGGCTTCCGGGCGGCTCATTTCGGTCAAAGTGCCGGTCAACACCACCACCTTTCCATCAAACGGCGAATCAACCGGTACGTCGGCGGCTTTCGGTGCCGGCCAATGCATGCCGGCATCCAGCAAACCTTGAATCACTTCTTCATTATGCGGTTCCTTGAAAAAGTTCACCAGGTGTTCGGCGACAACTTCACCGACGTCATCCACCTCAATAAATTCTTCAAGCGTGGCCTGCTGAATACTGGGCAAGTCTTTGAAATAATTCGCCAAATTCCGCGCCGTGACTTCACCGACTTCCGGAATCCCCAAGCTGTAAATGAACTTGGCCAAGGTGGTTTCGCGAGACGCTTGAATGCCGTCCACCACATTCTGTGCCGATTTTTCCGCCATGCGTTCCAACGTCGCCAATTGCTCGACCGTCAGATGATAAAAATCGTCCGGATGTTTGACCCAACCGATATCGACCAGCTGGTCAATCAGTTTATCACCCAAGCCCTGAATATCCATGGCTTTACGCGACACAAAATGATACAGCGAACGTTTGCGTTGTGCCGGGCAAACCAATCCACCCGTGCAACGGTAAACCGCTTTATCGATTTCCTTGACCACATCGGAACCGCATTCCGGACAATGGCTCGGCATTTCAAACAAACGGGTGTCGTCCGGACGTTGTGCCAACACCGGTCCCACCACTTCGGGAATCACATCACCGGCACGGCGCACGATGACGGTATCACCGATGCGGACATCCTTACGGCGAATTTCATCCATATTATGCAATGTGGCATTGGAAACGGTCACACCGCCGACGGAAACCGGTTCCAGACGCGCTACCGGCGTAATGGCGCCTGTACGCCCAACCTGCACTTCAATACCCAGGAGCTTGGTCCAGACTTCCTGCGCCGGGAATTTGCGCGCGATGGCCCAACGAGGCGCGCGAGCGGTGAACCCAAGGTGTGCTTGCAAGGCAATACGGTTGACTTTATAGACAATGCCATCGATTTCATAAGGCAATTCGTCGCGCAAGCCCAATATTTTTTCATAGTAACCCAACATTCCGTCCAGGTTGCGAACCACTTCGGAATTCGGGTTGGATGGCAAGCCCCACGCCACCAGTTGCTCAATCATGTCCGAATAACGTTCCGGTACCGGCCAGTCATCGCTGATTTCACCCCAGCCATAGAGGTAGAAACTCAACTGACGTTTGGCGACGATTTTGGCATCCAGTTGTCGTAAGGAGCCCGCGGCGGCGTTTCGAGGGTTGGCAAACACTTTGCCGTCAATGGATTGCTGATAGGCGTTCAGTTTCTCAAACGCCGGTTTGGACATGAACACTTCGCCGCGCACTTCCACCACTTCCGGCCAGGCTTGGCCGAAAAGTTTCAACGGAATGGCTTGAATGGTGCGCACATTATGGGTGACGTCCTCCCCGACCTGGCCGTCGCCACGGGTGGTGGCTTGCACCAGTTCACCGTTTTCATAACGAATATTGATGGCGAGACCGTCCATTTTCGGCTCGGCGGAAAAGTCGATTTCCGCCAGGCCTGGCTCTTTTTCCTGAATGCGTTTCAAAAACGCCGCCAGGTCTTCATCGTTAAAGGCATTGTCCAGGGAATACATGGCCAACGCGTGGCGGACGGTTTTGAATTCGGTGAGCGGCTGATCACCCACCCGCTGACTGGGCGACTCCTTGACCACCCAATCCGGATGTTCCGCTTCGAGCGTCAAGAGTTCTTGATACATCACATCGTATTGCGGGTCGCTGATCAACGGATCATCGAGAACGTAATACTGATAGCTATGCTTATTGAGGGTTTCAACCAGGTCGAGGTAGTGTTGGCGTTCGGACATAAAAGGGGTTCGGGCTTAGATGGCCGCCGATTCATAGGCCACCGCTGCATCGCGCATGGCTTGCAGGTCAGACTCTTTCAAAAGATGGCGCTCGCCGTCATACAGTCGGCCGTTCAGACGCTGGGAGATTTTGCGCGACATCATAATCATGTCATGCATGACCGCCGGTGCTTTAACGGTGGTCGGCAATTCCAGAATCAACACCACGCCGGCGGTTTTCAATTCGCTGTTGGTCGGTTGGTCCAACGGGAAAGTGCCCGGCTCCATCAAATTGGCGACACGAATGATTTCATTGCCCATCGAATCCTTCTTGACAAAAATGCCTTGCTCGGAAGGCACCAAGCCGACACCTTGCAAGGTTTGGTTGACTTTAGGCCATAGGAAATCATCGGTCCCCATCACGATGATGGCGAAAATTTGAGGGTCTTTCAGTTCGGTTTCCACTTCGGTCTCCGGCGTATTCACGCCGCCTTCCGGAATGCCAAAGCTCGGCTTGTAGTCATCGTCATCAGCGGATGCGCCGCCTTCTTCCACGCCGCCGACCGGATGAATGTCTTCCGCTTCCAAAACGATGTGGCGCGGTTTACGCTCTTCGGTTTCCGAAGGTGTTTCTTCTTCCTGCGTCGGCGCTTCCGTTTTGGGTTTTTCAAACTCTTGTCCAAACGACAAGCCCAACTGGGAGTCCGGAATCACTTCTTCTTCCTCGCCGTCCATATGCAGACGATGCTGAGTTTGTTGCGATAAGGGAATGTGCGCTTCGCCCAGTTCGTTCAAGGCCTTGTCGGCCGACGTGCGGGTGTTTTCAACAGGCGGTTCAGGCTGGGAGTCTGGTGCTGATTGATTGCGTTTTGCCTTGATTTTTTGAAGGATGTAAAGCCCGGCAATGACAATAATTGCAAATATCAGTAACACTTGTTGCAATTCGTTCATTCAGCACTTCCCTTAAATTTGTTTGAGTTGATAGAATATTGACCAATGAATGCGCAAAATTTTACTTTAATTTGGGTACAAAGAAAAGCGTATGCGCATGTTTTAATCCGTCATAAACGACGCCTTCCCCTTTAAATCAAGAAGATTGCATGTCACAAACAAAACCGGCTCCGACATTATCCTCCGAATTATTATTGGGCATCGACATTGGCACCTCCGGCATCCGGGGCGTCATTGTCGAAAAAGCGCCGAACACCAATCCTGCGCCAGCCCCGTTAGCATCGGCCTCGGTGTCAATGCCGTTCCCCCATCGTCAAGGCCCGAACAGTGAGCAAACAGCCGACCTCTGGGTTCAAACCTTAAACCAACTGTTTGACGCTCTATCCGAAACCGGTTATTTTCCCCATGTCACACGAATGGCACTGGATGCCACCTCCTCGACCGTCTTGCTTGGCAGCCGCCAACGACAGGCTTGGACACAAGCGCTGATGTACGATGATAAGCGCGCCACCGAGGCAGCCGAACGGATTCGTCAATTGGCGCCCAGCGACACAGCCGCTCACGGTGCCTCCAGCACACTGGCAAAAGTCATGTGGCTGGAAAAACATGCCTTAAACGGGCGTCAGCCGCATGAAGCCGTTATTTTTCATCAACTGGATTGGGTGAATGCCTATTTGACTGGTCGTTGTGGGATCACCGACGAAAACAACGCCTTGAAACTCGGTTATGACCCGATTCACCAGGCCTGGCCGAATTGGCTAAACGACCTGACCGGACTGCCTTTACCGGAGGTGGTTCCGCCCGGCACACCGATTGGAGGTATCTTGCCGGATGTGGCAAGTCGTTACGGTTTCAACCCGGAATTAACTGTTTACAGCGGCACGACGGACAGCATCGCCGCCTTTCTCGCGTCCGGAGCCAGTGAAATCGGCGATGCCGTGACCTCTCTCGGTTCCACCATCGCCTTGAAACTGCTGTCGGACAAACCGGTATTCGCACCCGAATACGGCATTTACAGCCACCGTTTATGGAATCAATGGCTGGTCGGCGGCGCCTCCAACGCCGGCGGGGCCGTCTTGTTAAAGCATTTTCCACTGGAAACACTGAAAACCCTGATTCCCCGTTTGCAAACCGACAAACCGACCGGGCTGGATTATTATCCGTTAGCGAGTCCTGGCGAACGTTTTCCCATCAACGACCCGACGCTCGCCCCTCAAATTGACCCACGACCGGATTCCGACGAACGGTTTTTACAAGGGTTATTGGAAGGATTGGTTGAAATTGAAGCTTTAGGCTATGCACGTTTACACGAATTGGGCGGACCGGAAGCGAAGCGCATCTTTACCACCGGCGGCGGAATCCAAAATGACGCATGGATGACATTGCGACAGCAACGTTTTGACGGGGAAATCATCCCCATGAAAAACGCCGATGCGGCCCTCGGCGTCACCCACCTATTGCAGGCGGACGACAACAAGCCGCACGGCGACTGAGTCTTGAAATCAAGACCGTAGAATCAATCAAGCGTTGGCGACTGCTTTCACCAAATCCAAATTCAAATGATTGTGGCCTTGGGCATTACCGGACAAAACCGTGAAAGCCTCTTCCGGTTCTCCCATGTGATCCAACACCAAATGCGCCGCCGAAAAATCATCGTCTTTGGTGTATTCGTTGATGGTGACGATGGTGCGGACATTTGCGGCCGAAGACGACAGAATGCCGTTAGACGAATCCTCAAAGGCAATCGCCTCTTCCGGTGTCAATGACATCTGCTCTAACGCCCAGTGGTAAATATCCGGCGCCGGTTTTTTGGCTGGCACTATGTCGCCGGCGGCAATGACTTCGAACCAGGATTCCGAATCGTCACCCAGGGTATTGGTCAACAGCGCCGTGACATTAGCCGGCGTGGTGGTGGTCACAACCGCCATGCGCATGCCCGCATCTCGAGCTTCCTGAATCAAACGTTCCACGCCGGTACGCAACGGAATCTTGCCTTCGGACAACAACTGGGTATAAAACTTGGTTTTCGCCGCATGCAGTCCCTTGACGAAATCGTCAAAATTTTCCGGCTTTTCGAATTCAGTATTGAATTTATCCAAGTAGTAACGAATACGCTCCTTACCACCGGTCACGGCCAACAAGTCGCCGTAAAGCGCTTCATCCCAATCCCAGTCCAGACCGGCTTCGTCGAAAGCCATATTGAAGGCCACTCGGTGCCCGTCGCGTTCGGTGTCCGCCAGGGTACCGTCCACATCGAACAGCAATGCTTGTAACTCTGCCATAATGTTTAATTTCCTTATTTTTTTAAGACTTTTATTTTTGAAAACTGCGCCTATTAAAGCGTATTTCGCGAAATATGCAACTCTCAAGACCTTCAAATACCGAAAAATTTTGTTGTCACCCTTTTTAAAACTTGGTATAAAACGCAGTTAGATTTTTTAAGTCTGGATCTTTTCACAAGTCAGGGACGAGAGATAAGGTCTTTCATAATAAAACGACAAAAAAGGGAAAGTGATGGAACTTTCACATGATTTTATCGAAAACTACCCTCTGTACGAGCCAAAACCCGGCGAAGAGTACATGAGTCCGGAAATGCTAGAGCATTTCAAAAACAAACTGTTGGCATGGAAAAAGCAGTTGATTTGGGAAGCCAGTAACACGGTAAACCATTTGAAATCCGATTCCTCCACTCCGGCCGATCCGAACGATCGTGCTTCGCAAGAAGAAGAATTCGCTTTGGAACTGAGAACCCGTGATCGTGAACGCAAACTGATTTCCAAAATCGATAAATCGCTGAGAGACATCGAAGACGGCGAATATGGATTCTGTCAAATGAGCGGTGAACCCATCGGCCTTGCGAGAATGGAAGCTCGACCAACCGCTACGCTGACCGTTGAAATGAAGACCAAACAGGAAATGCGCGAAAAACAAGGCATCGCCTAATTTCCATATGACTCAGATCGTTTAAAGCGCCACTCAGGCGCTTTTGACTGACTCGCTCCGCCGTCTCACGACGATGGACCAACCAACTCACGCCGCGGATTTTGTGAATTTACCCTTTTTCATCGATGAATTGTCCCGTGCCGATGTCTACCCGCATCCCACCGAAGTCATCACCACGATTGAAACCCATATTTCCGTTGTCTTCCTGACCGGCGATTACGCCTACAAACTCAAAAAGCCTGTGGATTTCGGTTTTTTGGACTTCTCACAACTGGCCGACCGTAAACGCTATTGCGAGTTGGAAATTCAGCTGAACCAACGCAGCGCGCCAGAACTGTATATCGACATCTGCCCGCTGTATTTCCACGACGGCCAAGTACAATTTGAACCGAACGGCGACCCGGTCGAATACCTCATCAAGATGAAACAGTTCGACCCCAATCGCGTGCTGGGCCGTTATCTCAAAGAGCACACGCTGGATGACCGACAAATCCAGGAGCTGTCGGAACGCATCGCTCAGTTTCACGCCTCTGCCGAAGCCACCATCGAACAGGATGATTTCGGTCACCCGGATAATCTCATCCACCCTATGCTGGAAAACTTTCCACCTTTGCTGAAAAGCTTTCCACACCCGGAACAACAATATCGTCTCAAGCAGTTGGCCGAATGGACGCACTTCACACAGAAAACGCTTTACGACGACTTATTGGCGCGTAAAGCCGATGGCTTCGTCCGTGCTTGCCACGGCGACATGCATCTCGATAACATCACCTTATTGAACGATGTTCCGACCTTGTTTGACGGCATTGAGTTCAACGAACAATTTCGTTGGATCGACGTGATGAACGACCTGGCCTTTTTGATGATCGACCTCGACAACCGGCAACAAGTGGTCCTGAAACGCAAGATTCTCAGCCAATATCTGAGTTTAACCGGTGATTATAACGGCTTGAAATTTCTTCGTTTTTACCAGATCTACCGTTCCATGGTGCGCTCCAAAATTACCGCCCTTCGTTATCATCAGTTGCCCAAAGGTTCATTTGAAGCCGAACAACATTTTGACCTGGCTCTACAGTACCTAAAGCAAGCCGAAGATGACGCCTACGCCCTGCCTGAGCCGAAATTGATTTTAATGGTCGGTGTATCCGGTTCCGGCAAATCCCATTATGCGCAAGCCTTGCTCAACCACCTGGATGCCATCGTCATCAGCTCCGACATTGAACGCAAACGCCTTTACGGTATCGACCCGACACACCGGGTACCCGAGTTGGAAAAAACACGCCTCTATGCACCGGAAATGAGTCGACAAACTTATCAACGCCTGCATCACTTGGCCAAAACGCTTTTAGCCGAAGGCTACAGCGTCATCGTCGACGCCACTTTTTTGAAAAGCGAACACCGCCAACCGTTTTTGGCCTTGGCGGCGCAAGCTAAATGCCGCGCACATCAACTCTACATCACCCCAAACAATCACCTTGAGGTGGTTCGTCGTAATCTGCATGAACGTCAAACCGCCGACACCAATCCGTCGGATGCCGACGTTGCCGTCATGCACCGGCAGCTTGAATCGCTTGAACCGCCATCGGAAACCGACATCACTCTGACCTTGACACCCGGTGCCGAAATTGACGAAGAAATGCTCAAGAATTGGCTGAACCCGCCGCTATAATTCATAACGAATTCGGTTAAACTGATGATTATGATGCGTGATTTTTTCAAACTGTCCATTTTGACGGCCTTTGCCCTTTCTCCCAGCCTTGGGTGGGCGGCGGACGAACGCCCCAAACCGATAGACCAAATCACCTTGCTGGGACTCACTGTGACCGACAGCGACTTGGACAGCGTGCGCAAACAGCTTTGGGACATCGGCGGTTTCAAACAAGCCGACTCCACCAAACGCCAGCGCAACCTGGATAAATTCTTCACCTGGTCACGAATGCGTGACAGTTACTATGTGGAATTCCGCTACGACAATGCTGGTAAAACCACTTCCGCTTACCGGCTGTTTCGCCCGCAATCGATTGAATTCGACAATCGCCTGACGCCGATCAGCACCAAAGCGGTGGCACGAACCATCGTTGAACAAATCGGTCAACCAACGCGCATTATTCGTAAAGGCTGGGGCGGCTCACCGGATTACACCGCCTACATTTGGCAAAACGATCAAATGAAAGTGGAAGTCGACCGTGAAGGCAGTGAACGCTACGGCAATGTCTTTATCCGTTATACCGTGATGAACCGCGATCCCTATTTTGTTGCGGAAAAAGGTAAATAGGATTAAGATGAAACCGGTTCGCTGATTTTTTGCGACGCTTTTTTCAGGAGTTTCTCATGGACATTTCCACTTCCGCCAATGCATACGCCTACCAAGGCATTCAAAACGGTTTCAACCAACTGGACAATACCAGCGCGAAACTGGCGGATATGAACAATCCCAGTAAAAACGAATCGTTGGTGGATTTAAAGCAATCCGAGACACAAGTCCAAAGTTCGGCCAAAGCCTTGAAAACCGGCAACGACATGCTGGGCACCATTATCGATATTATGGCTTAATCGCCCGGAACCGCCTAAAACCCAACCACCTAGAAGCGGTTCACTCACCCCTTTCGAGTCACATACTGTTCCACAAACTGTTTCATTTTCGGCCAGGCCTGGTCGAGATGCTGAAAGGCATGATTCCCGCCGTCGAACACACACACCTCGCCCGTACCATGATAAGCTTCATACGCCCATTGATACGGAATCACCTCATCGTCTTTATCCAATAGCAACAGCGACGGTTGATTGGCATCAACATGGGTATGGTAAGGTTCCAGAGCCGTGAGATACCCCTCATCCAAACAAAAACGCTCGCCCGTGGCCGGGTTATCGTGTTCTCCCAAGTAAGCACTTAAAATCGGTTTGGGGGTCAACGCCGGGTTAATCATGCCAACCGGCACACCGTAACGCTGAGCGATGTAACGGCCGTAGAAACCACCCATCGACGATCCGAAAACACACCAGGCCTGGCCGTTTTTCACATTCGGACTGTTCAAAATCGAATGCTGCACCACGGAATCAATCGCCGCCACCGACGCTTGCGGCGACACGATCGGATAAGTTGGCGTCAACACCTTGATGCCTTCGGCTTCAAATGCCCGTTTGACCCATTGGCCTTTATGACTGTTCCCCGAGCTTAAAAAACCATGTAAATACAGAATCATGCTAAAATCTCTTTATGTCAGAAACGAATCAAACGCACCCGAAACAACCGCAAATCATTGAGCGCTCACCACATCCGGATGTCCTTCAAGCCGCCCTTTCGCTGGGCTTGACGCCACTGCAATCCAAACTGGTCGCCAACCGCTTGGCTCCGTCCGATTTGACCGATGATAACATGACGGACGCGGTGCAGAAGATCGTTTTCCCAAAACTGCAACACCTGCAACACCCTAATGAACTGAAAAACGCCGACCGGGCCGCGCGTTTGATTGCCGACGCCATCGAATCCGACGGCAAAATCGTTCTCGCCACCGATTACGACACGGACGGCGTGACTTCGGCTTGGGTCGCGACGCGCGCGCTCATCGATTTTTTCGGTGTGGCACCGCAGCGCATCGAACACATCATTGGTGAACGCACCGAAGGCTATGGCATTACCGATGACGTCGTCCAACGGATTCTCGCCATTCAAGACCCCATCGATTTGGTCATTTCCGCCGACCAAGGTTCCAGCGACGAACCGCGTATCCGACAATTGGCCGATGCCGGTATTCCGGTCTGCGTCACCGACCACCACCAGATGACCGTGGCCGGCGCCCCTGCCAGTGCTGTCTGCACGGTGAACCCGCAACAAGACGGTTGCGGTTACGACAAAACCGTGGCCGGTTGTTTCGTGATTTTTCTGGTGATGGGACAAACCCGAAGCGAGTTGATCCGGCGCGGACGCTTACCTAAAGACAGCCCCAGCTTAAAGGCCTTGGCGCCGAATATCGCATTGGGCACCGTAGCCGACAGCGTCAGTTTGAAAAGCCTGAACAACCGGGCCATTGTCCAGTCCGGCCTGAGTGTCATCAATCAATTGCAACACCCGACTTGGCAAGCCCTGCATCAAATGAACGACAATCAAGGCCAGCCACTGAATGCCGAATACCTCGGCTTTCAGGTCGCAACCCGAATCAATGCCGCCAGCCGGGTCAGTGATGTGACCACCGCGTTCAAGTTTTTAAATGCCGCGAATTTACCGGAAGCCGCCCGTCATCTGGAACAACTCGACCAAGACAACCTGGACCGACGTCAGCAACAGGAAGCCATGTTGGCTCAAGCACGTGAACAGGCCAAACAACTGTACCACGATCGTAAGTTCACCCTGTGTATCCAAATGCAAGGCAATGCCGGCATTCAAGGAATTATCGCCTCCCGAATCGGTGAGGAATACGGTGTACCGACCATTGCGATGACCGACCTGCAAGACGGCAACCTTGCAGGCAGTGGCCGTGGCATCGTGTCCAATATCGATTTGCGCGAAGCCTTTCAATGGATGGCGGATACCCATGACGGGCTTTTCCAGTCAATGGGGGGCCACAAAGGCGCGGCAGGTTGCATGATTCCGATTGAAAAATTCGACGTGTTTGCCGACCTGTTTGAAGAAGCCGTCCGCCAACAACTCAACGACGAAGTGCCCGTACCCATCATTGAAACCGACGGAGGCCTGGAAGACTGGCAACTCACGCCCGCCTTGATTCAGGAATTAAATCAGCTCGAACCTTATGGCAGAGAATGGCCCAAGCCATTGTTTTACGGTGAATTTCGATTATTGGAAGCGCGCCATGTCGGCCAGACCAAAACCCATTTATCGGTCAAACTGCAAACACAAAACGGTCAGGTATTATCCGGCATTCAGTTCAATGCCAAGCCCTCGGCCGACGCGCCGGATCGTTTTTTCGGCAATGAACCTGTCCGTTGCGTTTATCAGCCGAGCTTAAATACCTTCTACGGTCGTACCAACTTACAGTTGAAAATCGTCACCCTACAACCAGCCTAAATCTTGGTGACATAAAAAAACCGACCAGGCCTGGTCGGTTTTATCATAAAGTCGCCGGACTTTGGAATGCCGTCGATTCAACGCACTCTACCCCAAGAAACTGAGAATTTCCTGTTCGATCTGCTCTTTGTCGATAACGGTCTTCTGGGCAACCTCTTTATCGAATAACGCCGCAATCTGTTCTGGGATTTTGACCTTGGCTTTCTGGGAAATCATCTCTAAAGCGTCCTTATCATGCTCGAACGATTCGCCCGTCAACGCATCCGCAATCACCGGCGAGAATTTGGTCCATTCCGCAGTCGAATAAGCGATAGTTTTGATGGACGTATCGTCACGGCAGGTGTCGTAAGCCTTGAAACAGGTTGCGGTATGCGGACACATCAAATACCCGGCTTCAAACGCCACTCGAATGTAGTCCTTCCCTTCCTGATCGGAGCAGAAGTCGGCGGCGAAAATCGCTTGAACCTGCTTCAACTCGTCGGCGGTCAACGCATAGTATTTGTCGTTATCCAACTTCAACATCAGTTCTTTAGTGCGTTCCGCGCCGAACAAGTCGAAGAGGATGCGCTCGATGTTGGACGACTTGAGAATATCCATCGCCGGAGAAGTCGTTGGAATCACCGAAGCGTCGCGTAAGTCGTACTCACCGGTTTTAATGAATTTGGTCAACACATTGTTTTGGTTAGAAGCGATGTGAATCTGTTTGACCGGCAAGCCCATCTTATAAGCGTAATAACCGCCCAACGCATTCCCGAAATTACCGCTCGGCACATTCAGATACACCAAATCACCTAATTCGATGGCGTTTTGACGCACCAATTCCAAATAACTATGGATGTGGTAAATGGTCTGGAAAATAATGCGCCCGAAGTTCACCGAGTTGGCCGCAGACAAGGAAATGTGGTTTTCGTTCAGCTTATCGCGGAACGTATCCGATACCAGCAGAGTTTTCAAAGCCGTCTGAGCATCGTCAAAATCACCGTGAATACCGATGACTTTCAAGTTCACCGCATCTTCGGTCACCATTTGTAAGCGTTGCACGTCCGAGGTACCGCCGTCCGGATACAAACACGCCACTTGCACATTGTCACGGTTCTTGAAGGTTTCCAGGGCCGCCGGGCCGGTATCGCCGCTGGTGGCAGCCAGAATCAGATATTTATCGCCATTGGCTTGCGCGACCGACGACAGCACTTTACCGAACGGTTGCAGCGCCATGTCCTTAAAGGCACGCGTTGGCCCGTGATACAGCTCACTGACATACAGATCGTCATACACCTTCACCACCGGAACCGGGTTTTTTGGGTCATCGAACGCATCGTACAACGACAGCGCTTCGTCAATCACGCTTTCAGCGATATCCACTTCAAACATCGCCAAAACCGCTTTGGCCAGGGTTTTATAATCGGAGTTCGCATGTTGCTGCAAAAAATCCAAACCAAAGTGCGGCAGACTTTCCGGCGAATAAATGCCGCCGAAGGAAGACATCGGGCTTAAGATCGCTTGAGAGAACGTGATCGATTCGGGTCTTTGACCGTCGTTACCGCGGGTTTCGATAAATTTCATACAGATTCCAATTGAATATCAGTTCGTAAATAACGGCAGATTATACAAAAAATCGGGGGCAAAATCCCGATTATGCGACGCTTATAGCCGTGCAAGCGATTTCTTACGGCGCCAGAACCGGCGCAGGTGTTTTGGTTTCAAATGATAGCGTTTCGGCAACCCGACATCGATAAACAGTGAATCGATGTCTTGATTTTTTACAGCCAGCAATAACGGTTCAAACCAGGCCTTTTCCAGCGTTTGCAAGCCGGCCAACCATTCGCTTTGGGTCTGTTGCCCTGCCGTCGGCATCGTCAAATGCAGCAGATGATGGGCGAAGCCCCCTTTCGTCGACAATGCGGATTCCGACCAGTCCTGGTAGCTTTTCGGTTGGGTGCTGTAGTCCGCTTGCGCCAAGTTTGCCAAGCCTTGCAGATACGCATCTTGGGACCAGATTTTCGCCTGTGGCCGGAACTCGACCTGATCGGCTGCCAAACGGCCTTCCCCCCAAAACCATAAGCTGTTGATTTCCGGCCAGCCACGCTCGCGACGGGCTTCGTTCACCGGATGAGTGAAAAACAGCATTTGCGTCTCATTCATCAACTGGTGCCAGTAACCGGCGGCATTGCCTTTCGGATAATGCGGATTGATGTTTTGATACGCCGCGCGAGACAAAGGCGTCGACTGTAAATCGACCGGTTGCGCGATGCGTAAATACCAGTCGGTCGCACCGGCATACTCCAACTGTACGCCATCTTCTGCAAAGTGGGCATTAAACGCTTCCAGCAGGGCTTTGGATTCGGTTTCCGTCACGGCCAAATCGCCCGGAGGAATCATCACCAGGGTATCGCGGTCGGGAATCACCTGACAGGGTTCGGCACGCAACCAGAAAGCATCCGCATCGTAGTCCGGCAATTGCACCGACGCCATAACCGAGGCCACCGGTAAGGTTTGCGTTTGATGGAACAAATAGCTGGCGGTTTCATGAAAGGTTTGCGTCTTGGCGGGAAAGGCATCCGCGCGCGACAAGAGCGTACGCAGAGCCGGCACATGCAAGGCCTTAACATCGGTTTCCGGAAGGTCCGACGACGATAACGGCACCAGCAACTCCGGCAGCCAAAGCGTCACCGATTTTGCTTGAGAGGCCATAACGGACATCCTTTACGATGAGACAGAAGTTCGAAAACCCAAACCGGCCATCTTGGCCGGTTCAAAGAATTTAATCCAGTGCGCCGACTCGAATGCGCATGATTTTGCCATCAATGGCATCCATGGCTTCCAAAGTTTGAATCGCCTGATCGACATCGGATTCTTTGACTTGGTTGGTGATAATGACCACAGTGGCATCGTCCGGATTTTGAGACGATGGTTCCTGGTGCAATAATTCGATATTGATGTGATGTTCGGCCAGCGTCGCGCTTAATTCGGCTAACACGCCTGCATTATCTTTCGCGAAACATCGCAAGTAATACGCTGAATTGATCTCGCTGATTGGCAATACCGGCGCCGACTCCAGTTGATTCAACGCGAAGCCCAAGCCTGGAACGCGATCCGCCTGTGGCTGATGCTCGGCACGAATCAAATCGATAATGTCGGCCACCACCGCGCTAGCGGTTGGTCCGGCACCGGCACCCGGCCCATAATACATGGTCGGCCCGACGTGGTCGCCGTTGACCATCACCGCATTCATCACCCCGTTCACCTGCGCCAACAAAACGGACTTTGGCACTAAGGTTGGGTGAACGCGCAGCGAAAAGCCGTCCTCGGCGCGGTTGGCAATGCCCAAGTGTTTAATTTCATACCCTAGTTGGTCGGCAAAACGGATATCTTCCGCGGTGATTTGGCTGATGCCCTCGGTATAAACGCGCTCGAACTGCAACTCGATACCGAACGCAATAGAGGCTAGAATAGTCAATTTGTGCGCCGCATCAATGCCTTCCACGTCAAACGTCGGGTCGGCTTCGGCATAACCTAACTCCTGAGCCGTTTTCAAAACCTTGGCAAAGTCCGCACCGGGCTTTTTCATTTCGGTCAAAATGTAATTGCCAGTGCCGTTAATGATGCCGGCGACCCATTCAATTTGGTTCCCGGCTAAGCCTTCACGCAAGGCCTTGATAATCGGGATACCGCCGGCCACAGCCGCCTCATAAGCGATGGAAACACCTTTTTGCGCAGCCAACTCAAACAATTCGTTGCCGTGTTCGGCAATCAACGCCTTATTGGCGGTCACAACGGATTTGCCGTTTTCGATTGCGGTTTCAATGCAAGTTTTCGCCAGGGTCGTTCCACCCATCAGTTCGACGACCATATCGACATCCGGATTATTGACCACATCCAGCGGCTGGTCGGTCATAATGGCTCCGTCGACCTCGACGGCACGTTTTCGGTTCAAATCACGCACGGCAATGTGAATGATTTGAATGGAAACATCCCCGCCCAATCGGCGTTCGATTTCAGACAAGGTGTTTTTCAAAATGGTGGCCGTACCACCGCCGACGGTACCGAATCCCAACAAACCTAACTTAACTTGCTTCACGCTCACTCCACACTTATTTTACGTTGATCAATCCGTCTTTTCGGAACATGTCCCGAATGCCACGAATCGCCTGACGGGTACGATGTTCATTCTCAATCAAGCCGAAACGGACATGATCGTCACCATAATCGCCGAAGCCAATCCCCGGCGAGACCGCCACTTTCGCGTCGGTCAACAATTTTTTGGAAAACTCCAACGAGCCCATTTCACGGTAAGCTTCCGGAATCGGGGCCCAGACGAACATGGTCGCTTTCGGTGGTTCCACTTCCCAGCCGATGCTGTTCAAGCCCTGACACAACACATCACGGCGCGAACGATACATGTCGCAGATTTCCTGCACGCAATCCTGCGGCCCTTCCAAGGCCGCGATAGCCGCAACCTGAATCGGCGTAAAGGTACCATAGTCCAAATAGGATTTCATGCGCTTGAGTGCGTGCACCAAGGTTGGGTTACCGACCATAAAGCCGACACGCCAGCCCGGCATGTTATAACTTTTCGATAAGGTATAGAATTCGACCGCAATGTCCTTCGCCCCTTCCACTTGCAGAATGGACGGTGATTGATAGCCATCGAATACGATGTCGGCATACGCCAAATCGTGAATGACCCAAATATCGTGTTCTTTGGCGATGGCCACGACTTTTTCAAAGAATTCCAAGTCCACCGTTTGCGTAGTCGGATTCCCCGGGAAGTTCAGCACCAGCATTTTCGGTGTCGGCCAGGATTCCTTAATGGCTTTTTCCAACTCTTCGAAGAAATCGACATCCGGCGTCATGCGCACATGACGAATATCGGCACCGGCAATCACAAAGCCGTAAGGGTGGATTGGATAAGCCGGATTCGGCACCAGTACCGTATCTCCTTTATCGACCGTCGCCAACGCCAAGTGCGCCAAGCCCTCTTTGGAACCGATGGTAACGACCGCTTCGGTGTCCATATCCAAATCGACATCGAACTTGGTCTTATACCAGTTACAGATGGCTTTACGTAAACGGGGAATGCCTTGAGAAACGGAATAGCGATGGGTGCCTTCGCGTTGCACCACCTCAATCAGTTTGTCGACGATGTGTTTCGGGGTGTCCTGGTCCGGATTCCCCATCCCGAAATCGATGATGTCTTCACCGCGGCGTCGGGCTTCGGCCTTTAGCTCTCCGACGATATTGAATACATAAGGAGGAAGTCGTTTGATTCTTTGAAAGTCGCCAGTCACGGAGTGTTTAACCTTTAAATTGGTTCTGCCAAACGGGGCCTTGCCTTCGGTTTTTTCAGAAACGAGATTCTCCTTGTCTAGAACAACGACAATCGTTGCTTGTATCCGTGTTTTCAGGATGTATCAGACAAAACAGACGGTTTTGAAACCTCGAAACATCAAAGCGCGCACTCACAATTTCACTGTGCGGACTTTGCGGCTCCTATAAGCAGAAAGTGTAATGAGATTTAGTCTGTTTATGATACAGAAACATTTTTTTTCGTCAATTGAAATGTGGGTATAATTCGTGGTAAAAACCGACTGAAGGAGCCTGACTATGAAATTTACCGAACACCGAGATTCCAACATTCTTTCAGTCAAAAAATATCAACCAGGCCTGGTCAAAATCAATGAAACCGATGTCCACGGCAGCTGTTTCTTGAATCAGCATGAATTGGTGACCGACTGGTCCTGCCGCACGCTGGATGAACTCAACGAAGACCACCTGCAAGAAGTCTTTTCATTGCGGCCGGAAGTCATTATCTTGGGCACCGGCGAACGTCAGACATTTCCGGCGCCGAAACTGTTCGCGTTCTGTACCCAAAATGGTATTGGCCTGGAAGTGATGGATAACGCCGCGGCCTGCCGAACCTATAATGTCTTAACAACCGAAGACCGTGAAGTGGCACTGGCGCTGATTATGGAACCTGCAGCCGATTAATGGCCGTCGCACCCGTGCAAAAAACGCTTACAAATTCTGCGCTTAAAAGAGTTTTTTAATGTCGATTTTCCGGCCACGATAACGGGCTTCGACGTACAACTCCGGCTTTTTCACACTACCGGTTTGCCCTAAGGTCGCGATAAGCTGGCCTTTCTTCACCCGCTGCCCTTCCTTAACCTGCAAGGAATCATTATGGGCGTAAACGGTTAAATGCTCGGTATCGTGTTTAATAACCACCATATTGCCGTACTGACGAATTCCGTTACCGGCATACACGACCTTACCGGCCGCCACCGCATACACTCCATCGCCGATACCACCATAAATACGCAAGCTGTTCAAACCGGATGCATCCTTCACGTATTCGTATTTGAGTTTCTTTTTGACCGGCCAACTGAAATTCGCTTTCTTATAGGCACTGGAGGAAGGTTGTGTTTTTGCAGAACGGTGGGAAACCGTGCTCCGGCTTGATGAACCGCTTGGAATGGTCAATTCCTGTTTGACATACAAGGTATAAGGCGGCACCAAATGATTTTTATCCGCCAGCGCCATCATATCAACATCGCAACGAGCGGCGATTTCACTTAAGGTATCCCCGCTCCGCACCACATACACCGAACCGCAACCGGACAGGTCATCGAAATAGGCCCTACTCCCGGCTTCACCACGGTATCTTGCCGGTGCACAGCCTGTAATCAGCCATACCACTTCTATCAGCAATAATCCGATGAGTGCCTGCTTCATGACGGGATAAAAACCTTACAACTGTTTGATTAAAAGATAAACGACCACCAATAGGATTAAACCATAACCGATCCAATCGATGTATTGACGAATCTTGGATTCATATCGCTCACCGCCGACCTTCATCAGCGCAGCTACTAAAAAGAACCGTGCGCCGCGGCCGATGAACGAGGCCAGAATAAACGGCAATAATGCCATATTAGTCGCTCCGGCGGAAATGGTAAAGAGCTTATAGGGAATCGGACTGAACCCGGCCAAGAAAACAATCCACACACCGTATTCATCGAAAAAACCTTCGATGGTTCGATATTTATCAACGTAGTTCACCGATTCTAACAGCGGCCAAATCGCTTCCAGCATCCAATAACCGATGGCGTAACCCAGCAGTCCGCCCAACAGCGAGGTAACGGTCGTGATCCAAGCAAAAAAATAGGCGCGATTCGGCTGAGACAAGCTCATCGGCATCAACATCACGTCCGGCGGAATCGGGAAAAAAGAGGCTTCGGCAAAACTCATCCCGCCTAGATACCACGGGGCTTTAGGGTGTTTCGACCACTGAAGGGTCTTATCGTACAATCGGCGGAACAATTTTTTTCCTTTTCATGACATATTATGTTTCGATGCCTGACAGCATCGGAACGAACATTACCGGCCCCAAATAGTCTTCGGTGTAACCGGTTTCGGTTTTGACAAAGCCGAACAATCCCTGCTCAGTCCCGCCGATTGGCATCACCAAACGGCCACCGACTCTCAGCTGATCCAACAGCTCCTGCGGTACCGACTCCGGTGACGCCGCGCACACAATACCGTCAAACGGCGCTTCAGAAGGAATCCCCCAAAAACCATCTGCCACATTGGCATGGACATTGTTTAACCTTAACTGCTTCAATACCTGTTGCGCGCGGAGCAATAACGGCTCAATCCGCTCCACACTGTACACTTCGTCCACCAGCAAAGCCAATATCGCGGCCTGATAGCCTGAACCGGTCCCGACATCCAACACCTTATGCAAAGGTCCGTCCGCCAGCAACCAGGACGTCATTTTCGCCACCACCCAAGGCTGGGAAATGGTCTGACCGTGACCAATCGGCAAGGCCGTGTCTTCATAGGCCCGCGAAGCCATGGCTTCATCGATGAATAAATGTCTGGGCGTCACTCGAATGGCGTTCAAAACCGCTTCATCTGTAATACCTAAAGCCATCAGGCGTTCTACCAAACGGTTACGAGTGCGTTGTGATGTCATGCCAACCCCCTGAGCGTCAGAATAGGCTTCATTTGGGTATTCAATCGGCTGGTTTAACAGACTTTTCATGGATTCTCTTCAAACCAGCCTTTTAGCAGTGCTTGCATTTCATAATGGGTTAAGTCGATTTTCAACGGCGTGACCGACGCATAACCATTTTCGACCGCATGGAAATCCGTTCCCTCGGAAGCATCCTCCGCCTCACCGGCCGGGCCGACCCAGTAAATGGGCTTACCACGCGGGTCTTTGGTACGCACCACCTGCTCCGAACAATGGCGCTTACCCTGTCGTGTAATTTGAATGCCGTTCAATTCTTCAACCGGGATATCCGGGACATTGATATTGAGAATAGTGGATTTATCCAACGGCAATTTTTGAAAATCTTTGAACAGGCGTGTCACCACCTCAGCGGCGGTCTCAAAATGGCGATCCCCACACAAAGACACCGCAATGGACGGTTTACCTAAAAAACGTCCTTCCGTGGCCGCAGCGACCGTACCGGAATAAAGGACATCGTCCCCCATATTGGCGCCGGCATTAATACCGGAAATCACCATTTCGGGTTGAAAGTCCAGAGCACCATTGATGCCCAAATGCACACAATCGGTCGGCGTGCCGTTCACACTGTAAATGGCATCTTCATGCCGGGTAATTCGAAGCGGTTCCATCAAAGTCAGAGAGTTACTGGCCGCACTGCGGTTTCGGTCCGGCGCAATAAGCCGAATATCGGAGTGTACATTCAGACGATGCATACACTGCCACAACGCCCGAATGCCTGGAGCGTCATAGCCGTCATCGTTGGATAACAAGATTTTCATAACCTGCCTTGACTAGGGTAAAATAACAGCTGTCCTTTAGACCATGTCATTATAGTATGTCTCACATTTCAGATGAAGATAAATCCCTGTTTGCGGAAGCCGTTCAAGGCACGCAAAAACTGAATCCGCGTAAAACCGTCGCAACGGTTACGCCGAAATCGCAGCCGCCCCTACGTCACAAACGCCGTTCGACTTCACCTGAACCCGGTCAATTATTTCAAGGAAACGACCAGGCCTGGCCGTCTCGCGTATCCGCGTTTGAATACATCGAGTACCAGCATCCAAACTGCTCGGCTCAGGATTTCAAGCGACTACGAAAAGGCGACTTCAAAACACGGTTCTGTCTGGACTTACACGGCCATACCGAGTTGGAAGCCGAAAAGGCCCTGGAGCACTTCATTCACGAAGCACTGCAAAGCCAAGCCCGCTATCTGATTATCGTGCACGGTAAAGGCTATCACTCGGAATCCGATTACCCCGTCCTCAAAAACTTGGTGAACTACCGTTTACCGCAAATTCCCGACTTGCTCGGTTTTTGCAGCGCGCAACCCAAAGACGGTGGCACTGGGGCCGTTTACGTGTTTTTGAAAAACCAGCGTTAGCCTTACGGCAAAGAATTCGAAGGCGTTTCAGTAGCCTCGTTACTTTCCATATCGGTTTGTTTTTCAACCGCTTTTGGTTGTGATTTCGGTAACTCGATAATCTTAATGAAAGCCTCATCCTCACCAATCATGCCCAGTTTTTGTCGGGCAATGGTTTCAATCGCTTGCGTACTGGATTGCAAATCCTTCACCTCTTTACGAAGCAAGGCGTTGTTTTGTTCCAACACATCGATTTTAGAATGCAGTTCATCGAGATTTTTTTGAAGGGATAGCAGTTCGCCCACGCCACCGTCCGATGACAGTAAGCGAACCTGTAGAATCAAAATAACAATTGCGAGTGCAATGTAGATAATTTTCAAGATTAACCCGGATTATTTCAGGTTATAAAACGCGTCTTTTCCAGGGTAAACGGCCGCGTCGCCCAATTCTTCCTCAATACGAATCAATTGATTGTACTTGGCGATACGATCCGTTCTGGACATGGAACCGGTTTTGATTTGCCCCGAACCGGTCGCCACAGCGATATCGGCAATGACTGTATCTTCGGTTTCACCGGAACGGTGAGACACCACGGCCGTGTAACCGGCATCTTTGGCCATTTGAATCGCTTGGAAAGTTTCCGTTAGCGTACCGATTTGGTTGATCTTGATCAAAATCGAGTTGGCGATGCCTTTTTCGATTCCTTCTTTCAAAATCTTAGGATTGGTCACGAACAAGTCGTCGCCCACGATCTGCAAACGCTGACCGTCTTTTTCCGTTTGATATTTGAAACCGTCCCAGTCGGACTCGTCCAAACCGTCTTCAATCGAAATAATCGGATACTTGCTGACCCAACCGGACAGCAAATCAACCATTTCATTGGAAGACAGGGTTTTGTTTTCCGAAGCCAGGTAATATTGGCCGTCTTTGTACAATTCGGAAGAGGCCGCGTCCATCGCGATCATAATGTCTTCACCCGCTTTGTAACCGGCTTTTTCGATCGCTTCCAAAATCACCTGAATCGCTTCTTCGTTGGATTTCAGATCCGGTGCAAAACCACCTTCATCACCGACGGCGGTGTTGTAACCTTTGTCATGCAATACTTTTTTCAACGCATGGAAAATCTCCGCACCGTAACGAATGGCTTCGGACATGGATGGCGCACCAACCGGCATAATCATGAATTCCTGGAAATCCACCGAGTTATCGGCATGCTCCCCACCGTTGATGATGTTCATCATCGGAACCGGCATTTTGTAATCGTCGGTTTTCAAGTAAGCATACAATGGCAAGCCCTTGGATTTTGCCGCCGCTTGCGCCACCGCAATCGAAACCGCCAAAATCGCATTAGCCCCCAAACGGGCCTTATTGTCGGTTCCGTCCAACTCGATCATTGCATTGTCAATCGCCGCTTGGTCGGTTGCGTCTTTGCCTAGCAGGCAGGCTTTGATTTCGGTGTTAATATTATTAACCGCTTTTAAAACGCCTTTACCGCCGAATTTTGACGCATCACCGTCACGCAATTCAATGGCTTCACGAGAACCCGTTGACGCACCAGACGGAGAAATACCACGACCTTTTGAGCCGTCTTCCAAGATGACATCGGCTTCCACCGTAGGGTTACCACGTGAGTCGATGACTTGACGAGCTTTGATATCTTTAATCAATGACATATGCATTTTCCTATTTTCTTTTTTTACTCAGTTTCTTCGTTTCATCCGCCCCATTCTAAAGTCAGAATATGGCAAACGAATGACAAATTCGGTTTTATCGGCTCTTAAAGCCGTCTTTATGACAGGTTTTCAATAAAGCCTTTGTCCTTGACCACATCGTCAACCGCTTTCAAGGTTTCCAATAAAGGCTTCAAGTTCCCCAGCGGCCACATATTCGGGCCGTCCGACAAGGCATTAGCGGGATCCGGATGGGTTTCCATAAAGACGCCGGACACGCCAGCCGCCACCGCGGCACGTGCCAAAACCGGAACCATTTCGCGCTGTCCACCGGAAGTGGTGCCTTGCCCACCCGGTTGTTGTACGGAATGCGTCGCATCAAACACCACCGGGCAACCGGTTTGGCGCATGGATGCCAAGCCGCGCATATCGGAAATCAAAGTGTTGTAACCAAATGAAGTGCCGCGATCACAGACCATGATCTGATCGTTTCCGACTTCACGGGCTTTCAATACCACTTGATCCATATCCCACGGCGCCTGGAACTGGCCTTTTTTGATATTGACCGGCAGGCCTTGGCGACAGACGTTTTGAATAAAATTGGTCTGGCGCACCAAGAAGGCCGGCGTTTGCATCACATCCACCACCGACGCCACTTCATCCAAAGGGGTGTCTTCATGAACATCCGTCAAAACCGGCACACCGACTTCGTCTTTCACTTTTTGCAAGATGCGCAATCCTTCTTCAATCCCCAAGCCACGGAAGCTTTTGGTGGACGAACGATTCGCTTTATCATAAGACGATTTGAAAATAAACGGAATGCCCAACGAATCGGTCAAGTCTTTCAGTTGCCCCGCCGTATCAATCGCCAATTGTTCAGATTCGATCACACACGGACCGGCAATTAAAAATAAAGGTTGGTCGATACCAACGTTAAAACCGCATAAATTCATTTCAATGCCTTCTTAATTAAGAATTTTCTTTGTATTCGTTCGCCGCTTCCACAAATGCTTTAAACAGCGGATGACCGTTTCGTGGCGTGGAGGTAAATTCAGGGTGGAACTGACATGCCACAAACCAAGGGTGATCTTCGATTTCAATGGTTTCGACCAGGTTTCCATCTTCGGAACGCCCGGAAATTTTCAAGCCGGCCGCTTCCAATCTGGCGATGTAACCGTCATTCACTTCGTAACGGTGGCGATGACGCTCGCGAATCAATTCCTGACCGTAAATCTGTTGCATTTTACTGCCTTTCGCCAGCAGACAGCCTTGGCCGCCCAAACGCATGGTGCCACCCAAATCAACGGTTTCATCACGCTCAATGACTTTACCGTCTTCATCGGTCCATTCGGTGATCAAAGCCACCACCGGTGTCGGTGTTTTCGGGTCCAGTTCGGTACTGTGTGCATTGGTCAAACCGGCAACGTGGCGAGCATATTCAACCACCGCCATTTGCATGCCCAGGCAAATCCCCAAATACGGCACTTTGTTTTCACGTGCATAGCGGATGGCTTGGATTTTCCCTTCCACACCGCGCTCGCCGAAACCGCCCGGCACCAGAATCGCGTCCATTTCTTCAATCACGCCTGTACCGGATTTTTCGATGTCTTCTGAGTCTATGTAGTGAATATTCACTTGCGTCAACGTCTGAATGCCACCGTGCACTAACGCTTCAATCAACGACTTGTAGGCTTCGGTTAAATCGACGTATTTTCCGACCATGGCAATGTCCACCGATTTTTTCGGGTTCAATTGCGCGTCAACCACTTTATCCCAGTCGGACAAATCCGCGACCGGAACATTCAAACGGAAGCGGTTGGTGACCAGCTCATCCAAGCCTTGCTCATGCAACATTCTTGGTACTTCATAAATGGTACGCGCATCCAGCGAATTGATAACCGCTTGTTCTTCCACATTGGTGAACAGCGCGATTTTGCGTTTTTCCGATTCTTCCAACGGACGCTCGGAACGACAGATCAAAATATCCGGTTGAATCCCGATGGAACGTAATTCTTTGACCGAGTGTTGGGTGGGTTTGGTTTTCACTTCACCGGCCACCGCGATGTATGGCAACAAGGTCAGATGCATGAACATGGCGCGTTCACGACCGACTTCCACGCCCAACTGACGGATGGCTTCCAAGAACGGTAAGGATTCGATGTCACCAACGGTGCCGCCGACTTCCACCAAGGCGACATCCGCACCGGCGGCGGCCAACTTGATGCGATGTTTGATTTCATCGGTAATGTGCGGAATCACCTGAACGGTGCCACCCAAATAATCACCGCGACGTTCATTGCGAATCACCTTTTCATACACCTGACCGGTGGAGAAGCTGTTTCGCTTGGTGAAGTTACGTTGTACAAAGCGCTCGTAATGCCCCAAATCCAAGTCGGTTTCCGCGCCATCGTCGGTAACGAACACTTCGCCATGTTGGAACGGACTCATGGTGCCTGGATCGACGTTGATATACGGATCCATCTTTAACATACTGACTTTGAGGCCTCTGGCTTCCAGAAGCGACCCGAGGGAGGCAGCGGCAATCCCTTTTCCTAAGGAAGAAACAACACCGCCAGTAACGAATATAAACTTTGTCATGAAATCACTTTAGTTTAGACTTTAATTCAGCAAATTGAGAGCTTTGTTTGGAATAAAGCACCCACCGGAATTGGGTAATCAGAATGGAAGCTAATTATACCGTAACCCCAAGGCTTGAGCAATCTTTGATTGCATCAATCCCGGCCGGAAAAATTCGTATAACCGCCTAGAATCGCCACCGCTTTGCCGTCGATTTCCAAAACCGGCCAACGGTTACGATCCCACGAGGGGACACCACGCGTTTGAAACCACTTTCTTAATTGTGTTTTCGGGCCAAGCGCTTCAGCTTCCAAATCGGTCATGGCTCGCACCACCCAGTCCGAGAATTCCGGTTTCGGCCAGGCCTGGTCGATTTCCAACCGCTTATCGAACGGCTCAGAAAAATACCATTGCGCCGGTTCAAACGCCGACCAAGCGACACGATAATCGACCGGCAACGTTTCCGGCAACGCATACAGGGTTTGTCGGTAAACATAAAAGTCGCATTGCGCCTGTTTCAGCTTGGGGTGCGCCTGCGGGTTAGTATTTTGCAAACTGGTTTCCAGCCAATCGTATACTTTGGCATTAAGCGTTACCTGCGATGCCTGCGTTTTGGCCCAATAACGCAAGGCGTTTTTCACGCGCGACATCCCCAAGCTGACGAGGGGCCCTAACGCCAACTGATAGTGATTCGCGGTACAATTTTGCAAATCCATTTCCGCTAAATCATCCAACAACCCCAAACTTTCCGACACTCGCTCCGCACTCTGCGACAACGATTGTTCCGGATTCGGCCAGGCCTGGTGGATTTTCGGCAATAACGCATGACGGATGAAATTGCGCTTTAAAGCCACATCTTGGTTGGATGGGTCTTCCACCCAGTTCAATTGATAATGCGCGGCATAGGCTTTTAAAGCCTGGTACGGCACCTGCAATAGCGGTCGACAATGTGAAAGGGGTTTGCGGTCATAAGAAACCGTCTTTTCAAACGGCATGGCCGCCAAACCGGCGACTCCGGCACCGCGCAAAGCGCCTAATAAAAAAGTTTCTGCCTGATCACGTTGATGATGCGCGGTTAACAAAACCGTTTTATCATCCAGCTGTGCGTAAAGCGCTTCATAGCGCACTTGCCGAGCCACAGACTCCACGCCTTGGCGCGCAGCATCCGGTACCGTCACCGAAACGGATTGATATGAAATATGCCGAGCGCTACAAAAAGCCCGGGTAAAGGCTTCCCAATGATCCGCTTCGGACTGCAATCCATGATGAACATAAACCGCCCGTAAACGCTCGGCCGGAAAACGTTTCGATAGCGCATCCAGCAAAACCGTGGAGTCAAGCCCGCCACTGAAGGCCACCAGAAAAGAATATTCGGAGGGATAAAGGTCAGCCAGCGCCGAAACCGCCGACTCAACCTTTGAAAAAGACATGCTATTCCTATTCGAAACGGCGATTACGCCACGTCGAAGTTACCGTATTGCATATAGCGCTGGTAACGGTTTTCCAACAAAGCATCCACCGGCTGTTTCGACAAGGTTTCCATTTGACTCAACAGAGCCTGCTTCAGCGCTGAGGCTGCCGCTTTCGGGTTACGGTGCGCGCCACCCAATGGCTCATCGATAATGATGTCAATCAAACCTAGCTCTTTCAGTCTTGGCGCAGTAATGCCGAGTGCCGACGCGGCATCGGCGGCATTGGCAGCGTCTTTCCACAAAATAGACGCACAACCCTCCGGCGAAATCACCGAGTAGGTGCTGTATTGCATCATCATGGTCACATCACCAACACCGATGGCCAAGGCGCCGCCGGAGCCGCCTTCACCGATGACCGTACAAATCACCGGCACCGTCAACTCGGACATTTCAATCAAGTTACGGGCAATGGCTTCGGATTGACCGCGTTCTTCGGCGTTGATGCCCGGATAAGCACCCGGCGTGTCGATAAAGGTTAAAATCGGCAAATTGAAACGCTCGGCCGTTTTCATCAGACGCAGCGCTTTACGATACCCTTCCGGACGTGGCATGCCAAAATTACGGCGGATTTTTTCTTTGGTGTCACGCCCCTTTTCCTGGCCAATCACCATGACCGGCTGACCGTCAATACGCGCCAGACCACCTACAATCGCCGCATCATCGGCAAACGCACGGTCGCCGTGCATTTCTTTAAAGTCGGTAAAGATTTCTTTCAGGTAATCCAACATATACGGACGCTGCGGGTGACGCGCCACTTGAGCGACCTGAACATCCGACAAACGACTGAAGATGGATTGCGTCAGGTTTTTACTCTTCTCTTCCAACGCCGACACTTCTTTCAACAAATCCATGTCCTGCCCGTCCAAATGACGCAACTCGTCGATCTTGGCTTCCAATTCCGCAATCGGTTGTTCAAAATCTAAAAAATCCAGTTTCATTGAGGCTTCCTATTTCAATCTCAAGCAAGCACAGGTCCCATTTGGCTTCGGGCCTTTGCGTATTCTGCGTATAAATTCGGTTCATAAAATCTGGTCGACATTTTACCAAATTCCGACTTTTTGTGTTGATTTAAAACCCCGACAAGGGTTGAAAAAACTTCAACGCCATTAATCGGCTAGCTTCCAGGCTTCGGCCTTAACCGCTCGAACGCGTTGGTACACCGA
Organism: Hydrogenovibrio thermophilus; assembly: GCF_004028275.1. Classification (NCBI taxonomy): domain Bacteria; kingdom Pseudomonadati; phylum Pseudomonadota; class Gammaproteobacteria; order Thiotrichales; family Piscirickettsiaceae; genus Hydrogenovibrio; species Hydrogenovibrio thermophilus. The sequence goes on from NZ_CP035033.1 coordinate 1,489,089, forward strand.
CAGTAAATTTTGATGACTGCGACTGCATTCAAAGGCCGCCATTCCCATCGGCAACCCACCAAAAAATTCTTCCCCGTTAATGTTTCGCCAAACACGTTCCACCACGGCTTTGCCAAACAACTGTTGCTGAACCGGCAAAGGATAGGCCGCCAAGTCGCCCTGCATCAAGATTTCCAATGCAAACCCAAGCGCTTTGTAAAAAGTAAACATGTCGGCCTCATCGACAAAGTACAGACTGGCCTGCAGTAAATCGTAGGCGGTTTCGTACTCGCGATTGGCCAACGCCAACCACATCTGCAATTCAACGATTTTCAGTTTTTTCCAATACGAATCCGCGTCCGGTAATAATCCAATCAAATTGGCCACGCCCTGATGCTCGGAAAAACCGAGTGATTCGATGGCATCAAAAGCGGTTTCAAACCGATCCGGTGCGTCGGATTGCGCCAACGCCTCCAGCTCGTCCCGCAAAGCGCGGCCGCGGTTTTGGTTATTGTCCAACAACTCATGCAATGGAAATACTTCCGACATGCCCGGCACCACAATACGACAGGCCGGCACACCAAAGTGCGAATATTCGGCATAATAGACTTCCGCGCCCTGTTGATGGACTTTAGCCACCAAGTCGTCGAATTGAGATTGCGTGTCGCCTTCAAAATCCCAGGCAACGAATTCGAAATCGTATTGATGGGAAATAAAACGTGCGTGAATCAAGCCACTGGAGTCAATAAAGTGGTTTTCAATGTTTTCATCGTCCGCCACCAGGGCTTCATCAAACACCGGCAATTGGAAGCCGTCGAGCAAATCCAGGCTGCGGCCTTGAAGCGATTCGGTCAAGGTGCGTTCCAGCGCCACTTCAAAGATGGGGTGCGCACCAAAAGAAGCAAAACAACGCCCGGTTTTCTGTTCAAACAAAGTCACGTTCATCACCGGGAAGTGCCCACCCAATGACGCATCGCGAATCGACACCTCAATGCCTTGCTCCCGCAATGCGTCACGCGCCCGAATCACATTCGGATATTGCATCACCACCGACTCCGGCACTTCCGGCAAACAGAGGTTTTCAGTCAAAATACGACGCTTCACCCAACGTTCAAACACTTCCGACAACCCTTGCACCAACGCCTCTTTCGGCGTATTCCCCGCACTCAACCCGTTGCTTGCATACAGATTACTGAACAGGTTCATCGGAAAATAAGCCGTCTCACCGGAACCGGCGGCGACCATCGGCAAGCAACGAATGCCATCCGTCGCGTCGTTCAAGCTCAATAAATCCTCGCCTTCCATATCTCCGTCAGCGTCGTAAACGGCCCACAGCGCGTCAGGCAGTAACGATTTAAACGCCTCGCAAGGCACCACCTTTTCGTCCGGGAAGTACAGCCAATCGGGCGTTTCATCCAGGTAAAAATCGGAAAAAAAATAGTTGGTCTCCAGACGCTCGAAAAACTCACCCAAGGCACTGGCCAAAGTCGCTTTTCGGCTGGCGCCCTTGCCGTTAGTGAACAAGGCCGGGCACTGCTTATCGCGGATGTGAACGGAATAGACATTCGGCACCGGGTTCAACCAAGAAGCTTCTTCAATGTCGAACCCGGCCGATGCCAACAGCCCCTGCATCCGGGTAATGGAATCTTCCAAACAGGCATCCTTGCCTTTGATAAACGTTTGTTCAACCATGCATCATTCCTTTGTCAGGTTATTGAATCTGTCATTGCACGGCTCCTTATTTGATGCCGCGGTTCTTTGGCGCGCATTTTAATCGATGTCGCTGAAAAAAGCCCTTTTCTTTTCAGTTATTTAATACTCACCAGGCCTGGCCGAATTCAGCGTAAATCCCCCATAAAAGAATAAGCATTCTCTAATATAAATTTCATCTAATATCGAAGCAAAAACATTTATGTGGAATTGAGGCGGTTTTCAGTAGAATGAAAAGTGTGTTACGTATTTCATACCCTTTTTAACCACCCATCGTTAATGTTGGAGGCAGTACTTATGAAACAAGCGCGCAATACTCTTTTAGCCGGGATTTTGGTATCCCCGATGTTGGCCTATGCGGATGTGCATCCGGGCAAAACATTACACGACGATGCCAACTGCATGAAGTGCCATGCCGATTTGGGCTACAACCAACCCACCTTGACCAAAATGAAACCGGAAAATTATGTGGATTTACAAAAAGCCGTCGCTTACTGTGACAGCAATTTGAACGTCGGGTGGTTCGATGATGAACGGGAAGAAGTCGTCGATTACCTGAATCAAACCTACTACCACTTCCCGAAATAATGGAAAAAAATCAATAAACGTTTAAACGTCCTGCCCGAGGTAACGAAGTTGTTTCTTCAGCTTTTTCACTGCCTCGGGATCCGCTTTTTTCACATCGTCTTCCGCCAGTAGATTATCGGCGTCTTTTACCGATTTATCGATGGCATCAACCAGAAAATACGTTTTCATATTCGATTCAATTGCTGGCCAATCACGCTGTTTCGCACGCCAAAGTTGGTTGAGTTTCGGGTTCTGATCCAACACTTCGATGATGTGGTCCAGTAACTTCGTCAAGTGCGGTACCGACTCGTGTGGCCAATAAGGGCGGCCGTTTTTCGGGTCGAAATAACTGGCCCGGTCCAACTCGGCCACTTTAAACGCCGGAATAATGCCCGGAATATCGGCATAAGCCGCTTCCGCCTCGGCACTCTGCAAGCGATCGATGGACATCACCGGCACATTGGATTTCCAGCGGGAATAGGTAATGTAGACATTGTAGCGATCAATGAAGTTCAGCTTGCCTTTGGCCAGCTTCACCACCTTATCCGCCGGCACAATGTATTCGAGACCTTGGCTGGTCAATTGTTTGGTGTTGTCCCAAAGCTCCCAGCCGGACTGTCCGGTTTCGTTCCCGGCCGAATCCACGGCAATCGGCACACAGGACAAACCGTAATCATGGCCCTCGACGAAATCCCGCACCGCAATCTGATAATCCCCTTTCAGCGTGATTTTACGGACGATTCCGATAATGTAAGCATCATCTTTGATGTTATTAGACGGAAAGCCCACCAGAACTGTTTCACCGACCTTGAATTTATGCGATAGCATATCGGCGGCCATCGCCCAGGAAGATAACAACAGTGCTAAAGTCACCACTAAGGCGGATAAACGTATTTTCAAAATCGATCTCCAATCATGTTTTCGGGAAGCCCTGACATTCAATCTGTTCACTTCCATCCATCAGCCATTCTATCAAGCTTCAACCCGGTTAACTATACACAGAAATTGTGGATAATTGTGTGAGCAAACCCTCAAGAAATCGAAAAAACCGAATAATCTCTTACCGGTTACCTGCGATGATTAAAAAATAGGCACCCCGATAACAACCACACACATTACGAGGGTTCAAGCGGCCGGCGTCGGTTTTTTATCGGCTACATCGTTCCGTAAATACACCGGCTGAGGAAGCACTTCTTCGACATCAAAAGCCTGCTCGGGACGCTGTGCGGCAATTGCAGCCACCGCTTCAGCCGACGGCAGAGCCAACTCCCAATGCCCAAAAGCGGCCTGAATCGCTGGAAAAACCTGATCGATATCGCCCACACCCTGCGAGATGCCGGAATCGTTTATCATGGCCAACGCTTGAACTTCAGACACCAGCTGCGCCGAGTCGGAAGCGAGAACGCCTGACTCGATGCGACAAGACTGCACATAGAGTTCCTGCATGCGTGCATCCAGGCAGGCCCACCACTGAGCTTGCCCCGAGGCCTGATACCCCTGCCAGGCCAACGCTTCCAAAGTGGATACAGACACCACCGGTTTTTGCCAGGCAAAGGCCAAACCTTGAATCACACCGGCCGCGATTCGAATACCGGTAAAAGCCCCCGGCCCTTCACCATAGGCCAAGGCGTCGATTTCACCAGGTCTGATACCAGCCTGTTTCAGCACCGAATCCACCATCGGCAACAAACGGTCCGCGTGTTTCTGAGGCGCCAGCTCATATTCCAAATAGACATCTTCGCCGCGCTTCAAGCACGCCGAACACGCTTGTGTCGAGGTTTCCACCGCTAAAATCGTCTGCATCGTCATTCGTCTCGCTTTAATTTTTGTTTGGCTTCATCGGCATTAAACACCCACCGGAAATTGGGGAAACTGTTGGTGATAATGCGACCATAGGATTTTTGCGTCAACCGTGGATCGCACAACATCAGCACCCCATAATCCGAGGTGTCGCGAATCAGGCGCCCAATTCCCTGCTTCAAGGCAATAGTGGCTTCCGGAATTTGAAAATGGAAAAATCCACTGAGCCCTTTCTGTTTCAGTGCGTTTTCACGCGCTTGTACCACCGGATCATCCGGCGGGATAAACGGAATCCGATCAATCATTACCAACTTCAGTGCATCACCTTTTACATCCACACCTTCCCAAAAACTGCTCGTTCCCAGTAATAACGCTTTATCACTTTCCTTAAACCGCTGCAATAAAGCTGTCTTGGGGCCGTCTCCTTGAATCAGCAAGGTACCGTCCCAGTGTTCGGACAAAATCACTTTGGCTTCCTGCAAGGCCCGGTGACTGGTAAACAATAAAAACGCGCACCCCTGGCTTTCCTGCAACAAGGGCCAAGCCGCTCGAAGGCACACTTTAATGTAATCCGGTGCTTTAGGATCCGGCAACCCGATCGGGTGATAAATCACCGCTTGCTTATCGTAATCGAATGGGCTGTCCCATTGTCGGGTTTCGGCATCCCCCAACCCCAAACGGTGAGCAAAATAATCGAAACTGTGGTTCACGCTGAGCGTGGCGGACGTAAAAATCCAAGCGCCACCCAAGGCATCCCGCTGCCGACTGAACGGATCAGCAACACTTAACGGCGTCAAGTTCAACTTAAACCGCGCTTGAGAGGATTCGACCCAGCGAATTTGATTTTCCGACGAAGCCGTCAACCAACTGCCAATCTGCTTTTCAAACTCTTGAGTGCGTTTATAAAGCGCCGACAGCAGCTTCCCTTTGTCCGTCAGCGGTTTTAACACCTCAATCAGCTGGGTCAATTGATTTCGAAGCAATTCCAATGTCTTATGCGATGCTTTGGAAGCTTCAAACGCCTCCCAGGTCCAACGTTTTTCCCACTTGCCGAGTGCTTCATTAAACACCCGCACCTTATCCTCAACCGCCGAAGCCTGATCAGCCAGCTCAGACGCCTCTGGCGCCTCTTTCTTATAAGCGATACGAACATCGCGAACCAATTCGTCCAACTGATAACGACTCACACTGAACCCGAGAAATTGCGCCGCGATATCCGGCAGTTGATGCGCCTCATCAAATACATAAATATCGGCTTCCGGCAGCACTTCACCAAACCCTTGTTCCCGCAAGGCCAAGTCAGCACAGAACAAGTGGTGGTTTACAATCAGAATTTGAGCATCCTGAGCTTGCTGCTTGACCCCGGGATAAAAACAGCCATCATCGCCACTGCACTCATTGGCCTGGCAAAACTCCATACGCGCACACACTTTGCTCCAGATTGGGTCGTTTTCATCCAACGCCTGCAATTCCGACTTATCGCCATTTCGCGTTTTCAATTGCCAATCATGAATCAGGTTCAGTTTTTTCCAAACCTCTTTAGTGTTTTGCTCAGCCGTTTCGGCGATTTCCAAACGCTGAGGGCACAAATAGTTTTCACGCCCTTTCAAGACTCTGGCCGTACCGCTGATGCCGCATACGTCCATCAATAACGGAATGTCTTTGGTTAATAGCTGGTCTTGCAGGGTTTTGGTCGCCGTGGAAACGATGACTTTTTGACCGGACAACAAGGCTGGAATCAGATACGAGAAGGTCTTTCCGGTGCCAGTACCCGCCTCGGCCAATAAACTGCCGTCTTGCTCGATGATATCGGCAACGGTTTCCGCCATCTCCACTTGCGCCTGACGCACCTGATAACCGTCCACGGCTTGGGCAATACGTCCGTCGGCACCGAGATATGCATCGATTTGGGATTTTAAAGACATCAAAAACGCGCTTCTTGCTGGAAAAACCCAGGCATTTTAACAAAAAACTGGACAGGGCTTTCGAAAATACGTACAATGCGTTCTTTCAAATTTGAACGATAGGCTTCGGCCTAAAAACATATTGGATATCTAAAATGAAAATTTTATCTTCTTTGAAATCAGCTAAGACACGTCACAAGGACTGTCAAGTTGTAAGACGTCGCGGAAAAGTTTACGTTATCAACAAAACGAATCCTAGATTCAAAGCGCGTCAACGTTAATCTCTTAACCGAGATTTCAAACTAAAAAAGGCACCTGATCAGTGCCTTTTTTATTGTCTGTCGTTTACCAACTTCACAACTTAAGCGACATTTTCTTTCCGATAAAACTTCGCTTCGATTTTCTTAATGGTGTCGACAATCAACTGGGTATCGACTTTACCAACAAAGTGATCCGCACCCATCTCAATCACTTCCCGGCTGTTATTATCACTGGTCATGGACGTGTGCACGACAATCGGTACATCACGCGTTTTCGGGTTGCCGCGCAATTCTTTAATCACCGTATGGCCGGAAGCCTCCGGCATCTCCAGGTCGGTAAAAATCATGGAAATACCACTCATATCCTCCAATCCTTTCACATAATCCAGTAACAAGCGGCCATTATCAAAGCCTCGATGTTTCAAGCCCAGTTGTTCGAACACCATACCCATGTATTTCTGGATGGCTTTGCTGTCTTCAGCAAACAGAATTTCACGCGACATAACCGCATCGCAAAAGTCATATTCGGCCTTGCCGACGTCTTTCGCGGATGAAAAAATCTTTTCCGCCATGGACGGCATGGCTTCAATCAAGAGTTTCTCGATATCCAGAATAAAACACAGTGTTTCCGTGCCTTCCAAATAGGTGTGGTTCACCACCTGATTGGTATTGACGTTGACATTGTAGTTACTGGCCGGTTTGATATCGGCCCAGTCCTTCTCTTCGACACCGTGAATATGAGCGACGCGCATGCCGATGAAATTATGACTGAAGTCCGCAACGATAATAATCGACTTCTCGCGCTCTTCTTCAGTCATTTCGAACCCCATCCATTTCGGCAAGTTAATCACCGGTAAATAGACCCCTCGCAACTCAATCATGCCTTCGATCAACGGATTGGTATCCGGCATTTCCGACAGCTCGAAAGCCCGCCCCTCCAATACTTCTCGCACTTTGAATACATTCATGCCGTAGTAAGGTGGCGCATAATCTTCTCGTGGAAATTGAACCTGAAAAATCATCAGACTCATCTGGTTGTTTTTACTGAGTTGAGCGGTTTTTTCAACCTGTTCCAGCGTCGTTGTCATGGTTCTTTCCAATGTCTTCAGAGTTTTAAATAACGATTTAATCGTTTATTGACACCATTATTGCAATGGTTTTTTTAAACTTTAATCCAATTAAACGGTTTTCTCAAATTAAAATTCATTATGAATCTTTGCCAAAAACCTAATCGACCCTTAATCAAATTATTTCGGCAAGTGCACTATGAAATTGCGGACAGGTTTAAAAGAATGGCGATACCCCGGGATCAAACCATGCTCGGCTAATTTTTCCAAATGAAGCTTGGTCGGGTAGCCTTTGTGGCTGTCAAAACCATATTGCGGGTAACGTTCATGCAAGGCCAACATCTGTTCGTCACGATGCACTTTCGCCAAAATCGAAGCGGCGCTGATTTCCGCCACTTTGCCGTCCCCTTTGACAATCGCTTCACATGGATGTGGGATATCCGGGCAGCGATTACCATCCACCAAGACTTTTTCGATGGGTAGTTTTAAACCGTCCACTGCACGCTGCATCGCGAGCATGGTTGCATGTAAAATATTCAATTCATCAATTTCTTGTGGCGTCGCGCGTGCAATACAAAAATCTAAGGCTTCCGCTTTAATTTGCTTTGTCAGCCGATTACGCTTGGTGTCCGACAGTGCCTTGGAATCCTTCAGAGGCAAGGCACAGTTTTCAGGCAAAATGACGGCGGCCGCCACCACGTCGCCAACCAATGGCCCGCGCCCGACTTCATCAACCCCCACCACATAGCCTTTGCCAGCGGCAACGTCTGATGCGAAAAAATTCAACTCACCTTGCTGAACACTCATGACGGGCGTAACTCGGCCCATTCAAGAATGGCATCCGCCGCCAACTCAGAGGCATTTTGTTTTAATTGATGATATTGTGCATCAAATTCAGTCAACTGGGCATCGCGTAGTGTTTGATCGGAAATCAACTTCGCCAACCCCAACGCAATTTGCTGCGGCGAAGCATCTTCCTGAATAAATTCCGGGACAATGGTTTTTCGCGCCAAAACATTGGGCAAGCCTATCCACTTTGTGGTGGCCAGGCGACGCATAATCCAATGGGTAATCGGATGCAGCTTAATCGCCAACACCAGCGGACGTTTCATCAAAGCGGCTTCCAAGGTTGCCGTACCGGAAGTGACAATCAATTGATCCGAGGCTTCCATCGCCAATTGCGCCTGCTGATCCAGTAATCGCACCTTCAGCCCCTGACCATACGTCTCCAATGATTGCTGAATGCACTGTTTCGCTTTGTCATTCACACAAGGAATGACAAATTGCATCGTAGGATACATTTGGTGCAGAATTTTGGCCGCTTGAATGTAGACATCAATCAATAAATTGATTTCACTGCTACGAGAACCGGGAAGCAGCCCGGTAATCAAAGCATTTTCCGGTAATTTTAAGGCTTGGCGTGCAGCCTTTCGGTTAGGGGGCTCAGGCACCTGATTCGCCAACGGGTGGCCGACGAATTTGGCTGGAATCCCGTATTTTTCGTAAAACGGCAGTTCGAACGGAAACAAGACCAGCACCCCATCCACCCAACGTTTGATTTTCAACAACCGCTTTTCCCGCCAAGCCCAAACGGATGGCCCGACATAATGAATGGCTGGAATCTGAGCGGCCTTCATCGCCGCTTCAACTCGAAAATTGAAATCCGGTGCATCCACGCCAATAAAGACATCCGGTTTCAAATCCAATAAACGCTGAATCAACTCTTTGCGCAATTTGACCAGGCCTGGTAGAACCTTGAGAACTTCAAAAAGCCCCATCACCGACAAACGTTCCATCGGATACCAGCTTTCCATACCCTGCGCCAACATTTTAGGACCGCCAATGCCAACAAAACGCGCGTGGGGAAACCGTTTTTTAAGGGAGATAATCAGTTCTGAGCCCAAGGTATCGCCGGAAGCTTCGCCGGCGACCAGGGCAAAAACAGGCGGGTTGGACATCGCATCCATTACAATTGAGTTATCGGACAATGCCACGATTGGACTGTTTAAGGAAGCTGACAAGCGGTCCCAAGGTATCACGCTCATCGTTCATCGCATCGATTTCATAAATCGCTTCTTCAAGGCGATAACCCGTGCGATAGAGTGCGCGGTAAGCTTTTTTCACTAAGTTGATTTGCTCGCGGTCAAACCCTCGACGCTTCAAGCCTTCGACATTCAAGCCACGCGGACCAGCCAGATTTCCGGACACCGTGACGAAATTCGGGACATCTTGGTTGATGACGCTACCCATGCCACAAAAGGAATGTTCTCCGATGTTACAGAACTGATGCACCAATGTGTAGCCACCCAGAATCGCCCAATCATTCACAATAACATGACCGGCTAAGGCGGACGCATTCGCGAAAATAGCATGGTTTCCGACGACACAATCATGGGCGATATGCACTCCGGCCATGACCCAATTATCGTTGCCAATCGTGGTTTCGCCACGATCTTGAACCGTTCCTCGATTCACTGTCACATTTTCACGGAACGTATTGTTATCGCCAATGACCAAGGTCGTGGGTTCACCCGCATATTTCTTGTCCTGTGGCGCGGCACCGATGGAACAAAACTGATAAAAACGGTTATTTTTTCCGATGGTGGTCGGGCCCGAAATCACAACATGCGGTCCAACAACCGTGCCCTCTCCAATCGTGACCGGCCCCTCAATAATGGAATAAGGGCCAATTTCGACATCCGCCGCGACTTTCGCCTGAGAATCAACAATTGCCGTTGAATGTATCACTCAATATCCTTTTTTCTGAAGCGATTAAACACTGCGTTCCGCGCACATCATGTCACAGGAAGCAATCATTTTCCCGTCGACACTGGTCGTGCACTGAAATTTCCAGATACCTTTCTTATTATTGACCGTTTTGACTTCGAACTCCAAGCGATCACCGGGAACAGCGGGCTTTCTGAAACGGCAGTTATCCACGGCGGCCAAGTAATACATTGAAGAACCATCCGGCTTCACTTCTTGGGTTTTAAACGCTAAAATACCGGTACATTGCGCCATGGCTTCGATAATCATCACACCTGGCATAATCGGGTTATCCGGAAAGTGCCCTGTGAATTGTGGTTCGTTGTAAGTGACATTTTTATAAGCTTTTAGAGACTCACCCGCGTTGAATTCGGTTACGCGATCTACCAGCAAAAAAGGGTAACGATGCGGTAGATATTCAAAAATTTCTTTTATATCGATTAGCATTTTAATTATTTTCCAATTGTGATTTTATTTCTTCTAATTCGCTTTCCAACCGTTTCACTTTTTGAGCCATTTTCGTGAGCCCTTTCATGCGAACCATGGTTCTTTGCCATTCGGCCGTCGGCACTGCCGGAAAGCCGGAATAGCTTCCCGCCTCTCTAATATGCCCAGTCACACCGGATTTGGCGCCGAAATGACTTTGATCGGCAATCGTCACATGCCCTGTCACACCAGCTTGTCCAGCCAAAACACAGTATTGACCAATTTCCGTACTGCCTGCGATACCAGCCTGACTGGCAATGGCCGTCCCATAACCAAGCTTAACGTTGTGCCCAATCTGGACCAGACAATCAATTATACAGTTAGATTCAATCACTGTATCATTTATTGCGCCACGGTTAATCGTACTGTTATT